>JAFMIA010000002.1 GCA_017854255.1 Pseudomonadales bacterium
AAGGTGAACGCCAGCGCTTTCCAGAACGTCCGCACTACCGCTCTTTCCTGATGCCGCCCGGTTGCCGTGCTTTGCGACCTTGATACCCGCGCCGGCTGCGACAAAGGCGCTCGCGGTTGAGACATTAAACTTGTTCGAGCCGCTGCCACCGGTGCCGCAGGTATCAACGAGGCCGCTTGTGTCCACCGTGACCCGCGCCGCCAATGCTCTCATCACTTTGGCCGCCGCCGCAATCTCCACAACGGTTTCCCCTTTAATGCGCAAAGCCGTCAGGGCCGAGCCGATCTGAGCCTCGGTTGCCTCGCCCGTCATAATGGCATGCATCAACAACGTCATCTGCTCGTCAGAAAGATCCTTTTGTGCCACTAAATTTGCTAACAGCGTCGGTAAGCTCATACGCCAAGGCCTTGAGTTAAAAAGTTATTCAGCAACGCGTGTCCGTGCTCGGTCAAAATCGACTCAGGGTGAAATTGCACCCCTTCGACCCCGTCAGCCACTTGTCTCACGCCCATAATGGCCTCCATCGAGCCGTCTTCAAACGAAGTCCACGCAGTGACCTCCAGCGTATCCGGCAGCGACTCTGGCGCAAGCACCAAAGAGTGATAGCGCGTCGCCACGAACGGGCTGGGCAGACCGCTAAAGACGCCAACCCCTGTGTGGAAAATCTCGGAGGTTTTACCATGCATCACCCGAGGGGCGCGCACGACCGCTCCGCCATACACCTGACCGATACTTTGATGACCCAAACAAACGCCTAATATCGGGATCACGCCGCGAAACCGATCAATCACGCCCATCGAAATACCCGCCTCATTGGGCGTGCAAGGTCCAGGGGAAATAACAATGTGGCTCGGTTTTAACGCCTGAACATCATCAACCGAAATCTCATCGTTGCGCACCACCTTAACCTCTGCGCCCAATTCCGCGAGATATTGCACCACGTTGTACGTAAAGGAGTCGTAGTTATCAATCATCAATAACATCTGGAACCTCGAGGCGCGCAGCGCTTAAAACAACCTATTCCATGACCGTCAATGACCTTCATCGATTGTCCTCGCTCGAATCGCGAAACCTTAGACCGTCTTCGGCAATCATTGCAGCCTGCATGACCGAGCGCGCTTTATTGAGGGTTTCCTTCCATTCAAGATGGGGCTCAGAATCTGCCACGATGCCAGCGCCCGCCTGGACAAACAACCTGCCGTTCTGAATGACCGCCGTTCTAATTGCAATGGCGGTATCCATTTGGCCTTGCCAAGACAGATACCCGACTGCGCCCCCAAAAATACCGCGCTTCACAGGCTCAAACGCATCAATCAATTCCATGGCGCGAACTTTGGGTGCGCCGCTCAAAGTCCCCACCGGCAAGGTCGCTTTAAGGACATCAATGGCTGTGAGGTTTGGCTTCAAACGACCGCACACGTTGGATGCTAAATGCATCACATGGGCGTATCGCTCAATGGTCATCATCTCTGAAACCGCAACGGTTCCCGTTTCGCAGACCCGACCAATATCATTACGGCCGAGATCGATGAGCATCAAGTGCTCTGCTTGCTCCTTGGGATCCGCCCGCAACTCACGTTCCATCTCAAGATCTTCTTCTGGGGACCTGCCCCGCCGCCGAGTCCCCGCAAGCGGACGAACGGTCACCTCTCCATGCTCCAAACGCGCCAAAATTTCAGGCGATGACGACACAATCTGAACGGTCTCTAAGTCCATAAAATACATATAGGGCGAGGGGTTCAAGGCGCGCAGGGCCCGGTAGAGATTCAGCGGCGCCGCTTCAAAGCTGCACGACAAACGTTGGGACAAAATCACCTGCATCACGTCGCCAGCCGCAATGTATTCTTTCAGGTGCGCCACATCCACCTTGAACTGATCTTCGCCATAAGACGAAATAAAATCATGCTCTTCGAGTTTCGGAGAAACCTTTGGCGCAACGAACTCATCCGGCAGCGCCCCTTTCAAACAGCCTTGCATCGCATCTAAACGCAGCGCGGCTTGATTCATCTGATCCGGACTCAGATCGCTCACGTGGGTCACAAGGTGCATTCGACCCTTGACGTTATCAAACACGATGACATCGTCGGAAACCATTAAAACAATATCGGCAGAACCCAGCTCGTCCGGGGGGGCTGAATCTTTGATTTTAGGCTCGACATAGCGAACCGTGTCATACCCGAAGTAACCCACAAGGCCACCGGTGTAGTTCGGCATCCCCGCGCAGCTTGGGTAACTAAAGGCTTCTTGGAGTTGAGCAATCTCGGCCAGCGGGTCTTCAATCACCTCATCTCTAACGAGCGCGCCATTATCAGTCAACGTCAGTCGATCACCGATAACTCTTAAAATCCGTCTTGCCGGCAAGCCAATGATCGAAAATCGAGACCACTTCTCGCCGCCTTGGTTGGCCGACTCTAGCAGGTAGCTGTAGGGTCCTCGCGCCACTTTGGCATAGCACGACAAGGGGGTTTCAAAATCCGCGACCAGTTCCCGACAAACCGGCAAGTGCCGGCATCCCTCGGCCAAAAGCGTGGCAAGGTAGGCGGGCGTGTTGTGGGCCAAGTCCGTCATCTCAACCTAGGCAGCGGCAAGCGCCGCGCGCATCGATTGAATCGTTGCGGCATAGTCTGGACGTCCAAAAATAGCCGAACCTGCAACAAACGTGTCGGCGCCGGATGCCTGAATCGCGGCGATGTTATCCACTTTAACGCCACCATCGACCTCAAGCCGAATATCCCGACCACTATCGTCAATCAAAGCGCGAATGGCCTGAATTTTACGGTGGGTTGTATCAATAAACGTCTGGCCACCAAACCCTGGGTTAATCGACATCACCAGGATCATATCGACTTTGTCCATCACATAATCGAGGCACGAGATCGGCGTCGCAGGATTTAAAACCAATCCAGCTTTGACGTTGGCCGATTTTACCAGTTCAAGTGAACGGTCGACATGTCGCGACGCTTCCGGGTGAAAGGTAATGTAGCTGGCACCCGCCTCAATAAAGTCGCCAATCATTCGATCAACCGGTTCAACCATCAAATGCACATCAATGGGCGCGGCAATGCCGTACTGTCTTAAGGCCTGGCAGACCATTGGGCCAATGGTCAAATTCGGGACGTAATGGTTGTCCATGACATCAAAATGGATGATGTCGGCACCGGCCTCGAGCACGGCATCGACTTCGGCCCCTAGCCGGGCAAAATCGGCCGCTAATATCGACGGCGCGATCCAACTATCGTTTTTCATAGACCCCTCTTGCTCGGCATGAGCGTCAATTCAACAAGGCATCACGGCACACTGCTTGCTCTGCGCCCGGCTTAGGGCGAGCAGTTTACAGGATCCAACTGATCAACGACACAGACCAGCCTCAAAATCTGCCTGCGTGTTCTGCAGCCGATCAGGTGTGCCGACATCCGACCAATAGCCATCATGGACACAACCGGTCAGACGACCTTGCTCGGCCGCCGGAAACAACACCTCGCGCATGGCAAAGCAGGCTTTCGTCGACGACTGAATGAGCGCCGGCGCGATCACGCCAATCCCGGAATAAGTTAATGCTGATCCAGGCAAAACCGCCCCCTTGGCGTTCAGTGAAAAATCTCCGCTTGGGTGATGTGCGGGATTCTGCACCAGAACCAAATGCGCAAGATCCGGCGTAAGTTGCGTGAGCGCTCTAAAATCAAAATCGGTCACCACATCACTGCTGATCATCAAAAAGGGGGCATCATTGCCCAGCAGAGACAACGCGGCTCGGGCGCCGCCACCCGTATCTAAAAGGGATGATTCCTCAGAATAGACAATTCGGACCCCATAAGACCTACCATCACCCAA
Organism: Pseudomonadales bacterium; assembly: GCA_017854255.1. Lineage (GTDB taxonomy): Bacteria > Pseudomonadota > Gammaproteobacteria > Pseudomonadales > Azotimanducaceae > UBA9926. The sequence continues at coordinate 3,832 of JAFMIA010000002.1, forward strand.
GTGCGCTTTGATCTGAGAGCCCAAGTAATACAAGTTCACCACGACCTCATCGACCCCAGCGGCCTTCAACCGCCTCAAATGTCGTTCAATGAGCCGCTCTTTGCCAATCGACAAGAGCGGCTTTGGACAATTATGGGTGAGCGCACCCATCCGCTCACCCCGGCCTGCCGCCAGCAACAGCGCTTTCATGCGGATCTACCCATTGGGTCTGGCAAGACAAAGGCTTGTAGCCACTGAAAAAAATCACGGAACTCAGGCTGGCTCTGGCAAACCGTCGCCACGTATTTCATCACCATCGGAATGTCGTTTAGGTACCGTGATTTACCATCCCGCAAGCAAAGTCTCGAAAAGATGCCCGCGCATTTTAAATGGCGTTGTAACCCCATGCGCTCAAAGGTCTGAAAAAACGCGATTGGCGTCATAGCCCGGACCTGCGGATCAGACAGCCAAGCTTGTCGATAGTCTTCAACAAGTTCCTGCTGCATCCAAGGTTCATATTCGATGTAGCAATCCTTTAATAACGACACGAGGTCATAACTCAACGGCCCCCGCACCGCATCCTGAAAATCCAGCAGGGCCAAGCCCCCCTTCGACGGCACCATGATATTGCGACTGTGAAAATCACGATGAACAAAGACCTGGGGTTCAGCCAGTGCGGATGCAACCAACCGATCACAAACGTCTTGCCATACAGGCCAAAACGCATCGGTCAGTGTTAAGCCCAACAGGCGCGTCAAATACCAGGTTGGGAACAAGTCCATCTCGGCCCGCAACATCGACTCACTATAGACCGGCAGCGTGCAGTCAACCCTTGCCACGGTGTTCAGCAAACCCGTCACCTCGGAAAGGATCGACAAAACAGCGTCAGGCTCGTCTTGGACTAGGCCGAGTAACTGTCGGTCCCCAAAGTCGGACAGCGCTAAAAACCCGGTTTCAATGTCGATGGCAAAAAATTCGGGTGCAGGCACACCCGCCGCAGACAACGCATTGCCAATCGCCAGAAAGTCTTGAAGCGGTTCTTTATCCGGTGGCGCATCCATGAACACGATCGCTCGGTCCAGTTTCGGGCAGCGAAAATAGCGCCGAAAACTAGCATCATCCGAAACCGAAACAAAATCAGCGACCGAAAGTGTTGCTTGCCCGGCCGGGAGGAATTGGGCACTGGCCCAATGACTGAGTTGTCTCAATCGGGTATCCATCAATCGGCTCCGGGTTCTCTGTTGATCTCCCCCATTATGGCTTATTCTTGGACCTCGGCGAAAACCCAGATGTTTACTATGCCTCATCGGTTCCTCCGATTCGGAATGAGACCACTGCTTACCCTAATCGTGCTCTGCGCAGGCGCGCCCCTGCTCGCTGCCGGATCGATCGGCCTGACGACAGCGCAGTGTCGTAACCCAGATTTTGCGGGCGTTAGTGGCATTGACGGCAGCACACACATTTCTGCGCTGCGCGCCAACGTTCGCCCGGACGCTTTTGCTGAAATTTTTGGTGACGTCCTAATTTACAACAAAGACGTCCGCTTAAAGGCCGACAATGCCCAATTGAGCTTTAACGACAATCGAATAACCTTGAACAATAACGTCTCCATTGTGGATGCCAATCTGTGCATTACAGGTACACGAGCCTCCGGTAACTTTTTAATCGGGGCGGGATCAGTCGAACAAGCGCAGTTTCTACAGCCCCAATCAAATCTTCGGGGCAGTGCTGCCGAAATCAAGCTCAGCGGGCGTCAGCGTTTTGAACTGTCTGAAGGCGTGGTTACCCGGTGTCCCCGCGGCACTGACTTTTGGCAGATTTCGAGTGGTTCACTGGTCGCCGACCAAGTCCAAAGCGCTCTGACCGTTAAAGATATGGTCCTTCGGATCAAACAGGTTCCGGTTTTGTACCTGCCTTATTTAAAAATACCGGTAACGACCGAACGTCAGAGCGGCTTTTTACCCATTGGGTTGTCTCAGAACAGCCGAAACGGGGTTGAGACTGATTTAAAATACTACTTCAACTTCCGCTCCGATCTTGACGCAACCCTTGGTCTCCGGCACATGAGTCAGCGCGGGCAACTTTTTGAGGCCGAAGTCAGAGGCCTTGGGGCTAACCAACAAGGGCAATTCAATGGCGCGTTTCTGCCAGAGGATCGCGTCAATGATTTAAGATCCTTGGCACCGAGTCAAAATCAAGACGCGTCTAACCGCAACATGATGAGTCTTTTTTACGACTTCAAACTTGCCGGACTGACAACCAAAATCAATTTCAGCAAGGCCTCGGACCTAAACTTCTTACGCGATTTCGATAGTGATCTGGCCCCCTACAGTGGTCATCTGGGCGGACTTCGTCCAGCCAACCCCCAATACGGCAGCATTTTACCGGCTTTGAATCAACGGATCTCCCTGCAGTATGAACGCACCCATTTAAAGGCTGATTTATCCTATCAAGGGTTTCAGATGCTCGTGCCGCAACTGAATCAACAAATTGAAAAGCGCCCGGAACTCGATATTCAATACAACCGATCTTTGGGACGTTTACGTGGGACAACCCGCCTACGTCTGACAGAATCACGCATGCAGGATCCAGACCCGGACACTTTTCAGGGTCAGCGTCAGGTATTCGATGCACAATTAACTTGGCCTTACGAGAACGCGCTGGGCTACGTACAAAGCACCGTTGGCGCAAAGCTTCGACGATATCGAGCAACGCAAGAGGCGGAGGCCGGACCCGTTTTCAACAGCCCATTCCTGCACGTTTTAGCCGGGACTCGGCTCACACATCAAGGCGGCACCCGTTCGATCGATCGCATTCTTGAACCCAAGATTTCGATCACGCTGGGTCGTAACCATCGCGATCAACCACAATTCGGTATCGATTCCGCCTGGCTCGAACCCAACTATCCCTCCATGTTCAACCCTTATGCGTCCGTCGGCGCCGATTGGGGCGTCTCGGGCCATACCCTCGCACTGGGTGTTGACCACCGCTGGCTAGAACGATCCAGCGGCCATCAACTCGGCCGCATCAGTGTGGGACAATCGTATCAAGCAACCACAGACCAACCCGCCCGCGGTGGTCGTCGCGGGCATCAAACTGACTTTCAAGCGGAACTCACGAGCGCTGGCGCCATCACGGGTCGAATTGATCTTTCGTATCAGCACCAACAGCAGGCGATCGCCTCTGGATTCCTCAGCCTGTCTTATCGGCCAGGCGGTTCAACCTTGATCAGCCTCCAGCATCGATATCGAACTGCCGAGCATTTGTTTGGGCAGGCCGGGATAATGCCTGAATCGAGCGTCTCTCAGATCGCCTTACAAGCCCCAATCGGGAAAGGTTTTCAAGTTAGGGGATTATGGGGCCGTAATAATCGAGCGAGTAAAGATATAGAGTCCCTCCTCGGTGTGTCATACAATGGCTGTTGCTGGACGGTTGACGCGGCTTATAGAAAGTCCTTTGACCCCAAGCTCACATGGGTGGCAGGCCAATACCAAATAGATGCTCAAACTCGGACCGGTATCTTCTTCTCATTTGAACTCAAAGGGTTGATGCAAATTGGCAGTGACATGACCCGGGTTTTTGAGCGCAGTGTTCCTGGCTTTACCGCCGCAACCCGATGACGCCAAGCGACCTGCTTAAAACCAACAGAATCAAGGTTACGAACATGTTCAAAATGCCCTTTATCCTCCTTTATTTGAGCCTCGTCAGTCTGCCCGCGTTCGGCTTGCCGATTGTGCTTGATCAGATCGCAGCGATTGTTGACGACGACATCATCACCCGTTCGGAAGTCGCTGAGCGGGCCAAAGCCATACGAGCACAAGCTGCTAACCCGAGTAGCCTGCCGAGCGATGACATCCTCACCGAACAAATTATTGAGCGTCTGGTCGTTGAGAGCCTCCAACTCCAGATGGCGCGCCGCGCCGGAGTACGGGTAAGCGATGCAGAGTTGAATGAAGCCATGGCGAGAATTGCCGGCCAAAATAAACTGAGTCTCGAGCAGTTTAGACAAGCCCTCACCGCTGATGGCATCTCCTACCGAGGGATGCGTCAGCAAATCGAGCGAGAAATCATGATTGGCCGAGTTCAGCAAGGCGTCATGAACAACCGAATTGAAATCAGCGAACAAGCAATCGACGATTTTCTCAATTCAGATGCGGGCAGAGAACTCACCGCCGATGAGTATCGGGTCGGTCATATCCTGCTGGCAACCCATTCAGAAATGTCCCAAGCCGCGATCCAAGGCATCCGAGCGCAGGCAGACACCTTAGTCTCTGAACTCAATGCCGGCGCTGAGTTTCAAGCCCTGGCAATGGCCAAATCAGCGGGCAAAAATGCCCTTGAGGGCGGCGATCTAGGATGGCGGAAACCCGGCGCACTCCCCACTTTATTCTCAGATCTTGTGACCGATCTTGCTGTCAACGAGGTGAAAGGGCCGATTCAAAGCGGCTCCGGCTTCCATATTATTAAATTACTACAAAAACGTGGCGCAGCAGCACAAGGCATGATTGATCAAACTCGGGTTCGTCATGTTTTGATCAATCCCAATGAGATCCGATCGCTCGAAGAGGCCGAAGCCTTGGCCGAGAGCTTGCGAGAAGAAGTGATCAGTGGACGCGCCTTCGAAGAGGTCGCGCGGCTCTACTCTGAAGATCCCGGCTCGGCCTTGAATGGCGGCGACCTCGGTTGGAGTAACGGTGATGAATTTGTCGGCCCCTTTGAGAAAGCCATCTCTGAAACTCAAGTTAATGAAGTCAGTCCGGTTTTTAGAAGCGAGTTTGGATTCCACTTTCTGGAAGTGACGGGTCGCCGAATCGAGGATTTCAGTCAGACATTCAAACGCAATCAAGTGGGTAACTATCTCAGGAATCAATCTTTTGATGAGGAAGTTGATAATTGGGTTCGTGAAATCAGGGAAGATGCGTTTGTCGAAATCAGAATCTGACCATACGCTTGTCATTACACCGGGAGAGCCCGCTGGCATTGGTATGGATGTTTGCTTGGCAAGCGATGCGCTGTTGCCCGATGCACTCAAAAGAATCTATTTAGCAGACCCTGAGGCGCTCGCAGCACGCGCTGACTTACTCGGAATAAAATGCGCACTCCGAGTGCTATCCAATCCGAAAGACTATGCGCCTGGCCACCTCAACGTCATACCGTGTGACCTCGGTTACACCGTCCAAGCCGGCAAGCTCGACATGCGCTCGGGCCCTTTCGTTGTGCAATGCTTAGAAAAAGCGATTTCACTCTGGGAAGCTGATCCCAAAACCGCCCTCGTGACGGGACCGATCCAAAAATCCGTCGTCAATCAAAGCGGCATTGCTTTCAGCGGACATACCGAATGGCTGGCCGAACGCACGCAAACCGATAAGGTGGTCATGATGTTGGCCGATGGTGAGCTCAGAGTCGCATTGGTTACAACCCACTTGCCCTTATCCGAGGTTGCTCGCGCGATCACCCCCGAGGTCGTTCGAGCAACCATCGCGCAAACCTTAAAATCACTCAGGGAAGACTTTGGCATTGCCAAGCCGCGCATCAGCGTCTGTGGTCTGAACCCGCATGCTGGCGAGGCCGGTTATCTCGGTCGGGAGGAAATTGACATCATTACGCCCGTTATCGAAGATTTCCAAAGCCGCGGCCATTTTGTTCAAGGCCCATTGCCCGCCGACACGGCTTTTACCCGACAGGCGCTGCAGGGCGTCGATGCTGTTATCGCCATGTATCACGATCAAGGCTTGCCCGTGCTCAAACACAGTGGGTTTGGACATGCCGTTAATGTCACGCTGGGATTGCCAATCGTTCGAACCTCTGTTGACCACGGGACGGCCCTCGATCTTGCAGGTACCGGTCGTGCGGATCACGGCAGCCTCTTGGCTGCAATTCACCTCGCAGATCGCATGGTCAGTTCCTAAATGATGATGCGCGCAAAAAAACGCTTTGGTCAAAATTTTCTTCAGGATGACCTAATCATTGATCGGATATGCGGAAGCGTTCGGCCCACAGCCGGACAATCCCTCATTGAGATCGGGCCAGGGCACGGCGTCTTAACCAAGCGATTGGTTCACAGTACGCCAGACATGACCATTATTGAGCTCGACCGAGACTTGATTCCAAATCTTCGGCGCTTACTGCCTAGCTCGGTCAACATCATCGAAGCAGATGTTCTAACCGTTGACTTTAATGACTTCGTGGCGCCGTTAATGATTGTGGGCAACCTCCCCTATAACATCTCGACGCCCCTGCTTTTTCGCCTCTTTGAACTTGGCACACGGGTCGCCGCCATGACTTTTATGCTCCAAAAAGAGGTCGTCGACCGAATGGGAGCAGTCCCCAACACCAAAGCCTATGGCCGGCTTTCGGTGATGGCGCAGTATCACTGCGAGATTGAAAAATTATTCGATGTGCCGCCTACCGCTTTTAAACCCGCCCCGAAAGTCACCTCGGCCGTGGTTCAATTGCGGCCACACGCGCCGCCACCCCACCCAGCAACCAACTTAAAAACCTTGTCTGACATTCTGGTTGCCGCGTTTGGCCAACGCCGAAAAACGCTGCGAAATTCTTTATCGAGTCTGCTAACAACCGATCAATTAAAGGCGCTGGCCATTGACCCAAGTGAAAGAGCCGAGTCTTTGACCGTTGCCGATTACGTTCGATGTGCCAACCTTTTGAGCCAGAACGCATCGTGAGTACCTATGCTGTCGGGGATATACAGGGCTGCTTTGACACCTTGATGGCGCTCTTGACCCAAGTACATTTTAAGCCCGAGACCGACACGCTCTGGTGCGCCGGAGACCTGATTAACCGGGGCCCCAAGAACGTTGAAACCCTACAGTATTTAATGGCCTTACCGAACCTTAAGGTGGCCCTAGGCAATCACGATCTGCACTTTTTAGCGCTCGCCAAAGGCATCAAAACACCCACCCCGAGTGACACGATCGGAGATTTACTGACCCATCCTGATCGAGAGCAGTTTGTTGCGTGGTTACAAAAGCAACCGCTACTCATCTGCGATGATGTCAATCAGCGGTTAATGGTTCACGCTGGGCTCCCTGATATTTGGTCTTTGGATCAAGTCAAACACCTTGCGCATGAGATTGAACAACAGCTGCGCGGCGCCTCAGTCGACGCTTTTTTGAACAATATGTACGGCGATACCCCAGCAATCTGGTCCGACACCCTGACCACCCCAGACCGATTGCGCCTTGCAACCAATTTTTTTACGCGCCTGCGCTTCTACAAATCAACCGGTGAGCTCGAGTTGACCCATAAAACAGAGACTGCGCCCGAGGGCTTCACCCCCTGGTTTAATACTCGGCACGCCAGTCTTGCCGACTACACCCTGATCTTTGGGCATTGGGCGGCCTTAGGCGGCGTGCGGCAGGAAAGACTGATCGGACTCGACACAGGTGCGGTTTGGGGCCGACACTTAACGGCTCTACGACTCGAAGACGGCGTCTATTTTACGCAACCTGCCGCGTCAGAATGAAGCATACCAATGGGACATGAGGCATTGATGAACACCTTTTTAGTCGGCGGGGCCGTCCGAGATACGTTACTCGGCCTGCCAATTCTCGAACGCGATTGGGTCGTTGTTGGCGAGACACCTGATTCGATGCTGGACCGCGGCTTTAGACAAGTGGGCAAGGACTTCCCAGTGTTCTTGCACCCCGAAACCCAAGAAGAATATGCGCTGGCGCGCCGGGAGTACAAGCAGGCGCCCGGTCATCAAGGGTTTCGCTTTGATACAGACCCTGGTATTACGCTTGAGGAAGATCTCAGTCGGCGCGATCTTACGATCAATGCGATTGCAAAAGCCCCTGATGGCACCTTGATTGATCCTTACGGCGGTCAAAAAGATCTTGCCGACCGTCTGCTGCGGCACGTCTCTGACGCCTTCACTGAGGACCCTTTACGAATCCTACGCCTGGCCCAGTTCCAGGCCCGATTGAAGGGGCTTGGATTCAGGGTTCATGATCTCACAACAAAGCTGTGCCGTGAGATGGTCGCGCGAGGGGATCTTGACACGCTCTCACGGGAACGCGTCTTCAAAGAGCTCGAAAAAGCGCTTAGCGCGCCGCATCCCTCTGAATTTTTTGCGGTACTCGCGTCGGTCAATGCGTTGGCGCAGCTGTTCCAAGGCGTTGAACTCGCCGAAACCAAAAATCTCGATGGGCCGGCGACAGATACGTCACCGCCATCGCGCTTTAGCCAACTGGTCCTTGAAAATCCTGACTTGGACTTACAGGGCCTCAACAAACAATTGGCAATCCCGAAGCACTGGCTGGAACTTGCCAGCATGACGCGGACTTGGGCTGCGGCGTTCTGCCAAGTCACGACGCTGAGCGCGGACGCCATTCTTGCGGTCCTAGAGCGCGGTGACGCCCGACGAAAACCTGAGCGTTTTGCGCAATCGGTTCACATCAGTTGCCAGTCGCTGATCATCGATTCGGCGGAGCAGACTCAGATTCTCGGGCTTTGGCAACGCCTCGTTCAGGAAACCGCCAAGGTGAGCCTGCCGGAGACCGCGAGCGGCCTATCCGGCCAGGACATCAAAGCGATGATCCGAGCAGAGCAGTTACGCCGAATTGAAGCAACTTGTGATCGGAACTAAAGTTGCCCTGATCACTGGCGCCGCGCAACGACTCGGGCGCGGCATTGCCGAGCATCTGCACCAATCAGGTTGGCAGCTTGCACTCGGGTTTAGCCAATCAAAAACAGCCGCCGACGCCATCGCCCACAAACTGAATCAGGCGCGCCCAAAGTCAGTCCGACTCTTTCAAGCCGATCTTGCTCAGCAATCAGATGTTGCACAACTCATCAATGACGTTAAAGCCGAATATGACCATTTGGACCTAATTGTTAACAACGCGGCCGTTTTTCCGAGTACGCCTTTTGGCAGCACGTCGCCCGCGCAATGGGACGAAATCTTTAGCGTCAATCTCAAAGCACCGTTCATGATTTGCCAAGGCCTTGCCCCAATCATGGCGCCCTATTCGAGCATTATTAATATATGTGATGTCTTCGGCGAGAAACCCCTTGCGGGTCATAGCGCCTACACTGCAAGCAAAGCCGGGCTAATAATGCTGACGAAAAGCTTGGCCCTGGAGCTTGCACCCGGGATCCGAGTCAATGGGATCGCGCCCGGCGCACTGCTTGAACCAGCGGGTTATGAGGATGCGGGTCTGCTCACTGATCTCATTACACGCACCCCCCTGCACCGCCTGGGAGGCTCTGACTGCCTCGACTCGATCGTTGCCTTTCTCGTCGACAATCAATACATTACCGGGCAGGTAATCCCGATCGATGGCGGCCTTTCAACGACCTAGCGCGCTTCCCGATCGATTGCGCGATAGCCAATATCGTCCCGATGGTATTGGCCCTCAAATTGAATCGCCTTCACGGCCTGATAGACCAATCGCTGGGCCTGCTCAACAGAATCCGCGGTTGCTGCAACCGTTAAAACCCGGCCGCCATTCGTTGTTAAAACCCCATCGAGTAGGCGAGTTCCCGCATGAAAAACAACCGCATCTTGAACCTCACTCAGCCCACTAATCGGCGCCCCAACCTCATAATCTCCAGGGTAGCCGGCACTGGCAAGCACGACCGCAAGCGCGGCTTTGGGTGAGAAGGCAAGCGTCTCTTCAGCCAATCGGTGCTCGACGGCCGCCAAACACACTTCAGCCAAATCACTTTCGAGACGCATCATGATGGGCTGGGTCTCTGGATCGCCAAACCGACAATTAAATTCAATCACACTGGGCGCCCCGAGGGCATCGATCATTAAGCCTGCATACAGAAACCCGGTGTAGTGAATGCCTTCACTCAAAAGGCCCTGCAAAGTCGGGGCAATGATCTGTTCGCAAATGCGCTCGCTTACAGCCTGGGTCACAACCGGTGCCGGGGAATAAGCGCCCATGCCCCCGGTATTGGGACCTTGATCGCCATTAAAAATGGCTTTGTGGTCTTGTGAGGTTGCAAAGGCGTGGAAATCCGTTCCATCGGCTAGAACAATAAAACTGGCTTCTTCCCCAACCAGGAACGCTTCAACCACGACGCGAGCACCCGCGCGACCAAAGGCATTCCCCAACAACATGTCATCGATCGCAGCCTCGGCGGCCGCAAGACTTTGGGCCACCACGACGCCTTTTCCCGCCGCCAGTCCGTCCGCTTTAATCACAACGGGCAACCCTAGTTCTTGCGCAAAGGTCTTCGCGGCGCTGGGATCGGTAAAGCTCGAAAAGCGCGCTGTTGGGATGTTATGCCGCGCCAAAAATTCTTTCGAGAAGGTTTTCGAGCCTTCCAGTTGCGCCGCATCCGCCGAGGGCGCAAGGCACGCAAGCCCAAAGCGTGCGAACGCTGCCTGAATACCCGCAACCAATGGCCCTTCCGGCCCCACAACGGTCAGCTCAATTTGATGCGCTTTAGCAAATGAGCACAGCGCGTCAAAATCCATCGGATCAATATCAACATTTTCAAGCTTTGCGGCCGTCGCTGTGCCGCCATTACCGGGTGCAACATAGACCACACTGACATTTTCAGACTGCGCAAACTTCCAGGCCAAGGCATGCTCTCGGCCCCCTGAGCCCACCACTAATATTTTCACGTTTTTTACCCTCTCCATCTGCGCAAACCCTGCGCCAGCGCTGGTTTAGTGCTTAAAATGCCGAACGCCAGTGAACAGCATCGCCATACCCGCATCATCTGCTGCTTGAATCACCTCTTCATCCCGAACGGAGCCGCCCGGCTGGATCACTGCGGTAATACCGGCCGCCGCCGCCGCATCCAGCCCATCTCGAAACGGGAAGAAAGCATCCGAGGCCATAACAGAACCCGGCACCACCAGATTTTCATCAGCGGCTTTGATTCCGGCGATTTTGGCACTGTAGACGCGGCTCATTTGCCCCGCACCGACCCCAATGGTTTGCTCATGCTTTGCATAGACAATGGCGTTGGATTTCACATTTTTTGCGACCTTCCAGGCAAACATCAGATCAATCTGCTCTTGGGCCGTGGGTTGTCGTTTAGAGACGCATTGCAGATGCTCAGGTTCATACAATAAGGTATCGCGAGTCTGCACCAAGAGACCACCGGAGACCCGTTTTAAATCAAACCCAACTTGACCCGAATTTGCGCCGCCGACGGTTAACACCCGGACATTCTTTTTAGTCGCCAAAATCGCAGCCGCGGCGGGCGTTACCGCATCCGCGACCAGCACTTCAACAAACTGCCGATCGATCATGTTTTGAGCCAAACGCTCATCAACACAGCCATTGATCGCGATAATGCCGCCAAACGCAGAGGTTGGATCGGTCGCGAAGGCCTTGTCGTAGGCTTCAAAAAAATCCTGACCCGACGCCACACCACAAGGGTTAGCATGTTTCACAATAACGCAGGTCGGCGATGAAAAAGACCGCACACATTCCAAGGCGGCATCAGCATCGGCTAGATTATTAAACGACAGATCCTTTCCCTGGATTTGGACCGCATCCGACAGACTGCCTGCCTGTACAGGATCCTCGCGATAATACGCCGCGTGCTGATGGGGGTTTTCGCCATACCGCATATCTTGAACTTTGACCCACTGCTGAGACAAGACTGACGGGAACAAACTCGGATGATGGTGATCTGACTCGGTCTCTCTAGCGGCGAGATAATTCGAAATCACGGCATCATACTGCGCGATACGCGCAAAGGCCTTGCGCGCACAATCAAACCGCACCTGCCGCGGCACGGCGCCGGTGTTGTCGTCGAGCGTTTGAATAAGACCTGCATAGTCCGCCGGACTGGTAAGGACCGTCACCCGATCGAAATTCTTAGCACCGGATCGAATCATTGCTGGGCCGCCGATATCGATATTTTCAATCGCGGTTTCCAAAGAACAATCTGCCGCCTCGGTCACCGCTTCAAACGGATACAAATTAACAACGAGCAGATCAATCGCTGTAATTGCTTGCTCGGCCATAACCGTGTTGTCGATCCCCGCGCGACCTAACAGGCCACCATGCACTTTCGGATGCAGCGTCTTAACCCGACCTTGCATCATTTCTGGAGAACCTGTGTATTCCGAGATTTCAGTCACTTCGTACCCAGCCGCACGGATGAACGCATAGGTCCCGCCGGTCGAAATGAGCGCCACACCCCGAGCGGCGAGCGCGGCAAGCAGATCTTCCAGACCCGTCTTATCGGAAACACTAATTAATGCACTCTTTACGACAACCGTGTCCATATCGCACCTTTTATTCGACTGTGTTTTATCTGTGTTTTATCTGTGTTTTATCGCTATTTAAAAAAATGGTTGCCTAGACCGCGCGCCAGCGCATTACGATGGCGAGGCGCGTTGGCAAGGCGCGTTGGCGAGGCGCAGGCCGACCCAGGTTACAAAAGACCATATTTGCCTAACTTGGTCCGCAAGGTCCCTCGGCTTAAGCCTAATAACCGGGCCGCCTTCGATTGGTTATCCCCAACATGCATCATGACTTGTCGAAGCAACGACGGTTCAACCTGAGCCAAGACTTGTGCATACAAATCATCAATCGGCTGGTCCTCAAGCAATCGCAGATAATCTTTGATGGTGTCTTCGACAGCAGACTTGATACTCACCCGCCCTAAAGGGCCTTGAAGACTGTCCGCCACGTCTTGGCTCATGCCGCCGCGCCGACCGCGTCGAGGTCCCAAAGGCGGTCCAGGAAGACCAGCTGTTGTGCATCGCACTGAATAAGATTGAAGGCTTGGCGGAACGGTTCGCTGCCAAGGGTGTTGGCCTGTAGAAACCAACCCACATGTTTTCGCGCGATCCGAAGACCTTGTTCAGGTCCATAATGATGATGCAAGGCGCGGACATGTCGCGCTAAAGCTCGGCACTGGGTTTCAAAGGATCGTTCAACCGGCGGTAAGCCGGTTGTCAAAAATCGATCAATATCAGCGGGCAGCCAAGGCCTGCCTTGCACCGCGCGCCCCAACATTATCGCATCCACACCCGTGTTCTGCAGCACTGAGGATGCCTGCTGCGCATTGGTGATATCACCATTGCCAATCACCGGAATACTGACTTTCGCTTTAACCCGTGCAATCGCCGCGTAGTCGACTTCACCCTGAAATCGACACGCCCGGGTTCTGCCGTGGACCGTTAGTGCTTGAATGCCAGCGGCCTCCGCAATCTGCGCAATGGTTTCCGCATTTTGTTCTTGCGGCGACCAACCAAGACGAATTTTCAACGTAACGGGAATCGTAACCGCTGCGCAAACCGCCTTTAAAATCGCCGCAACCAAGCCTTCATCCCGAAGCAGCGCGGACCCGGCCGCTTTGTTGCACACCTTCTTGGCCGGACATCCCATGTTGATATCCAAAATATCCGCGCCAGCGATTTCGTTTGCTTTCGCAGCCGCCGCCATCATCTCGGGGTCAGATCCTGCAATCTGGACCCATCGGGGCCCCGTCTCATCCAGACTGACTTGACGGCTTTGAGATTTTCGGCTTTTCCAAAGCCCCTGATCACTGGTCAACATCTCACCAACCAGCCAAAACGCCCCAAATTCACGGCACAGGTCCCGAAACGGACGATCCGTCACACCGGCCATTGGCGCGACAATCACCCGACTGGCATGTTGAATGCCTCCGATTTCAAGCATACTGGGCTTCTCCGGCAAAAAGCCGCCATAATAACAACAGATTAAAGTGGGTTCACCAACTCAAGGCGATAAGACGTTGCGTTGGCATAGGATTTTTGGGCAACCACGTCAAAAACAAGTCCTTGTGGCGCATCGGGTTCAAGGTCAATCAAGGCCGCTTCTCTAAGTTGGTAATCAACACCGGGGGTCAGTAATTTTTGACCCAGGTCTCGCCCCGAATTGTCTTGTAGAACAAACTTAAGCACCGGGAGGCCCTGCACGCGACTGGCCTTATTGATCAGCCTTGCCGATACCTGAGCCCGTCCGCTTGACCAGGCAGTCATACTAACGTCCTCTAGCGCCAGGCGGGTCACATCCTGAAAGGGCGGCACATGACAGCCAAAGATTTGGCAGCCCCCTTTCATAAGACCATAAAGACCAGAATGACTGAGGGCGCGGTCCGTTCCAACCCAGATCAATTGAAAAACCAGCACCCCACCTAACAAAGCAGGTAAAGCCCAAGCTTTTAACCGAATGCCCATCATCGTTAATGTCTCAGAGGGCACCGATCCGGGCTTTTCCGCCTCTGCGGGATCAAATCCAGTTTGCTCTGGCGCCAAACCCTCGCTTGTCATGTCCGATGCGGTAACCGCATCAAACAGCGCGCTAGAAGCTGGGCGCGCTGCCGAGGCTTGACTTAACGTCACCTCATCCTGCGCAATCTCCTCGAGATCTAAATCAAGGGACTCTAGGCCCTCATCACTGATCTGAGGCAAGCTTGCCGCGCTAGCATCGGCTTCAAAAAGCGTATCTGGCGGAGGCCTCTGGGGCGTAAACGCCTCAATTTCATCATCGGTCTTGATTGGATCCTCTGCATGAAACAGTGCTTGGCACTGTCCACATTGAAGCTGGCCACTGGCAACCCCAAGCTCTCTCAATGAGACTTTAAAAGCCGTTCCACAATTTGGACATTGCGCGACTAACATAACTTAGCCACCAGACAGACCCAGCCATCGCGCTCAAATTGGTCCACAAACCGGACCCGCCCCTCATAGGCCTGCTCAACCATGACTTGTTGGCTACTCATAATCCCGGACAAAACCAGCATGCCATCCTTGGCCAAGCAATCCATTAAATTTTGCGCCAGCAACACAAGCGGCGCCGCCAAAATATTGGCTAAAACCACATCGTACTGTGCGGGCTCAAAGGCCTCTGGCAAGGTGGCAACAATGTGCTGATCAACCTGGTTTAGCGCGGCATTTTCATTCGTTGCGGTAATCGCTTGGGGGTCGGTATCCACCGCGCGGCAGGACCCCGCGCCAAGCAACAAGGCTGCAATACCCAAAACACCCGATCCAGCACCATAATCCAAGACCGATTGTTGCCGCCAAGTTTGTCGATCGAGCCATTCGAGAATTAAAGCCGTGGTGGCATGGGTGCCCGTGCCAAACGCAAGGCCCGGATCCAGTCTCAGAGCGACCTCGGCGGCGCTTGGCACCTCGTATTCCGTCGGGACAATCCATAATCGCGGGCCAAACGGCATGGGTTCAAACTGCGTCAACCATTCCCGCTCCCAAACCCGCTCTGCCATGGTCTCAACTTGGATGACGTTAAGACCCTCTGACTCAAACCCAGCCACAATGGCGGTGATGTCTTGGTCTTGCTCATAGAGGCCGCAAAGATCAACCGCCGCCCAAAGCGGCGTTTCTCCGGGCCCAGGTTCATAGATTGGCGCATCCAGAGGATCCGTCAAGGTCACAGACAAGGCGCCCGATTCCCAGAGATGTTCTTCGATGTTGTCCGCATCAGACTCTGCGGCCGAAATGGTTACTTTATGCCAATACACAAACGCTCCTAGAGGCAGACTGGAAGGTCCAGCCCAGTCTTTACTGCTTGAATCTTTTGGGTGAGGGCGAGATTAACCCAGCCCGGGCAAGCATCACACCCATCCTCCCTTTAACGGCCGCCTGCCGTCACGCGTCACCTTCGCTTGCGCCGCGCCGACTCAAAACCGGCAGCACCGACCGGGCCAACCCGAGCTGACAAAGCCTGCTCGAACGATGAGGCCATCTTTTATGTTCAGCACGACCCAACTGCCGGTCAGCAAGACAGGTGCTCACGTGCCAGACCGATCAAGTCCCTTGTGCCAGTACATAGGACAGTGCGAAACCGTAACCTTTAGAACCCAACCCCGTGATCACACCGCGGGCGATGTCCGATAAATAAGAATGATGCCGAAAGGTTTCGCGACTAAAAACATTCGACAAATGGACTTCAATAAAGGGTCGGTTCACGGCCAGAAAGGCATCACGAAGCGCGATACTGGTGTGCGTCAGTGCCCCAGGATTGATAATCACCCAATCAACGGAGTCTTTGGCTGCGTGCAAACAATCAATCAGCGCATGCTCTGCATTGGATTGAAAAAAGCTCAGCGCAACCTTATCGGGATCACACTGGGCAAGTAAGCTGTTTTCAATGTCCTTCAAGCTTTCAGAACCATACACTTCAGGCTCGCGGGTACCCAACAAATTCAAGTTGGGACCATTCATAACCAAAATCTGCTGTTTCATCTGTTGCTCGCTTCAGGCGCTTATCGCAATCTTAAATTGAACTGAGGATAATTAACATGGGCGAGCTGGTCGGTTCATGCCGCCCCAAGCCGGCAACTGGGTTCCATCACATCGTTCAATCACGGCGGGTTTCTTTGGTTTAATCCAGTCCGACCCATCGTTTTTGCGGCGGGTAGCAGTAACCTGCTTCAGCACAACCCTGATATTCAATGAGAAACGGCTTGACGCCCTCCTTGGCTTTCGACAGATCAGATCCGAGCGAGACATCAAGCGCTAAGTCCCCACGGTAGATCAAAACGTCTCCAAAATACTCGTCGTGATAGGATTCGCCCTCGGGCAACTGAACGGCAACGCGCTCGCCGTTAGGCCCTGCAACCTTTAAACGGCTGCGATATAAATAGTGTCCTGGCTCAACGCGCCACAACAACTGCAGGCGCTGCCCTTGAACAAATCCGAGAAATTCAAAGGCGGTATCAACCGGTAAAATGCTGTTAGCCAAGTCATTTTGCGGCGCGCTCGATTGAAAGAAATCAAGGGCCCCCGCCGCCTCACCGATCGGTGCTTGGCTTAAACACCAGGCCAAAAGCCCAATTTTAAGTAGAGAATATCGCTTCATGCCCATCGCTTCCTTTTTCTCAATCCCGTCGTAGACTACAACCATGATTCTACCGCCTTACACGCTGCAAATCCCAGACGGCCGTCGCGCTTTTTCGCGCCTTTTAAAAACAACCTGGTTCAGCAGCTTGGTGCTGATCTTGGTGGGGTGCAATAGCCTGACGACGCCTGCGAGTGATCCACCTGCAATCAGTTCGAGCATCGATCAAAGCGAAATCGAAACAGGTCAGCAAACTGACGGGTATTACCCAGACCGCCATCAAGGCTTACTCGATCTCGCCGATCACGCCTTAAAACGCCAACACTTGACCCAACCTGAAGCCACGAGCGCTCTGACCTACTTCAATTTAATCCTGATCACAGATCCAGACCACCAAGCCGCGAGGGCCGGCCTTAAGACCATCATCGATCAATACTTAGAATGGGCGCTTCGCGCCATCGAGGCTGCCAACTACGCGGAAGCTAACCAGTTTTTAGAGCGCGCGGCACGGGTAGACCCCAAATCCCCAGACATTACCGCAATGGCTGATCGGCTGCGCCGGAAACGAGAAGAAGGTCGCCTCACCGAAATTGTGCCCGTTTGGCTCCTTGCCGCTCGCACCGAAACGTCACAAACAACCGCAGAAGACGCGCAAGTGAACACCTACCTTCGGAACTTGGCGCAGAAGATCGAGACCCTTAACGCCAAAATCGCCATTTATAGTGCCAATGATGCTGAAGGCAGATGGCTTTATCAGCAGCTTAACGCCAACACAGTCAATCGATTGCGCGGCACCCTGAAAATCGACACGCCCAGCCGGATCGAAATGCATTTCAAAAGCAACCCCAGTACAATGCTCGACTAATGGCCACCACCAGGTTGAGTCGAACACGATGAAAAACCCTTTTAAAAAGACGATTGATGAAGGCCTTGAACAGCTGGAAACCGGCACAGCCAATACTGGGCTCCTTGGTAGCCTAAAACTCGCTTTGGCGGGCATCGCAGTCGGTGTCTTAATGTCTGTTGGGCTCGGCTTTTACTGGAGCCAAGAGCCGGAAATGCGCATCGAGGACTCCGGCAATATCAATCAAGCTGCACCGACCGGCACGGCAACCGTTCAGGCACTGCAACAGCTTGGCGGTATTCTGCTGCACAAACCTGGCGGTTATCTGTCAAACGATCTGTTTCCGCCCGGCGTCTTCTTAGACAACGTGCCCAATTGGGAGTTTGGTGTCTTAGTGCAAGTCCGGGACCTCGCCCGAGCCCTTCGCAATACGCTGAGCCGGAGCCAGTCCCAGTCCCGGGAGGATCCCGATCTGGTCATTGCAGAAAATCAGTTTTATTTCGATAACAATTCATGGTTCTTGCCCGCGACAGAAGATGAGTATCAAAAAGGACTCGTGGCATTAAACCGCTACCTGCTACGACTGGGAGACCCGGGCGAGCAACAAGCCCAATTTTATGCGCGTGCGGACAACTTGAGCCTTTGGCTGGGTGAGGTCGAGACTCGCCTTGGCAGTCTCTCCCAACGCTTAAGCGCAAGCGTTGGCAAGCGTCAGCTCGATACGGCCTTAGCCGGCGACAGTGCCGCTCAGCAATCCACGACCACTGCCAGCGAACAAGAACTCAAAACGCCCTGGCTCGAACTCGATGACATCTTTTATGAGGCGCGCGGATCAACCTGGGCAATCCTTGTGATTCTCAGAGCGATCGAGCAAGACTTTGGTCTCGTGCTCGAGAAGAAGAATGCTCGGGTAAGTCTTCGACAAATCATTCGAGAACTCGAACCCACCCAAGACCCCTTGTGGAGTCCGATGATTCTCAACGGCAGCGGCCTTGGCGTACTGGCCAATCACTCCTTAGTGATGGCCTCTCATATCTCCCGGGCGAACGCGGCGATGAACGACTTGAGACAATTGCTAGAACAAGGCTAGTGTCTAATCAACGCAGCACCTCAGACCCTATTTAAACCTCACATTCTTTGCGATGCGCTATCGCCGCTAATCGGCGCCCAGATTGCACCATCTTTGGATCAGACAGCGGTTCCCTCACGGGCCACAATTTTGTACCATAAGCGCGCCTGGCTTTTGGGGACAGGCAACCCATCACAACCTGTTGAGATCGCTTATGACTTTTGACCATCAATTGCCGCCATTATTTGGCGTTCTAGGCCTCGTTGTCGCCTTTATCATCTACGTCATTATGACCAGACAAGATGAAGGCGGAGAAAAAATTAAAAAGATTGCCGATGCCATTCACAAAGGTGCCATGGTCTTTATGCATACAGAGTATCGGCTCTTGTTTTTGTTCGCGGCGCCCGTTGGCTTGGCCTTATGGTTTTTCCTGGGCGGCAATACCGCATTATCCTTTGCAGCAGGCGCGGCTTCCTCAGCCCTTGCAGGCTACCTCGGTATGTTTTCGGCAACCAAAGCAAACGTACGAACCACGGCAGCCGCCCAGTCCCAAGGCCAGGCCGGGGCTTTGACCGTCGCCTTTTATGGCGGCTCGATTATGGGCTTATGTGTTGCGTCTCTCGGTTTATTAGGTCTTGGCTCGCTTTACTGGCTGTTTGGCGGCGATCCAGAAACCGCCCACGCCATCCACGGTTTCGGCATGGGCGGCTCAGTTGTCGCCTTATTCAGCCGAGTGGGCGGCGGTATCTTCACCAAGAGCGCAGACGTTGGTGCGGATTTAGTCGGTAAGCTTGAAGCCGGTATCCCAGAAGACGACCCCAGAAACCCGGGCGTTATCGCGGATAATGTCGGCGACAACGTCGGCGATGTTGCCGGTATGGGCTCGGATATTTTTGAGTCCTATTGCGGCTCGATGATTGCAACCATTGCCATCGCATCAACCTTGGTTATGAGCAGCCCTGAAGCGCAAATTCTGACCCAAGGGCTTTCAATGAGCGATGCCCAAGCGGCGTTAATGTCTTTCCCCTTAGCACTGAGTTCATTCGGATTGATTTGTTCGATTATCGGCATTTTGATCGTTCGCGCTCGATCAAACTCCGCCCCTGAAAAGGCGCTCCGCATGGGGCACCAAGCTTCTGCGGTCATCCTGATTGCCGGCACTTACTTCCTAGCTGAAGCACTCGGGATCAGCACGAATGTTTGGTATGCCATGATTGCTGGCACGATCGGCGGCATGATCATTGGCCTTGTGACCGAATACTACACCGCGCAAGGACCTGTTGTTCGGATCGCAGAATCCGGTAAAACCGGTACTGCAACCGTCATGATTACAGGATTAGCCGTTGGCATGGAGTCCGTCGTGATTCCTATCCTGTCCATTGCGGCCATCATTTACGTTTCAACCGAAGTCGCTGGCCTGTACGGCGTGGGGATTGCCGCTGTTGGGATGCTCGCAACCGTCGGCATGACCATGGCGCTTGACGCCTATGGCCCAGTTGCGGACAACGCAGGCGGCATTGCTGAGATGGGTGGCCTGGGCGACGAAGTCCGAGAAATCACCGACGGCTTAGACGAAGTGGGTAATACCACAGCGGCCATTGGGAAAGGCTTTGCGATCGGCGCGGCAGCGCTTGCAGCCCTTGCCATTATTGCGGCTTTTGTTGAAACCATGAAAGTCCATCAACCCGAGTTTGCACTGCTCTTGTCGAATCCAAAAGTATTGGTCGGTATTTTCATCGGTGGCACGCTGCCCTTTTTGATCGCCTCCATTACGATGACGGCGGTCGGAGATGCTGCCATGGAGATGATCGAAGAAATTCGTCGCCAGTTCCGAGAAATCAAAGGTTTGATGGAAGGCGAAGCCGAAGCCGATCACGAAAAGTGTATTCAAATTGCAACCAATGCGGCGCTTAAGAAAATGATTCTGCCCGGCATCATTGCCGTTGCTGCACCACCGGTCGTTGGTTTCGTTTTAGGTGCTGAGTCGCTTGGCGGCATGCTGGCGGGGGCATTACTTGGGTGCGTCTTGATGGCGCTCATGATGGCCAATGCTGGCGGGGCTTGGGACAATGCCAAAAAGTATATCGAGAAAGGCAACCTCGGTGGCAAGGGCTCCGACGTCCATGCGGCAGCGGTTGTTGGCGACACAGTAGGCGATCCCTTCAAGGATACCTCTGGGCCTGCCATGAATATCTTGATCAACGTCATGGCCATTGTTAGCTTGGTGATTGCGCCCTTGTTATAAGGGTAAAACTGGGTAAAAAAGCGGGCCTTGGCCCGCTTTTTTTTGTCTGAATTTTAGGATCCATTTTTAAAAGAGACCGATAAAGGATGTGCACAATGGACGACCGCTACACGCCATTAGATTTTGAGCAACTCACGCCGGAACAGCAGCAGCTTCACCATCAAATCAAAACCTCTCGAGGGCTTGACCCCGCGCAAAGTCTCGGCGGACCCTTTGACCCTTGGATTGAATCTCCCGTATTAGGCGGAATCCTATCCAACCTCGGCTACTTCCATCGATTTCAGAGCAGCCTCAATCGGCGTCAAATCGAACTGGCGATCTTGGTCACAGCCGCGCATTGGCAAGCAGCGTTTGAATGGTGGGCACATGAACCCATGGCGCGAGACGCGGGCTTAACCGAGTCAATCATTCAGGCAATCAAACACCGCCAGCCCCTGCGCCTGAGTGACCCACTCGATCAAATGACCTGGGAGATTGCCAGTGCCCTTCAGCACAATCAGCGACTAACCAAGGCGCTCTACCAACGAGCAGTGGCGGGTTTTGGTCGCCCTGGCGTAATCGAGCTGATCAGTTTATGCGGCTACTACACAACCGTTGCGATGACCCTTAACGCCTTGGAAATTCCATTGCCGCTGGGCGAAGCCCAGCCCTTTGGCACCAACGCTAGGACATCTTAAACTTTGGTAATTTTTTCGGGACCAATTGATTCTTAAGCCGGACGTACTGGGGCAGACCATCCTTATAAGGCGGGTAGTCTTCGCCTTGGATCAGCGGCCTCAAATAGTTGAGCCCGGCGGCCGTAATACCGTAACCATCTCGCGTAATAAAGGACTTCGGCATCTTACGTTCAACATTGGCAACCCTCGACAGCGCAACCTTCCCAACGCGCCAGCGATAACGGATGCCAGCTTGACGCTCAATGGTCACCATCACCCCGCTCTGGCCCGCAACCGCAAGATTCACCGCCGCGGCGCCCACGGCGTAGGCTTGGGCCACATCAACGGCGGAAGCAATATGACGCGCCGCGCGCTGCAGATAATCTGAAACCGCCCAGTGGCACTTATATCCGAGTTTCGCCTTAATCATGTCCACCAAAGTGGGCGCAACGCCCCCTAACTGGGCGTGCCCAAAAGCATCGACCCCGCCGGACGCTGCTAAAAATCGCCCGTCTTCAAATTGCGCGCCTTCGGATGCGACAATCACGCAATACCCCTTCTTGGCAACGGTTTGTGCCACTTTTTGGAGAAAACGCGCGGGGTCAAATGCGACCTCCGGCAGAATGATGATGTGAGGCGGGTCGCCTTTAGATTTTGCCGCAAGCGCGGCGGCGGCGGCGATCCAGCCTGCATGTCGACCCATCACTTCTAACACAAACACTTTGGTTGAAGAGGCCGCCATTGACGCCACATCCAAACCCGCTTCTTCGGTTGCAACCGCCACATACTTCGCCACCGAACCAAATCCGGGACAGGTGTCGGTGAAGGGTAAGTCATTATCAACGGTTTTGGGGATACCGATGCATTGCACGGGATAGCCGACGTCTTGACTAAACTGCGCCACTTTGTTCGCCGTATCCTGCGAATCCCCGCCGCCATTGTAAAAAAAATATCCAATATCGTGCGCTTTAAAGACCGCTATAAGACGCTCGTACTCCAATCGGTTGGCGTCAACCGATTTCAGCTTATATCGGCAGGAACCAAAGGCGCCGCTTGGGGTATGACGAAGCATCGCGATGTCGCGCTTGGACTCCAAGGCGGTATCAATCAATTCTTCATTCAACGCACCCAGAATACCGTTTCGACCGACCAGCACCCGACCCACCGCTCGAGTTTGCCGCGCCGCTTCGATTACCCCACAGGCAGACGCATTGATAACCGAGGTAACCCCACCTGACTGCGCATAAAAGATGTTCGCCTTGGACACATTGCTCTCCTACACCAAGATTTTTTTAATTATACCGAAAAGACGGGCGGTTAAATTTTAGTTTTTTAACGCTTAGCCCTTGAATTCAACCGGCTGAATCTTATCTAACCCTCAGCAGCATTTTTAGACAACCACTAGGAGCAAAAACCATGACCTATCAACTTCGAACGCTGAGCACCCGCCAGATGAACCCAAACTTTGCCCAATGGCTCAACTTTGGCGGGCATCCAGCACGCACCAACCCAGGACAAAAAAGCGATGGCAACCCATCGAGTAACAAGCGCGCGCCAAGCTATGATCTGCGTCAAACCCCAACCCAGATTGAAATCAAATTGGCCATGCCCGGTGTTTCGCCAGAGACATTAGACGTGAGCATTGAACGGCGAAGACTCACGATATCCGGTCAATCCAAGCAGGATGTCCCAGATCCGGCAAGCCAACTGCTTCATGAAGGTCTCGGCGAAGGGCACTTCGAGCAGGTCTTCGATCTAACAGAAGATGCCGATCCTGAGGCGATCCGGGCCTCGATCAAATTTGGCTTGGTGACCATTTTGATTCCGAGGAAAACCGATCAACTACCCCGCCGCATTACGGTGGAACATTAACACGGGCGGTGCAACCCAACGCGCTTTTAAAACGGCTTTACACATATGGCGGCCTTTCGATGATGCAACGTCGTTATAACGAGCTGTTTCAAGGCGCTTTGGGCGGCCAACTAGGGACCGGGCGGCCGCTGGGACTCGAATGAGCCCGCGGCGTGGCCCAAACTAATGTGCCTTCTTAACAATCGGTATCCGTCGACCCATACCGAAGGCGACCTTGGAGACCTTGGGGCCTGGGCAGGTTTGACGACGCTTATACTCCATGCCGGCGATCAATTTTATTAACGACTGATAACGCACTGATGACCCACGCGCCTGCAGCCAACCCCGCAATCGAGTCAAATCCATAGAGATCTGGCGATCATCAACCGCCGCGTGTTCAACCCAGGTCTTAAAAGCATCGAATTCATTAACATAGTCTTCGATATACGCCTGAACCAACGGATCCAATATCGCGTAAGGCAGCAAGCTCGCCTCATCGGTTTGATCCGGTGCAAGTTCTGCGCTGGGGGGCTTCACGATAATCTCAGCCGGAATCCGCCCGCCTGCTGTCGCCAACGCAAATACCTGCCACTTATAAAGATCCTTAAGCGGCGCGAAACTGAAATTCATATCGAAATGCGTGTAATAACCGCAGGCCGATTCGGTTTTATTGCCCGTTGACAGCGGCATTGCACCAAACGCGTTGGAAAAATGCATCACATACACGTCGCGCAGTCTGGCCTGGATATTCTGATCCGCAACGGTGCTGTAACGATCCGCCGCCAATACTTGGGTCACCAAGTTCTCTGGATCCGTTTGGGTACTAAACTGCTGATTGAGACTGGCAACCAACTCAAGGTGTGCGATCGGCACCTCGTAATCCCAGCACCCCAATGCGGCATGCAAAGCGATCGCATCCCGACCTGCCCCAGAGGAGCTCCAAACCGACGGCATCCGCACGGCATGAACCTGCTTTGGCCCTACCGCATCGCACGCAATTTGCGCAACCAGAGCGCTATCAATGCCGCCACTGCTGGCCAAAACCAACTGCTCAAAACCGGACTTGTGCACATAATCCCGAACACTTAACACCAGCAAATCATACAGATCGACTTGTGCTCGCTGTCCCTTGACTGCCGGCTGAGGCGGTGACGGCTTAGCCGCGCTCGACAACGCGGCGCAATCAACGACCGCAAACTCATCAACCTTGACTTCCTGAGACTGATAGAGAATCGATTGGCGCTGAACGACAAAGCTTTGTCCGTCGAAAACCAACTCATCTTGCCCGCCCCATTGGTTAACATAAACAAGGGTCATATCGCCTAGGTTTTCAGCAATGGCCGCGTGTCTTTGGGCAAGCTTATCGTGTACAAAAGGTGAACTGTTCAACGACAACAGGACCTCAACGCCCGCTGCCCGATACTGTGCTAGCGGGTTATTCCGCACCGGATAACCCGCTTCGCCCTTGTCATTCCAGAGATCTTCGCAGATCGCAATGCCGACGGTCTGGCCTTTTAAGGGGAATATTGTTAGCGCCGTACCTGCTTCAAAGTAGCGTTGTTCATCGAAAACATCATAAAACGGTAACAAGTTCTTACGGTGGTTAAAGGTTTGGCGCCCAGCCTGAATGACCGCCGCCGCATTGTAGAAGGGCTTGCCTGGACCCTCATTGCGTTCGATATAACCCACCACGATGCACAGATCTTCAAACCCTGATAGCCCAGACAGTCGCATCACATCCGCCAGGATCCGCTGATTCTCCTGGAGATACCGCGCGTGATACATCAAATCCTGACTCAGATAACCTGGAATCGCGAGTTCAGGAAAGACAACGACATCGCACCCCCCTGATTGAGCCGCCCGAATCCCTGCCTCGATCCGATCGAAGTTGCCGGCAAAATCGCCCGGCGTCGTGTTAATTTGGGCAAGGCAAACGCGCATCAGATTTTCAGCTCCATGCTCTGAGCGCCGCGGCTTTAAGTTGCTGCGCGGGGGCGCACGAGAAAGTTCAGATAGGTCAATCCTAACACCACAAAACAGGCAAAAACCTGATGCGTTAAGGCCCAAGATAATGGCACAACGGTAATCAAGGTTATGATGCCCAGTAAAAATTGAACAAAGACGAGCCCCACGCACAGGCCCGCAGCCCGGCGCACGCGCACCCCTGCATCTTGGCTCAGAGCCGCACCCAGCGTCACCGCTGCCGCCACCAACACTGCCAGGCCCAACCAGCGGTGTATGAATTGGATCATCGCGCCGTTTTCAAACCAGTTCAGCCAAAAAGGTGCAAGCGTCAGCGCCGCCTCTGCAATCCATGCTTCCCCCATCTTAGGATAGGTGTTGAACCCTAAGCCGGCTTTGAGCCCGGCGGTGAATCCGCCATAAATCAATTGCGCGACCAAGAGCAGCGTGAAAATCTGCACAATCCGTCGAAATCCACTGGGCACTGCGGTGCTCTGCTGGGTCGACATTGACAGCACCAAATCGAAAACATACGCCAGAATAAACAGGGCCAAACACAAGTGCGCCGCCAGCCGGAAGTGGCTAACGCTTGGCCGATCGACCAGACCGCTCTTTACCATGAACCAGCCGAGCAGCCCTTGGGAGCCTCCCAGAGCCAGCGCAATCAAAAATCTCGATCTACGCGGCCGTTCAATCCGCCCGGCAAACCAAAAATATAAAAACGGCACCACGAAGATGAGACCGATGGCGCGTCCTAGAACGCGATGACCATATTCCCAATAAAAAATGGCCTTGAACGCCTCAAGGCTCATGCCTTTATTTAATTTTTGATATTCCGGAAATTGCTTGTATTGCGCGAATTCCGCCTCCCAAGCCTGCGCGTTCAGTGGTGGCAGAATACCGGCAATCGGCTTCCAATCGACCATCGACAAACCGCTGTGCGTCAGGCGGGTCGCGCCGCCGACGCCAACCATTAAGATGATGCTGACGCATACCAGCAACAACCAAATTTGAACACTATTAAGTCCTTTGAGCACCGACATCCTGTTCTCCTAGCGCTTCATTACCTTACTGCCCCTCGACCCCCACACCCTTCTAGGGCATGGCGCCGCTTGTTTGCCGCCAGCGCGGCATCTCAGGCAGTCATACGTCAAACGGGCACGAAACGGGCCTTTGAGTTCATTAAAGCGAGCCAACGAATATAAGATTATAGCACTGGTCTATAATGCCTAGAATGACTGGACAATTTAACGCGACGGAGGAGAATCAAACCCTTCATCCCCTCGGCCTCAGAAGAAGGAGCGCAACCATGACGGACCTAACCACTTTCCGAACCGAAACCAGAACATGGCTAGAAGAAAATTGCCCTCAGGCAATGCGGAACCTGTCGTTCCATTGGGAAGATGCGCACCTCATTTATAGTACCGAGGCCGCTGAAGTCTGGCGCGAGCGGATGGCCGGCAAGGGTTGGATTGCCCCGATGTGGCCGACTGCCTATGGCGGTGGCGGTCTCAGCCGAGAGGAAGCCATTATCTTGTCCCAAGAAATGGGCCGCATTAAGGCAACCGCCGCCTCCAGCGGCATGGGCCTCACCATGATCGGCCCCACCCTTTTAGAGTACGGCACTGAAGAACAAAAGCTCAGACACCTCCCCAGTATCACCGACGGCACTATTCGCTGGTGCCAAGGTTACAGCGAGCCCGGCGCGGGCTCGGACTTGGCCGCTCTGCAGGCGCGAGCCGTGATAGAGGGCGATCAATTCATAATCAATGGCCAAAAGATTTGGACCTCAGGCGCTCAGTATGCAGACTGGATGTTTGCGCTGGTTCGGACAGATCCGAGCGCGGCCAAGCACGAAGGCATCAGCTTCGTCCTGCTAGATATGCATCAGGCCGGCGTTACCGTGAAGCCGATTGGATTAATCTCTGGCTCGTCGCCGTTTTGTGAAACTTTTTTGGATAATGCCATGGCGCATCGCGCTGATCTCGTCGGCGAGCTCAACAAGGGCTGGACCATCGGCAAGCGTCTGCTGCAATTTGAGCGATCCGGGATTGGCGGCTTATCCGGGGCCGCGAATAAGAAAAAAGCGGTCAAAACCAATCCCCTTGCAGACATTGCAAAGCGCTACATCGGTGATCATGACGGCAAGATTGGCGACGCTGATTACCGCGAAAAAATCCTCAAACACAGCATGACCGAACGGGCTTTCCAACTCACCACCTCACGGGTCGTTCAAGAAAATCAGAGCGGTCAAACCCCAGGCGCGACGACCTCGATCTTTAAACTGGTTGGATCAACCCTTGCGCGCGATGGCGCCGCTTTGAAATCAGAACTTATGGGCGCACAAGGGTTGGGCTGGGAAGGCGAAGGCTTTGAAGACAAGGAAATCGAGACAACGCGAGGCTGGCTCAACGCGCGCGCTGTCACCATTTACGGCGGGACCAATGAGGTTCAAATGAACATCATCGGCAAACGCGTACTAGGATTACCCGATTAAGCGGCGTGATCCTGCAAGTTTTAAGCGCATTCACTGGTCCGAGGCGGGACTCGAGCTTATTGAGCCCTGTCCTCCGCCCAAGCAGGCAACACCGCCCGCAGCAAAAGCGGTGATTGCGCACTGCGCCAACCCTTGAACGACGCAACCACCCTGCCGCAAACCGAGCCTGACAAACGTCTATTTGCGGCCCTGGGCGTGCGCGACTACCTCTATCTTTGGCTCGGGATGTTGGGCTCCGCATTTGCAATGAACATGCAGCAGGTCGCCCAAGGCTGGCTGGTCTATGAGATGACCTCCTCTGCCATCCAATTAACCTGGGTCACGCTGGCCTTTATGTTGCCGCAAGTTTTTTTTGCGCTCGTCGGCGGCGTGCTCGCAGATCGCGTTCGAAAAAAACCGCTCATTGGCTGGTCCCCGATCATCAACGGGGTTGCAACGCTTTACTTAACCATCGTTATTTTCTCAGGCGAGGTCACCTTTTGGCATTTTGTTGCAATCGGCTTCCTAAACGGCACCATCATGGCCCTCTCTATTCCAGCTCGCACCGCTTTGATTCCTGAAATTGTCGGTGAACAACGGATCTTCAACGCCATGGCCTTTAATACCGCTGCCTGGAATCTTTCGAGAATTTTAGGCCCTGCACTGGCCGGGTTCATGATTGCCCAACTGGCCGATGGCGACACCACCTCAACGTACGGCGTTGGCTGGGTCTATGTCGTCATTTCGATACTGTATTTCTTTTCTGGCGCGTCGGTTTTGCTCATCAAACATGCTGGCAATCCGACCGATGCCCCACGTAAAAGTCCCTTTCAAGACACCCTTGAGGGTCTGCGTTATGTGGTGCGGTCCCCCATCGTTGGCGGCTTAATCCTGTTGTCCATTTTGCCCTTTCTGTTTGGCCTCAGTATTAACACCCTCCTACCCGCTTTTAATACCGACGTTTTATTGGCAGGCCCAGACACGCTAGGCCTGCTCATGACGGGCATGGGTCTTGGCGCGATTGTTGGCTCCTTGCTACTGGCGAAACTCAGCGGGCTCCGGCACAAGGGCTATTGGCTCATCTTAACGAACGTCCTTTGGGGGGTCTCGGTTGCCTGCTTCGGCGCCTCAAGCACCTTCATCACGGCATTCCTCATCATTTGTTGCATGGGTTTCGTCTCTGCGATCAACATGTCAATGAACCGAAGCCTTGTTCAACTTCAAGTCGATCAGCACATGCGCGGCAGGATCATGAGTATCGATCTTATGTCACACGGCTTAATGCCGATCGGCATTCTACCCATTGGCTACATCGCAGAGCATTATGGTGTTCAAACAGGCCTCATAACCAGCGGCTGTATCCTTGCGCTGACAACGCTCATGGTCGCCCTGAAATTAAAAGCGGTTTGGGCGATCGACACAGGCTACCGGGGAATCGAGCGCTGATGCCAAACCGTACCTGATTATCATTTTTTTAAATTTACTGGCACACTCGTCTTTTAAAGCTTCATCATGGATTGAGCCAACTTGCAGCCGATCTTCAATTATTTCTGGCAACTTTGCCTTTTCAAACGGCATCCCTCTGAACTCCCGAATCAGCACTCGGTCCTTCTGGTGGTAACCGGTGTCTATCTTAGCGTCATCACGGTTGCTGGCTTGTTGAGCTATCCAAACCGGGGCCTGCTCACAACCTTTGCAATGATCATGGTTGGACTGACAATCCAAGTGGTTTTTATTTTCATGCTGATGTGGTTTAAAGGTGTTGCCGCCCGACTGCCCAGTGTCATTGGTAATCTCTTGGGCGTCAGCGCCCTGCTCACCTGTATTTTGTTACCTATTAATCTCACATTACTCTCTGCCGAGCCCGGCATTATGCGGACCTTGGCCGATAGTTTGACTTGGGTTTGGCTAGGTTGGTGGCTCACCGTCTGCGGTTATGTGTTATCCAAGTCAGCTCAAATCAGCATCGTGCAAGGCGCCCTGATTGCCTTCATGATTGAACTACTTGGTGTTCTGTCCAGCTATTCTTTATTTCCAGGCGCCTAAGTATGCACATTCATATCCTCGGAATTTGTGGCACGTTAATGGGCAGTATCGCCCTGTTAGCAAAAGCGCAAGGTCACATGATCACCGGCAGCGACGATGGCGTTTATCCGCCTATGAGCGATCAACTGCACCAGGAGGGGATTGCCTTGCAATCCCCTTATCGTCGCGACAGCATTCCAGGGGCTGCCGATTTAGTGGTATTAGGCAATGCGGGCCTGGGCCGAGGGAACCCCGCGGTAGAGGCACTGCTATCAAGCGGCACGGAATTTTGCTCAGGCGCCGAATTCCTTGGCCGTTTCATTCTCAAAGACAAGTGGGTCATCGCGGTGTCCGGGACCCATGGTAAAACCACCACCGCCAGCATGATTACCTGGATTCTCGAGTGTGCTGGACTCAACCCAGGCTATCTTATCGGAGGTATCCCGACTAATTTCGAGCGGTCCGCACGCCTCACCGAAAGCCCATTCTTTGTGATCGAAGCCGATGAGTACGACACGTCTTTTTTTGATCGCCAATCAAAATTTTTGCACTACCATCCAAGAACCCTGGTCCTCAACAACCTTGAATTTGATCACGCCGACATCTTTGCAGACCTTACGGCCATTGAAGATCAGTTCCATCAACTGATTAGACGGGTGCCGGCCAGCGGACTCATTATTAGCAACAGCCAAGATAACAATATCGAAACGCTGCTCAAGCGGGGTGTCTGGTCCGAGCAGTTGCGCTTTGGTGTGATCAGTGATCAGGACCCGCAGCCACCAGGCGGCCTTTCGATGCATCAACCCTCGCAACTAATTTCCTTAGCGGGCGCACGCTTGGGCACGCTGAATTGGGGCCTTACTGGCGTTCACAACTTGTCGAACGCCTTAGCAGCCCTTGCAGCCGCTCGACATGTGGGCGTTCCACCGGAGCAAGGTATCGAGTCTCTGGCCGATTTCACCGGTGTGAAACGGCGCATGGAGATTGTGCATGTCTCCCCCAAAGCCATCCTCTATGACGATTTCGCCCATCACCCAACCGCGATCAAAAGCACGTTGGCGGGACTCCGGCAAAAAATTGGGCAAGCGCCGCTTTACGCAATACTTGAGCCCCGGTCGCACACCATGCGCCTCGGCATCCATCAAGATCAATTGGCGCCGGCTTGCGTCCACGCTGACCGGGTCTTTTGGTTGAAACCAGAACGCTTGGCCTTCGATCTCGACAAAGCCGTCAGCCCACAGGGGCACAGTGTTTTTGACGACCCCTTCGTGCTTGCCCAAGCGGTTGGTCAGCAACTGGGGCTTGAGCGCAGCAACGCGCATATTGTGATCATGAGCAATGGTGGCATTGATGTTTTGAAAAACGCCTTGCTCGATCAAATCAGTCATGCTTGAAACGGACCTATACGGCCCGTTAAAAACCTGGTTTGAGGATCAGGGATTCCTGGTCCGAGGGGAGGTCCTGCATTGTGATTTAGTTGCGCAAAAAGGCGATGACTTAGTGGTGGTCGAGCTCAAACTTAAGCCGTCTTTAAAGTTACTGTATCAAGCAACCGATCGTTTGCAACTCACGGACGAGGTTTATATCGCATTGCCCGCGCCAACCAAAAAAAGGAAGGCCCTCAAAGCCTTCCAAAAACTGCTCCAAAACCTCGGCATCGGGTTATTGCTTGTTCAGACCTCAAGCATTGGCCCACGCATCATTCAGGCGCAGCCACCGACTAAAACCCCACACCGTCGATCACGCCGAAAGGCGCTTGCGCTCACTAAAGAATTTTCCGGACGCGGCCAAAGCGATAATTTGGGCGGGACTGCTTCAAAAAAAATTCTAACGGTTTATCGAGAGGATGCCTTGCTCATCGTCGCCTTTTTAGAACATCTTGAGATAGCCCAACCAAAAGAACTCGTGGCAAAAGGCTGCGCCACTCGAGCAGGGCAAATCTTAAGAGACAATCACTATGGCTGGTTTGAACGCGTCAAACGGGGCCACTACACACTCAGCGCCCACGCCTCAGAGTCGGTCACAACCAGCTTTCCCGAGGTTCTGAGCGACTGCCGTTTGATCGTCCAATCCGCCTCCCTTGCAGCCGAGTAATTCCTAGGTATTATCGGGTGGTGGTATAAAAATAATAATAAAAACCAAACAAGACCCACATGACCGAATTTTATCTAGATGGCCCCCCCGTTCATCGACTTCGCTACTTGCTGGACTACTGCCAAGCAAAGCGCATTGCGCCAAACCTGCTCACACGCGGCCTAGCCAATGACGAGGCCTTAGCCGAACCGCTTGCGACCTTACCTTGGACCGACTTTCAGCGCGTGGTCGTCAATTGTCTGCAGATCCTGCCTGAAACCGAATTCCAGGACGCCGCAGCCCAATATTGGCAGCGACCCGAAAACCATCATTGGCTTGTTCTGGGCCGTTCAATGGCGACCCCATTCGATCTTTTGATCGAACTCATCGGCGACGCGGGCCACTTATTCCAAGACATGCCAGTAAAGGTTACCACTCATTATCGGACTCGCGACGCCTTGATTGTCCGAGTTGAGGCTGATTCAGACTCCGCACCCAACACTGCATTTTCCGAATTACTCATGGCCGAACTGACCGGCTTCGCTCAGGGCGTTGCACTGGACAGGTTCCGCCTTAGTAGCAGGCTCCTATCGAATGGCTTCGAGCTGAACTGTCGCGTCGAAGCCCGCCTGGGGGCAAGCTTCAATCGCTGGCTCAAGCGCCTGAATGCAAGACCCTTAACAGCCCTGCGCGTCGCCTTGCAACGCCAGCGCCGC
Source organism: Pseudomonadales bacterium (assembly GCA_017854255.1). Taxonomy (GTDB): domain Bacteria; phylum Pseudomonadota; class Gammaproteobacteria; order Pseudomonadales; family Azotimanducaceae; genus UBA9926. Next base: position 36,497 of record JAFMIA010000002.1, read on the forward strand.
GCTGAATCCTTGCTCCGCAAGAAAGTGGCCGATTCAGCTCAGACCCAGCGCGCACTTCAAACAACCCTCAAACAGACCCAAATGAGTCTCGAGCAATTGCTCACCACCATTGAATCCGATCAATTCGAAATTGATGCGGACAATCAATTGCACGCCAAAGATGTCAAAACCCTCGCGTCAATCCGATCTAGCCTCGGCATCACCTATTTTGATCAATTCACGGCGCGCCTGACTGACTCAAGCCGATCTGATTGTGAAACCGCATTGCAGAAGATCAGAGCCGGCGCCCTAGACCAGACCTTCATAACGCTTAGGCCGTTGAATCAAGCCCTTGGACACAAGAAACACCTCTTGCTTGCACGCGGACCGCACAATCGCGTTCAGGCCGCTTTGGTCCAAGCCCGAGACATTCCAAAACCCTCAGCGTTGATACCGACCACCGCGCTCAGCGAGGTGCTCCAAACGCTCTCCACTGAAGCCGCCTGCCTAACCGACGCTCGCGGGATTATTAAGTGGCACAATCGCGCTTTTCTGCACTTAACCGGCACTCAACAGCCGAATTGTTTAGGCGCCGACCTTGCCGAGTTCGTTCCGAGCGCTCTCAGCGACAATCAACTCCGCATGTTTTATCAAGATCAACAAGGCGCTCACCCAATGACCGGTGTGGCCGCCTGGTTTTTATCCATTGATGGTGAAAAAATACCCATCCAGGTCTCCGCAGTGAGTGTTGCCGGTGAGATCAGCACTCAAAAGGTTTTTATCTTTGATGACCAAAGCGCGGTTCGGGCGCGCCAACGCGTTATCGATCAAGCCCACGAGCAACTGAAGCTTCTGCGCACACCTGCATTAATCGGTGAGATGACGCGGGGCATTGCCCATGACCTCGGTAATTTATTAACCCTCATCCAGCTTGCGTCAGAACAAATTATCAAAAGCTCAGTGCGCCCACTGCCCGCCCCGCTCCAACAGCTGCAAACAGCCGTCAATGATGCGGGCGCACTCACCAAAACGCTCCTTCAATCAGACATTCCCAGTGAGACCCATAATAAGCAAAGCGAACTCAGCACATTAATCCAAGAACTGAAACCGTCCATTGAGGTTGTGCTGGGTCCTGAAATGACACTCGTTCTTGATATGGGCCCCACCCAAGCACCCTTAAGCGTCTTGATCGACCCAACAACTTTGAAAAATATTTTACTCAACTTGGTCATCAATGCCCGCGATGCCATGCCCACCGATGGCCAACTCACGTTACGCGTTCTGCCGGATAACCCCTGGACAGACCCTGCAACCGATTCCCTTCAAGTCGGTCATCTCATCGAACTAACCGACAACGGCGCCGGCATTCCCAGCGAACTGCAAGCACATCTTTTTAAGCCGGGCTTTACCACCAAAGGTCGTCGAGGCGGTCATGGGATTGGACTCAGCAGCATTCGCCAGATGATCATGCGGCAGGGCGGATATTTACAGCTCGGACCAGGCCCGGGACGCGGCACGCGCGCACGTCTTTGGTTGCCCAAGACTGAGAAAATCAATTTCCAGACGCGATTATCAACCGCGAGCGCGAGCCTGCCCGTTAAACAGCGCACCGCGCTGGTGGTCGAGGCGGATGAGCAAATCCGGGCATTTTTAACCCTGACGCTGACATCACTGAACTTCAAAGTGTTCTCAGCCGCCGACGGCCAAGCCGGACTCGACCTTTACCTCAAGCAAGCGGTCTATCTTGACCTGATCCTCTCGGAACTCGTGTTGCCCGTTCTGTCAGGGCACCGATTTCTACAACGACTCTATCAAACCAACCCGCGTCAGGCCGTTTTAATCCTCTCTGCGTTCACCGCAAGTGAACCGCATCGGCAGTTCCTTTCAGACAAGCCCTGGACAACCTTAACCAAGCCTTTTTCGCTTGCGCAGGTCAAAACCGCAATTCAACAATCGGTTTCAGCATCAATACCCTTAACCAAAAGGGTGAACGAGCCGCCAGAGCCGTGGGCTCAGTCATGATTAAGACCAACCAGACGGTTTTCTCACCGCTGGTGCTATAATGCCTTGATCCTCAATTCAGGCGCACCATGGATATTAAGCACCTTCTTACCCAAACGTTTCATCAAGCAATGTTGGCCGCCGGCGTTGAAGATCCAAACCCCGTAATCCGGCAGTCTCAGCGACCAGAGTTTGGTCACTACCAGGCCAATGGGGTCATGGGCGCTGCTAAGCGAATGCAAACCAATCCTCGGGCGCTCGCGGATCTTATCGTCAAACACCTGCCAGCGCAGGACCACTACACCCTAGAGATTGCGGGTCCCGGGTTCATCAACATCACCCTCACCCCCGCCTTCGTCTCCCAACTCATTTCAAATGGTGATCCGGCAGAAAAACCCGATAACACGGCCCCAAGGCGGGTCGTGGTCGATTACAGTTCACCCAATCTCGCGAAAGAGATGCACATCGGGCACCTCCGGTCGACCGTGATTGGTGACACCGTTGTGCGCGTCTTGGAACACATAGGACAGACAGCAATACGGGCGAATCATGTCGGTGATTGGGGCGCTCAATTTGGCAGTCTACTGGCCTACCTCGATGAGTCTTCCAACAACGAAACCGCCCAAACTGCTGAACTTGCTGACCTTGAAAAATTTTATCAAAGGGCCAGTCAAAAATTTAAAAACGATACCGGTTTTGCAGAGAAAGCACGGGGCTACGTGGTCCGACTGCAATCTGGCGATCCCGCGCTGAAAAAGCTTTGGGAAGTCTTCATCCAAACCTCGATGGACCATGGTCAAAACGTTTACGACAAGCTCAACATCACCTTGACCCAGCAAGATGCCATGCCGGAGAGCCGTTATAACAGTGACCTTCTTCCCTTGGTCTCCGACCTAACTGAAAAAGGCTTGCTCGAGAAATCTGAAGGCGCGCTCTGCGTTTTTCTTGACGAATTTAAGGGCAAGCAGGATCGTCCGTTACCGGCGATGGTCCAGAAGTCTGACGGCGGCTTTCCGTATCTTGCAACGGATTTAGCAGCGCTGCGGTATCGACATCACGAACTCAAAGCCGACGAGGTGCTATACGTGGTTGGCGCATCTCAACAGTTGCATCTTAGACAAGTGATTGCGGTCGCACGTGCCGCGTCATTTATCCCTGAGACACTCACCACCAAACACCTAGCCTTTGGCCTGGTTTTAAAAGCCGACGGCACGCCCTTTAAGACCCGCGATGGCGCGGATGTTAAATTAATCGATGTCCTGAACGAGGCCATCGATCGAGCGCGAGATCTATTGCAACAAAGAAGCCAGGATCTTACGCCCATCGAACACGAGGCGATCGCAAAAGTGATCGGTATCGGTGCGATCAAATATGCTGAGCTGCAAAAAAATAGAACCACCGATTACATGTTTGATTGGGCCACGATGCTCTCTTTTGAGGGCAATACAGCGCCTTATCTTCAGTATGCCTACACCAGGATTCGAAGCCTCTTTCGGCGGGCCGGCATTGAGCGCTTAGATCCAGCAACCCCGATTCTGCTGACCGCACCACAAGAACTGGCGCTGGCGATAAAAACCCTGCAGTTCAACGAAGCGATTGCAAACTATCTAGAGGATTATCAAGCCAATATTTTGTGCAATTACCTGTATGAACTTGCGGGTCTATTTATGAGCTTTTACGAGCACTGCCCCATTTTAACCGAGACTAAGACGCATCAAATGAGCCGGTTAAGATTGTGTGATATCACAGCCCGCACCCTCAAGACCGGACTGGACTTGCTTGGTATCGATACTGTGGAGCGAATGTGACCCCTCGTTACGCCATTGTTGCCGCCCAGAGTCGCAACCAGGTTATTGGACGCGATGCCGATATCCCTTGGACGGTAAAGGGTGAACAAGCACTCTTCAAGAAAATTACAATGAATGGGTGTCTGATCATGGGACGCCGCACCTTCGAATCGATTGGCCGCCCCTTACCGGGTCGGTTAACCCTCATCGTGACGCGGCAGACGCAGTACGCCCAGCCCGGTTGCCGCGTTTTTCACAGTATTGAGTCGGCCTTACAAGACGCACAGGAAACCGAGCGGCCCATTTTCGTGATCGGGGGTGGCGAGCTTTATGCCGCAACGCTCGCCAATGCCCGCCAAGTACACCTCACAACCATCGATCTTGAGGTTGCTGGCAATGTCTTTTTCCCAGACTTTCCAACCCCCGCTTTTAAGCTCACCCATCGCGAGCATTTCGAAAGCAACCATCACTACACGTATGAAATCTATGAACAACCGGCCTTGGAGACACTATGAAATTTGATAACCGCGTCACCCAAATGCTGGGCGTTGAATACCCGATCGTACAAGCGCCCATGGGCTGGATTGCGCGCTCCGCGCTCGCTTCCGCCGTCTCCAATGCCGGCGGCCTTGGCATCATTGAAACGAGTTCAGGCGAATTGGACGCCGTTAAAGCAGAAATTAAAAAAATGAAGTTGCTGACCCAGAAACCATTTGGGGTGAATATCGCTCAGGCCTTTGTTAAAGACCCCGATATCGCGCAGTTCGTGATTGACCAAGGCGTCACGTTTGTAACGACCTCGGCGGGCAGTCCAACGCGTTATACCGATCAGCTCAAGCGTGCGGGATTGACGGTCTTTCACGTCGTGCCAACCCTCACTGCGGCGCTGAAAGCTGTGGCGGCAGGGGTTGATGGCTTGATCGTTGAAGGCGGTGAGGGCGGCGGCTTCAAAAGCCCTAATGAAGTTGCCTCAATGGTGCTGTTACCGCTTGTGCGGTCAAAGGTTGACGTGCCCATCATTGCAGCCGGAGGCATGGTCGATGGCGGCACCATGGCGGCGGCGTTTGCCTTGGGCGCGGAAGGCATCCAAATGGGTACCCGTATGGTTTCAGCGCTAGAGTCCCCCGTACATCAAAACTGGAAGCAAGCGATTGTCGATGCACCCGAAACTGGCACAGTCTTCCTCAACAAATTCCACTCACCAGCCCTTAGAGCCCTTAGAACCGAGCGAACATCGCGCCTTGAAGCCAATGCGGCTGACAACATCATGCCCGAATTCGGCGATGCGCAAGCGCTCTATTTTGGCGGCGACATGGAGGCGGCAATCCCACTTTCGGGCCAGGTCGCGGGCCGAATTGAAAGCATTAAACCGGTAGCCGATATCCTTCACGAAACGCGAGATGAATTTTTCCGAATCCTTGAATCACTACAGCGTCAGTATCTCTAACATCATGGGACGAAGCCTAGGCGCCTCGTCCGTGCTCATCCTTGGGATGTTTTGGCTGGTCGGGGCCCTTAGCGCGGCAGCGCCCGACTTCGACGCCGCAGCAGATGCCTATCGAGCAAATGATTTTGTGACCGCCCGCGCCGCATTTTTACAACGCGCGAATGCAGGCGACCAACGATCCATGGCCATCTTGGGCATGATGTCTCGATTTGGAGAAGGCGTCCCAGTTGACTTAACCGACGCTTTTAATTGGTATCTCGCGGCCGCGCAAGCAGGCCATCCGCCGGCGCAATTTCAGGTTGCGCGGATGCTCAACCTCGGCGAGGGCGTTGCAGCCGATGCACAACGCGCCCAGTATTGGTTTAATCAATCTGCGGAACAAGGCTATGCCAAGGCAATCGATCTGCTCACCCAGCAATCTCCCGAGGCGGTGATTGCAGCCCCGGTCGATGACGCGGTCGATGACGCGCTCACAGACCGCGTCAAAACCATCAGCCGAGTTTGGAACTTCCAATTACCCCCCACCTTTAAAACGACCGAAGTCCCCCTTCGAAAAAACCATCAGCTGCCCGTTGTACGCGTTCAACTCGGCGCCATGAAGACCAAAGATGCGGCCATTGATCTTTGGGCACTCATTCAAGATGAGCTCCCCAATTTAACCCTTAATGTGCCGTTTACCGTGAGCCACTACGCGGAGCCCGGTCAACAATCGATTTTTCGGTTGCGCGTTGGCGAATTCCAATCCACCGATGACGGTCAATTTTTCTGCCAGCAAGTCAAAAAGGTCAGTCGACGACCTTGTTGGGTGATAAACGATCCTTCACAATAGGCCTTCGAGATTACCGAACCCTTAGACATCCCGTTCAGAAGGAGCCTCCCATCGACATTTCGTTTAGCCCAGAAGATCTAGCCTTCCAAAAAAAAGTAAGAGTTTTTATTGATCAACATGTACCACAAGGCATGGCGATGTGGACCCAACGTGGCGACTGGTTCAAGGCCTTGGCGGATCAAGGCGGTTGGGATATCCCGAAGTGGCCCAAGGATTTTGGCGGCCCCAATTTTACGCCGACCCAACGTTATATTTTCGACTTGGAAATGGGCAAGCAGCCGACGCCACCGCAACTGCCTTTCGGTGTGGGCATGCTCGCGCCGATTCTCATGAACTATGGCACCAAAGCCCAACAGGACCGGTTTTTGCCGGGCATCCGGGATGGCAGCGTCAATTGGTGTCAGGGCTATTCAGAACCCGGGGCTGGGTCTGATCTTGCAAACCTTAAGACCAAAGCTGAACTGAGTGCCGATGGCAGTCATTATCTGGTTAACGGCCAAAAAATTTGGACCACCCTTGCCCAAATCGCGCATTGGATATTTTGCCTGACCCGCACCAGCAGTGATGGCGCCAAGCAAGAGGGCATCACGTTCTTATTGATTCCCATGGATGATCCTGGCGTTGAAGTTCGGCCGATTATCACCTTGGGCGGCAGCCATTCGGTCAACGAAGTCTATTTTACCGACGTCAAAGTTCCGGTCGAAAACCGAGTTGGCGAAGAAGGCAAAGGCTGGACCTATGCCAAGGGCTTGTTGGCACATGAACGCTCAGGGCTCGCGGGCATTCAAAACTCCGTGATGGGCCTCGAAAAGGCGAAGCGAAATGCGCAAAAAGTCCGCGTTGGCGCGGGCACATTGCTCGACCTTTCTAGCTTTAAAAATAAAGTCGGTGTTTTAGAAGCAGAGCTGCTGGCGCTGGAGTTTACCGAGATGCGGACCCTTGCGCGGGTTGCCGCTGGCGGCGACCCAGGACCTGAGTCCGCCATCTTGAAACTCAAAGGCACAGAAATTCAGCAACGCATCACCGAGTTAAACCTGGAAGCGGCAGGGGTCTTTGCAGCGCCCTGGGGCGCAGAGGCCTTCGGACCCGAATTCGCTCATGGCGCCACCCAATCTTACCTCGGCGGCCGCGCGACCACGATCTACGGTGGCGCCAGCGAAGTCCAAAAAGACGTCATTGCAAAAAATGTATTGGGATTGAGTTAAGGATTAATCATGGATCTTGCCTACACCACCGAACAAGACATGCTCGCTGAGAGCATCCAACGCTTTATTGCCACCGAGTACGATCTAACGACACGCAAAAACTTGGTTGCCTCAGACTTGGGCTACAGCACGCAGCACTGGCAAACATTTGCTGAGTTAGGCTGGCTCGGAATGTCCATCCCCGAAGCCTATGGCGGGCTCGGGGGTGATTTGGTCGACACCATGATTATGTTTGAAGAATTTGGCAAAGGCCTGGTTCTCGAGCCAACGCTTTCGAGCCTCGTACTGTTTGCAGGGGCCTTAGAACTTGCGGGTAGCGACGAACACAAGCATCACTATTTGCCCGCGTTGGGCGCTGGGGATTTAACCGGCTGCCTCGCCTATGTCGAGGCCGATGAGCCCACCAATTTCAACTTTGTCGCAACAACCGCCCTCAAAACTGGGGATCACTATCAACTCAATGGCACAAAATCGGTCGTGCTGAATGCGGCCTCCGCAGACGTCATTCTCGTCTCTGCCAGAACCGAGGGTCAAGCCACAGACCCACGCGGCATCTCGTTGTTTTTAGTGCCCGGCGATAGCGAAGGTCTCTTGCGAAAAGACTATCCAACTGTCGATGGGCTGAGGGCCTCCGAGGTGCTACTCGAAAACGTCCGAGTCCCGGCATCCGCCCTTGTGGGCGCAGAGGGCGCGGCCTCGCAAACTTTAAACACGGTTATCAATCGCGGCATTCTGGCAATTTCAGCCGAAGCCGTTGGCGCCATGGCCGTTTTGTATCAAAGCACCATCGATTACACCAAACAACGGGTGCAGTTCGATCATCCCCTATCCGAGTTTCAAGTCGTAAAACACCGGCTCACCGAGATGTTCATAGAATACAACCTGGCAAAGTCGCTGTGCATGAAAGCGACCATGCTCCTGAATCAGAACTCCGGCGACGCACAACGCCACATCCATGCTCTGAAGTTTCTGATCGGCAAAACCTCACGCTTTGTCGGTCAAAATGCCGTTCAGCTCCACGGTGGTATGGGGATGACAGAAGATCTGGCCATTGCCCACTATTTCAAACGCCTGATGATGATCGATGCGACCTTTGGGCACACGGACATTCATTTAGATGCCTTTGTCCAATAGAGCTCTTCATTAAGGGGGCATCATGGGCAATGCCCGGGTCCAAGAGGATTTGTTAGAGCGCCTGTTTATAACGCCTGGGGATCTGGCTCGGTATCCAGCGCCGAAACAAGTCGAGGCGCCGCCCCATCAACTCGCGGTGCTTGGCGAGACAAAAGCGGGTCGCGTTCTGCACGCGACATCGGCCACCGTTAAGCATTGGGCGGACATGCGCCGCGCCGCCCAGCAAGACGGCATTCATCTCGAGGTGTTATCGGCCTTCCGATCCATAGACTATCAGCGCCAGCTGATCGCGCGAAAACTCGATCGCGGTGACCCGCCAAATCAAATTCTCCAAGTTGTGGCGCTGCCGGGCTACAGTGAACACCACACGGGCCGCGCCCTGGACATTGTGACCATAGACTACCCTGAATTGACTGAGGACTTTGAGCTCAGCGATGGGTTTGCCTGGCTATCGCACTCAGCGCACCAATTCGGCTTTTCCCTGAGCTATCCCCGAGATAACCCTTGGGGCTTTATCTATGAGCCATGGCACTGGTGTTTCAAACCGGCTTAAGCGGTTTGGGGTCAGTCGCAGGCGTGGCACCATAGGCTTTCATCTTCTGCTGCAGCAACGCCTCATCCGCACTCGAGCGCGCCGGGCCTTGAACGGCTTTTTCTTGTACGGCAAAAACATACTTTTCCCGAATGACAGACCGCGGACCAAAGTGCTGCGCTCGAAGCAACGCATAAACATCATCGACCATTTTGGGATTACCGCAAACCAAGACATGATCTGATTTCGGATCAAGCGCAAGCTGAGCGAGCCCACTTGTCACATAGCCCGGATGCTGCCAATCCATGGAAGCGTCTTGCGAGCGAGAGCAGTGGACCGTTAATTTGAACCAAGACGCATCCGAGCGAAGCCGCAATAAGGCTTCTTGAAAAAGCACTTCCGTTGGGTCTCGGACACCAAACAAAAGATGCACCGAATCAAATCGCTGATGTTCACCCGCCTCAAGGCTTTGCAACATCGGTAAAAAAGGAGCAACCCCTACGCTCGTTGCAACCAACACCAAGCAGCGCTTGTCGTCCGCCGGCAGAATCAAACGGCCAAACGGGCCCTTCAGCTGAACCGTGAGACCTAACGCTGCGTTGAACAACAGATCGGTTGCTCGGCCCCCGGCAACTGCCGAAATGACTAATTCGAATTGACTCATTGGCAACTTTGGATCGAACTGACTGAAGCTGTAACTGCGCTCGAATGGACCCGTGGCATCGGTAAAGGTGAATCGGTAAAACTGACCCGCAATAAACGGCAGGTGCTCGCCGCCGGTTTCAAATCGAAACAAACGGGTTGAGGCCGACAAGGATTCGACAGCGATGAGGGATGCGGTATGGCTCGTTTCCAAAACAATTCCTTTTTCAGCGCTCCATTATGCCATGTCAGTGGGCGCATCTCCTTGTTAAGCTTCACGGAATGACACATCAAACGCGCACGAATAGGAACATTGCCATCATTGGCGCCGGCGCCGCGGGTCTTGCCGCGGCTTCGGTTTTGCAGCGCACCCAGTCCGTTACCCTCTTTGAACAGCACTCAGTTGTCGGCGGCCTATGGCGCACCAATGACAACTTCAAGCACACAGCACTGTATCCCAGCCTGCGCAGCAACCTACCGGCAGGCTTAATGGCCTTTTTGGATTTTCCATTTCAGCGCCAGCTCATTCCCGAGCATGAGGGCGACTATCCTGGACCCGCCGCCGTCGCGGCTTATCTTCAGGCCTACGCAGGCCATCATCAGCTCATACCCAAAATTCAGTTCAATGCCGAAGTCACGCGGGTTTCGCCAATCAACGACACCCAATGGCTCATCGAACTCGCAGACAGGCCCGCACAAATTTTCGATGCCGTGGTCGTCTGCAATGGTCACTATACCCAGCCCAACCGACCCCTTATCGAGGGCTCGACAGAATCTGGATTGAGCGTCTTACATGCAAAGGACTACATCAATCCCGATCCATTCCGAGATCAACAGGTTTTAGTGTGGGGCAGCAAGGCCTCTGGCATGGATCTCGTTCGAGAAATTAGCACAACGGCCAAGCAGGTTTATTGGTGTGGTCATGACCTAGGAATGGATGCCTTGGTGCAGGATAAAAGCAATGTTTCAATTCATGCCGATCCAACCAAACTCAACCGAGACGCTATTGAACTCGCCGACGGAGAACGCCTGACCGGCGTCGATCAGGTGCTGCTCTGCACGGGGTATCAATACCAGTTCCCCTTTCTGGACGAGGCGTTAATCACGATCGACGACAATCTCGTTCACGGTCTTCATCAGCACATCCTGCTGGCCAAACGGCCAACACTGGCCTTCATCGGCCTGCCCTATTTGGTGATCCCCTTTCCGTTGTTTTTGATTCAGAGCCAATGGCTAAACGCCGTCTTAACAGGCCAGCTCCAATTGCCTGACGCGCCGCAATTGATCGCGCTCAGCGACGCGGAAGTTGCACAGCATCTTGCCAAACCCGGTGAGCCCAGACACTTTCACCGTTTGGGCGCGGACCAGCTTGCTTACCTTGTCCATTTAATTGAGTCGGCGGCGCTTGCGCCCTTACCTGACATTTTCTTAGCGCGTTTAAAGGCCGTTCACGAGATCAAGCTGGCCCACCCACAAGATTTCAGGGCGATCGAACTCCCTAGTCAGACGTTCCGCGATCCACCGCCTGCATGAAGTCAATGTTACGTGAGGGCCCATCCGGCAAGGGCACTTCAACCAAGCGCTCATCGACGTCATCATATTCGAGTCGTAGCGCACGACACATCGTGGCATGCATCTCGTAGGTACACGTGATGTAGGTCAGCTCAAGAATTGCCTCGTCACTCAATTCGGCTTTTAGTGCGGCAAAGGTTGTGTCCGGCACCCGACCACCGGACAGCACTAAATCATCAGTATAAGCCAACACGGCCCGCTCCAAGGGCGAGAAACAGTCACTCGATGCCCAGCCTGGAATGGCCGCAATTTGGGACTCGGAAAAGCCCGCACCGCGTAAGGCTTTACAGTGCTGAGAGAACACAAACAAGCTGCCCCGGGCATAACCGGCTCGGGCTTGACCCAACTCACGCAGCTTTGCACTAATCTTACGTGACTTACCTCGATAAAATTGAAAGCCTGCCACCGCATGCCGAAAACACGCTGGCACCAAGGCGAACACAGTCCACCAGTTCCCAGGTGTCCCAGTCGCCGTGCCCGGTTGCGTGATCGGGTCAACCCCTTCACCAAACACTGCGTCAAAGACCTGCTGGATATCCTGCTCGGGGGTTTCCCGTCCTACTTGTGCGAGCCGTGGCATAAAGCCTCCTTTTTAGATTGGATTACCTTAAACTTGACCTAGATCATAACGGTAAACGAACCCATTTGACTGCCCCGATCACAGGTTACACTGACCCACAATTCACGCCCGTTCGAGATGCCTTCGCCGCACTCTGGGATGGGCCCGAGGTTGGCGCAAGCCTATGCATTTATGTGCAAGATCAAAAAGTGGTCCATCTGTGGGGCGGCTTTGCAGATCTTGCCCAAACCCGGCCCTGGACCCCCGACACCCTGGTGAACGTTTACTCAACCACCAAAGGGATCGTGGCGTTAGCCCTGGCGCACCTTGCAGGCACCGGCGCGTTCAATTACCAAGACCCGGTCAGCCAATATTGGCCAGCGTTTGCAGCCCATGACAAAGGGGCCATCACCATTAACGAACTGTTGTCTCATCAAGCCGGACTATGCGCCTTTGAGCAGGATCTATTGGTTGCGGACCTGTATGACTGGAACGCCATCGTTGCCAGCTTGGCCCGCGCCAAACCCGCGTGGGCGCCAGGCCATGGTGCCGGCTATCATTCGATTTCATGGGGTTTTTTAGCGGGCGCCCTCTGCCGCAACCTAACCGGCCAAACGCTTGGCGAGTATATTCAAACCCATCTCTGCACGCTTACTGGGGCTGATTTTCATTTAGGGCTCGACCCCAAGGCGCATCGCCGCTGCGCGGATCTAATTGGGCCCAATCGTGCGCGCAACCAGCGCGCTGATCTCGCGCCAGTCAGACAACCCGCTCGCGCCGTCCCCCGTTCAGACCTCGCCATTAGAACCCAGGAAAACCCCATCATTCGGCCGTATCAAGATGCCTGTTCCAGCGCCTGGCGCCAAGCCGAAATCCCGGCCTCAAATGGCCATGCCACGGCAGAAGGTCTCGCCAAGCTCTACCAAGGCGCCCTGAACAAAACGCTCATAGCAGAGGAGACCCGACAGCAAGCTTGCATTCGGACGGTGTCCAATCAACCCGATCTCATCTTGAACCAGTTCATTGAGCGCAGTCAGGGCGGCTTCATTCTGAACCCAGACGCGGGATTCGGGCCGAATCAATTGGCTTTTGGGCACAATGGCGCGGGGGGCTCCTCAGCTTTTGCAGACCCAGAAGCTCAGGTTGCCTTTGCCTATGTTATGAATCAGATGCAGCCTGAAGGAACCCAACCCCGGGCACCAAAGCTCGCCGAGGTGTTCTTCAGTTGTTTATAATAAGCCGTCAAGTCAATGCGACTTAGCAACAACGCGGCGCTGTCGTCGTGCAAAACACCATTTCATCTCAGAGCCGAGGAGTGATTTGTGCGCAACCCATTAATTGCAGAAGCAATCGGGACTTTTTTCCTACTGGCAACGGTTGTTGGCTCGGGCGTCATGGCGGAATCCTTAGCAGGCGGAAACGATGCGATTGCCCTGCTCGGCAACACGCTGGCAACCGGCGCCATTTTGGTTGTTCTGATCACCGCCCTTGGTCCGATCTCCGGCGCCCATTTTAATCCTGCGGTAACCCTCTCAATGCTCCTGCTCAAGAGAATCACCCAGCTTGAGGCATTCTGTTATATCTGCGTTCAAATTATTGCCGGGATGCTAGGGGTATTCGCGGCGCACTTTATGTTTGACCTGGATTTACTCCAATTCTCAGAACGATCTAGAACCGGGCCACCGCAATGGTTCTCTGAGGGCCTTGCGACCTTTGGCCTCGTCATGACCATTATCGCAACCGGTCGATTCAGACCCGACTTTGTTGCCACCGCAGTGGGGCTTTACATCACGGCGGCCTATTGGTTTACCGCCTCAACCTCCTTTGCAAACCCGGCGGTGACCTTAGCGCGGAGCCTGACCAACACCTTTAGCGGCATTCAACCCGATCACGCGGGGATGTTTATTGTGATGCAATTGCTCGGCGCGCTACTGGCCACCGTGTTTATGCGCAGCTTAATTAAGGATCACCAGTAGCCTACTATCCAGCCAATCCACTTGCAGAAGCGGGCGTCGCCGGTCAACATAGCGCCCGTTGCAAATTTATTCATCCGATAAGTTCCAAATGAAAGAATATTTCTTCAAGCGCCTCTTATTAATCCCGCCGACCCTCTTGGGCGTCACGATTATTGTCTTCGCCATTACGCGACTGGTCCCGGGCGGCCCACTCGAGCGCGCCATTATGGAGTCCCAGATGATGGACGCCTCCGGCAGCGGCTTTTCGCAAAGTGCAGGCCAAGGCATGGCGATCTCCGAGGCGCAGCTCGAGCAACTCAAAGCCTATTATGGATTCGATAAACCGGTGATTGAGAGTTACCTCATTTGGACCGGCAAAGTGCTTACCGGCGATTTAGGCTCGTCCTATCGCTATAACGAACCGGTTTGGGATGTGATCAAAGCCCGATTTCCTGTCTCGATTTATTACGGACTCATCACGCTGGTTCTAACCTATTTGGTGTGTATACCCCTCGGGGTTTTAAAGGCCGTCCGTCACCGAACGGCAGTAGACACTATCTCATCGATCCTCATTTTTATCGGTTATGCCATTCCCGGATATGCCCTCGGCTCTTTGCTCCTGCTGTATTTTTCGGTTCGCTTGGAATGGCTCCCCATGGGCGGCTTTGTCAGCTTTACCTTCCAAGATAAAACCTTAACAGGCCAGATCATCGACTTACTCGAGCATTCTGCACTGCCTCTGATTTGTTACATGGTGGGCAGCTTTGCCCTGGTCACACTGCTTTTAAAGAACCACCTAATGGACAATTTAGCGGCGGACTATGTTCGCACTGCCATTGCGAAAGGGGTCTCTTTTCGGCAGTCGGTATTAAAGCATGCGCTTCGAAACTCGCTCATTCCGATTGCAACCACGTTTGGTCAAAATATCACCCTGTTGGTCGGCGGCTCTTTCCTGATTGAGTCCATCTTCGATATTGATGGTTTTGGCCTGCTGGGATTAACCTCAATTCTCGATCGAGACTATCCGGTCGTTATGGGCGTCGTGCTCTTAAGCAGCTTTCTGCTTCTGATTGGTAATATTTTATCGGACATCCTAGTCGCACTGGTGGACCCAAGGATTCGGTTTCAATAACGATGTTCAACTTTAATCCCCAAACCCAGAAAAAGCTGGCCCGCTTCAGAAAAATCAAGCTGGGTTATTACAGTTTTATTGTGCTCGGCCTGATGCTGTCATTACTATCGGTTGCGGAACTGCTCGTTAACAGCCGAGCCCTGGCCGTGCAGTATGAAGGCGCCCTGTACTTTCCGACCTATACTGACTTTCATCCCGGCACCGATTTCGGCCTTAACTACACGTACGAGACCAATTATCGCGATCTCGCCAAGCATTTTAACGATACGGATTCATCTAATTGGGTACTCATGCCCCTGGTGCCTTACAACCCCTATGAAAATGACGCAACCGATTCCATTATGCGGCCGGAGGCGCCCAACGCGGCGCGCCAACACTACTTAGGGACCGACACAACCAGTCGGGATATCTTGGCGCGCTTGGTTTATGGCACGCGGACCGCGCTGCTGTTTGCCTTTGCGTTCATGGTGAGCGTCTACTTGATAGGCATCATGATTGGCTGCGCTATGGGTTACTTTGGCGGGCTATTTGATCTGGGTTTTCAGCGCATCATTGAGATCTGGTCCAATATTCCTTTCCTGTACATGGTCATTATTGTGTTCTCTGTCATTCCCGCAGAAGCCTCGATCCCAGCGCGCATCACCCTTTTGTTACTGGTCATGGTCCTCTTTAGTTGGACCAGCATGACCTATTATATGCGGACCGAAACCTACAAAGAGAAGTCCCGGGACTATGTTGCCGCCGCTCGGATTATCGGCGCATCGACCCAGCGTATTATCTTCACCCACATCCTACCCAATGTATTGTCAACGTTGGTGACCTTCATGCCGTTTACCATTGTTTCAGCCATCGCCGCCATTACGGCGCTCGATTTCTTGGGCTTTGGCCTGCCAGTTCCGACCCCGAGCCTTGGCGAGCTCTTAAAGCAAGGCACCGCCAACCTTCGAACCGCGCCTTGGATCGTGACCGCCGCCTTCGGCACGCTGGTACTGATCTTGAGTCTCGTTACGTTTATTGGCGAGGCTATTCGGGAATCTTTTGATCCGAAACAATTCACTTTATATCGGTAAACCACTATGACCATGAACCGCTTTGCATTAACCCTAACCACCCTGCTCCTCATGGGCTGCGGATCTGATAAGGACGCAACCCAAGCCCTCCCCAGCGTCGACAACACCGCAGAGGTCTTGGCATTTTATGAGACCCATGCCGATTTTTTTCGAGCAGGATCAATCGATGACCTGCCGGAGGACTTAGTCTGGGAGGATGGCGCGGATCTACCGGAAGTCGGCAGCCCCAAAGCCAAAAAAGGTGGCACAGAATATGTTCGACTGGCGGACTTCCCACGCACCTTAAGAACCGTTGGGCCCGACTCAAACGGCAGTTTCAGGCCTTGGATTTTAGACGACACCAGCATGGCGCTCGCGCACCGCCATCCTGAGACGCTCGATTACTTTCCGGGCCTTGCGCTGCGGTGGGCGGTCGATACGGATTCAAAGTCGGTCTTTGTTGAACTCGACCCCAAAGCCACCTGGTCCGACGGCGTGCCGATTACCGCAGACGATTATCGCTTTACCTTTTGGTTTTTTAGAACCCGCTACATCACGGCGCCCTGGTACAACAACTGGTATGAGAGCCAGTACACGGGCATTACGAAATATAGCGACCACCTCATCTCAATTTCAATCCCGGAACTCAAACCGGATACCGACTCAAAAGTCTTAGAATTAAGGCCCCTGCCGCAACACTTTTACAAAGAAGTCGGAGAAGATTTTCTTGAGCGCTATCAATGGCGTTTTGCCCCTACAACCGCCGCCTATGTTTTAAAAGATGAAGATTTAAAGAAAGGTCGATCGGTCCGGTTAACCCGAGATCCAAATTGGTGGGCGGGTGATAAGAAGCATTGGCGTTATCGTTTTAACGTCGACAACATTCATCTCATGGTGATTCGAGACACTGCAAAAGTCTTTGAAGCGTTCAAGCGCGGCGATATTGATCAATTCGGGCTGAATCTCGCCGAATTTTGGTATGAGAAGCTTCCCGAGACCGATCCAGATGTCGCGGCCGGCTATATTGAAAGAAAATGGTTTTTCAACGCGCGACCGAGGCCCCCTTACGGATTATGGATCAACACCCATCAACCCCTTCTGGGCGATCAAAATATCCGCCTCGGCATTCAGCATGCAACCCACTGGCAATTGGTCATCGATCAATTTTTTAGAGGTGACTACGGCCGCTTAAAAACGGCGAACGACGGTTATGGCCCTTACAGCCATCCGGATATTAAGGCGAGAGACTTCGATATTGAGCGCGCGGTGGCCTATTTTGAAGCCGCCGGTTTTAATCAACGCGGACCGGACGGCATTCTTGAGCGCGCCGATGGCACCCGACTGGCCTTTACCGTGTCATCCGGTTACGAAGCGCTAAAGGACGTGCTGACCATTTTGAAAGAAGAAGCCGCAAAAGCCGGGCTTGAGTTTCGCGTCGAGGTCTTGGATGCCACCGCAGGCTGGAAAAAAGTTCAGGAAAAACAGCACGACATCCATTTTTCCGCTTTTGGTTATGCCTTGGAGCTTTACCCGCGGTTTTGGGAGACCTTCCATTCGGACAATGCCTATGACAAAGCCTTTTTAGACTCCGGTGCAATTAATCCGGATCGAAAACCAAAACCCCAGACCAATAACCTCGAGACCCTCGCGATTCCGCAGATGGATGATTGGATCAATCAATATCGAGGCGAATCGAGAGCGGATGCGATGGTGACATTGGCCCATAAAATGAGCGAACTGCACCATGACTACGCTTCATTTGTGCCAGGGTTTTATTCTGGATTTTTCCGACTCGGTCACTGGCGGTGGATTCGGTATCCAGAGCACTTCAGTTACAAACATGCGTCGGGGTCTCAAGAATACTTCGTGCACTGGGTCGATGAAGCGATTAAGACGCAAACCCTCGCGGCTAAAGACTCAGGCAAGACCTTCCCCGTGCAACTTCAAATCTTTGATCAGTATCGGGCAGCGCCCTAGTGACCAAACCATTGCTCTCAGTCACCGGTCTCACGACGGAGTTTCAAACCGACGAGGGCTTGGTTCGCGCAGTCGATGGCGTGAGTTTTGACTTGCCCCCCGGCGGCACGCTGGGCATCGTTGGCGAATCTGGGTGCGGAAAGAGCGTCACCGCCCTATCCATCATGGGCTTGTTGCCCCGGCCAAACGGCAATATCCGATCCGGCAAGATCAACTACCAAGGTGAGGATCTCGCCGCAGCAGACAACACCCGACTGCAACGTATCCGCGGCAATGAAATCTCCATGGTCTTTCAAGAACCGATGACCGCGCTCAACCCAGTGCACACCATTGGCCGACAGCTCACAGAAGTGGTGGCAATTCACACAGACCAATCCCCTGCTGAGCAAATCAGAACCGCCGTTTTGATGCTGCAGCGCGTCGGGATACCTGCGCCCGAACTCAGAATGACCGAATACCCACATCAACTATCCGGCGGCATGCGACAACGCGTGGTGATTGCGATTGCATTAATCTGCGAGCCACTTTTGTTGATTGCGGATGAACCCACGACCGCATTGGACGTCACTATCCAAGCCCAAATTTTGGACCTCATTTCTTCTCTGCAGAAAGATTTCGGTATGGCCATGATCATGATTACCCACGATTTGGGCGTGATCGCGGAGACCTGCGAGCAGGTGGTTGTCATGTACGCGGGCCAGGTTGTCGAACAAGGATCCGTTTTTGATATTTTTGATCGCCCAAAACATCCCTATACCCAGGGCCTGCTTCGATCGATTCCGAAACTCACCGACAAACCGAAGCAACCCCTGGACATCATCCCGGGCATGGTGCCGAGCCTGCACGACTTACCCGTTGGCTGCCGGTTTGCAAACCGCTGCCAACACAGAGCCGCTGAGTGTGACGACGCCGGACTAACCGTTGACGCGGTCACAGAGGCTCACAGCGTGCGGTGTTTAAAATGGCGGCAACTATGACCGCGCCTTTGCTCGAGGTACAGGGCCTTAAAATGCATTTCCCTGTGAAATCCGGGTTTTTCAGCCGGACCAAGGCCCGGAACTTTGCCGTCGATGGTGTGAACTTGACCATCAACTCAGGCGAAACCCTAGGACTCGTCGGGGAGTCCGGGTGCGGAAAATCAACCCTCGGCCGATGCATTAGCCGGTTGTATCAACCCACCGCGGGTGAGATTTTGTTTAAACAGACCAATCTGGCACGGATGAGTCACCGTCAACTCCTGCCCTATCGACAAAATATTCAGATGATTTTTCAAGATCCGATGGAATCCTTAAACGCCCGCCATACGGTCGGCGAAATTCTAGAGGAACCGTTCCTCATTCACGGCATTGGAAACGCGCAAACCCGACGTCAGTCTGTGTCAAAACTGCTCGACACGGTGGGCCTGCCAGCGCGTTCGGCATCTCGCTACCCGTTTGAGTTTTCAGGCGGACAGCGCCAACGCATCGGCATAGCACGCGCAATTGCACTCAAGCCCGAGCTCATTATTTGCGATGAGCCTGTTTCAGCACTGGATGTCTCGATTCAAAGTCAGATTTTGAATCTATTGATGGATCTACAGAAAGAATTCAATCTTGCTTACCTTTTCATCGCGCATGACCTCGCGGTCGTGAAGCATATCTCAGACCGCGTTGCGATTATGTATTTAGGTAAAATTGTCGAGCAAGCCAGCAGCAATGAAATTTATCACCGGCCGTTTCATCCCTATACTCAGTCCTTAATTTCCGCCATTCCGATCCCCGATCCGCATCACAAAACAACGCGGATATTACTAAAGGGCGATGTGCCGTCGCCCATCTCGCCGCCTTCTGGCTGCGCGTTTCATACAAGATGCCCCAAAGCCCAGCCGTCGTGCCAACACGAGGCGCCAATCCTCGAGTCGGTTGCACCAGAGCACATTGCAGCCTGCCATTTTGCTGAAGCGCCTTGACGGGTTAAATAAGGCCTTTTTCGGCCGCGCCCGCACATCAAAGTAGCCTATAAGTCGCGGCACCGATGACTGCCTTGTCTTCACCCGTGTTTAAGGCCTTACTGAGCATGATTTTTTGGCACCGAGGCCGCGCGTCTCGACGGTTTTGCGTTATCATTCCTTTATTAACGCCCCGATCAACATCGGGCATCATCACGAGGCCGCCAGAGGACAAAGCCCTTGGACATCCGTCAAAACATGAAACGCATCATGGATGCAGAGGCCGCGGCAATCCGTGATATTGCAATTACCGATGCCTTCGAAGACGGCGTGCAATTGCTCATGGCGACACCCGGCCGCGTTATTACAACCGGGATTGGTAAAGCAGGTTTTATCGCCAGAAAATTCGCAGCAACGCTTGCCTCTACCGGCACGCCTGCTTTTTTTATTCATCCAGCAGAAGCCGGTCACGGTGATTTAGGGATGGTCACTGAGCACGATGCCATTGTCGCGTTTTCAACCAGCGGCAAGTCGACTGAAGTCATCCAGACCCTCCAAATCGCCCGCACCCTCGGGGTGTCCCGAATCGTTGGCGTCACATCCCATCCAGACTCGCCCATGCGCAGCTTTTGCGAAGTGATCTTAGACATGGGTTCCGATTTGGTAGAGCCTTGCCCGCTCAACCTCACCCCGAGCGCCTCAATTGCGGTGATGCTCGCCATTAGTGATGCGGTTGCCTTGACCCTTATGGAGCTTAAAGCCTTCACCAAAGAGGACTACGGCCGTCGACATCACAGCGGCTACTTAGGCAGCATCACGCGACCTTCCGATTAAGCCGCTTTAAAGAGCCGTTATGCCCTCTCTGGACCCAAAAATTCTCGCGAAGCACTATGTCAAGACCACGCGCACGATCGTTGAGACCTTAAGCGCGCGGCCTAAAGTGCTCGGCTTGATCGCGAGCAAAGATGAACCGTCACTGGCCTATGCGCGCGCCACGCAGCAACGCTTCATCGAAACTGGCATGGATTATGAGCTCAAGCGCGTCAACCGCTTAGATCTTGAAGCCGCCATCGACGCGGCGAATCTCGACCCGTCAATCCACGGCATCTTCATTTACTTCCCGATTTTTGGCAACCAACAGGACGACTACCTCCGGAATTTGGTTGATTTCACAAAGGATGTCGAAGCGGGCAGCCAGTATTGGACGCGCAAGCTTTACGCCAATGAACGCACCATCGAATTCGATGGTGTGCTTAAAAAGGCTGTACTACCTTGCACGCCCCTTGCGATCATAAAATTGTTGGTTGAACTCGAGGTCTATCCTCAAAACCGATCGACAATAGCACGCCCACTCGCCGGCAAAACCGTTACGATTTTTAATCGCAGCGAGGTGATCGGGCGACCTTTGGCAATCATGATGTCGAATGACGGCGCGCGGGTACTCTCCTTTGATGAGTTCGGTCCACTTTGCTTCGAAGATGCCCGAGCCCAAGAAATCGACATCGCTCGCGCACAAGCTTTAAGCGCGTCTGATATCGTCATTACCGGTGTGCCGAGCCCGCACTTTCCCCAGATCATGCCCGCAGAGGTTCAACCTGGAACGGTTTGTGTTAATTTTTCAAGCTACAACAACTTTCATGAAAGCATTATCGAGCATACGCCCATTTTTGTGCCCCGAATTGGCCCCATGACGGTTGCCATGTGCATGCGCAATGCACTCAGGCTTTATCAAAACTTCCATCATGGATCTCAGCCTTGACTCAGAATCAAACCGTTGAAGACTGGCTTAAAGCCGTTTCGAGCAGACAACCCACACCCGGGGGGGGTAGCGTTGCGGCGCACATCGGAGCGAATGCCACAGCGTTATTTGCGATGGTCACTCGATTTAGTCGTAACCCGCCCTTTGGTCCGACGTTTGCTGACGCACTGGACCAGCACACAGCACGCTTTTTGGCGCTCGGGGCAGATGATGCAGCGGGTTATCAGCAGCTCAAAAAAACCCTTAAACAGGCCAAAACCCAAACGATCAATCAAGCGGATCTGGATGCGGGTTATATTGCCGCTGCCGATGCGCCAATGAGAATCTATGAACTCACGGCGCTGGTCGCCAGACAGCTCATCGCCGTTTATCCAAACACCAATCCCAATCTGGCTTCTGATACCCAAATGGCGGTGCTCCTGCTTGAGGCAACCTTTGCGTCAGCCTTACTTAATATTCGAATCAATCTAAAGTACTGCCAAAACTCAGCTCTAACGAACGCGATTGAAGCGAGAATACAAGCGCATCGGCAAACCCGGCAAACCCTCCAAACCCTCGCGCCCGCTGAACCTGAGCCAAGATGAGTGTCATCAGAGCGGTGACCACCGGCCTACTCGCGGCGGTTGCCCTTGCCGGCTGCAGCAGCTTACAACCTGGCGAGCCTCGGACCACCAGTCCAGCAAGCGGTAATCAAGGATTCCTTCGAACCCAGTTAGAGCAGGCGCTCTTCAATGAGATTGTTGTGCGTTTTTCAGCGGCTCATCCGGGCCCTCTTGAACCCAAAGATTATCAAAATCTGCTCACTGAACTGGAACAAACCGTTGCTTTAACCGAGATCTCAAGCCTGCAGCAACAAACGCTGAACGCCTTGCGCAAATCTGCCCAGCCGCATCCACCAGAGGAACCAGCGCCCGGCTTGGCCGCGTGGGTTGCGCAAGAACTCGCGGCATTAAGACGCATCCGGGCGTCCCTTGGCACCACAGACCCTGGGCTTTTTCAGACGGTGGGCCCAACCCGTGCAGCGCGACAACAGTTTTTGGGTCTCATCGAAGCAAGTATCGAAACACATCGCGTACTGAACCCGCTTGGCTTACGGTTTTCTGACCTACCGCCCCTGCTTGTAAAGCCGTCTTTGCTCGACGCCCAGTCCGCTTTTTTTTATCAACCCGATGACGCAAGCATTCGCATTACGGCCGCGAGCTTTAACGATCTGAGTTTTCCCGAAGCCGAAGTAATCGCGCTCATTCACGGTCTACCTGGCAGTCACTTTCTAAGACAACAAATCGGCACACCGTTATTCTCTGACGCGCAAACTGAGAATCAAAACGCCATGGCGATCTTACTGCTGGCAGCAATGGGGCACGTTGCGTTTTATCAAACCCCCTACTCCCAGATTGCACGAATCGATTTTTTGACCCTGAGCCTTGCTCGCTACCAGAAAGCGATGCGTCCGGCACAAACCTTTGCGCAGTTCAAGGCATCGATTGGACCGAGCCACTATGCGCCAGACAGATTGCAGCGAGCCTTTAGCAGCGCTGCGGCTTTGCCTCGCGCACTCATCCTGCAAGGCCACGCGCTCAGATCTTTGAGCACAAAGACAGACCTATCCATCAGTGCGGCACAAACCCACGAGGCAACGCTCACAAAAGCGCAACGCAATGGCCTTTTGCGTCATCTCAATAGGCTGGCTTGGCCCTTGGATGCGGTGGACAGCGCCTCAGAATAAGCGCTCGGCCGTCGATCGGACCCGACCGGTCGGTCTAAACCCAACAACCTTATGATCCAGTTCGTGCGGGCCACCGTCTTCGATGCGCTCGGCCAAACCGGTAATCAATGGCATGTGCTTCGTGGATCGATAATTCAAACAGAACCGTTCTGGCGGCGGGCCGATAGTTTGAAACAGACTCCGCTAAGACGCGCAAGGCGCCATCGGTCACCGCTTGCACCTGACCATTTAGGATAAACTCACCGCTACTGCCAGAACTGTCGTTCATCGCACAATGCAAGCTATACCAACCACTGCTCAGCAAATCTTGTGCCTTCGGCGTGCTCGGTTCAACGAATAAGAAACAATGGCCGGCGCCAATAATGGGGGTTACTGGATGCAGCCTCGGCTTTGCATCCTCTCGTACCGTCGCTAAATAGGCGAGTTTGCCATCCAGACGCTGAGACCCAAATGCGGCAATTTCTGGAGCAGCTGCTTCAAGTTCGCGCCAACTGTACATGGTTAGAAATCCTTCAGAGACGTTTTAACTTTATCATTGATCAATCGATCTTTCAGGCCCTGTTTAAAGCCTTGATTCCGTGATCATAGCAGGGCTTTCAGCGTCAAGATCGAGCACCCTCGCGAGCGGGCCGAGGTGTTGGGCGTAATGGCGCCAGCGCGCTTTTGAGGTTTGATAGATCGGTTGTCGTACTTGATTGAAACTGGCCGTACTCACCGGTCGAACCGTGTCATAAAACGTTAAACAAGCTGGCTCGAAGGGTAATTCGCAAAAGGCTAACAACGACTCAATCACAGCTTGTGGGGCGGCCAGCATTGATTCATACGTCACCGTGTGAATATCGAGCCCGGGTATGGCCGACCAGTGATTCATAAGGCGCTGATAATCGATATAAAATTGTCCAAGATTCGATAAATTAAAACTGTAATCCTGGCCCTTCGTGAAATTTTGAAAGAAACAGCTCAAACACGTGTCCAGCGGATGGCGGCGGACATGCACAACCTTCGCACCCGGGATCATTGCCCGCAGGAGCCCAAGGAACCGAAAATTCAGCGGGTGTTTATCAACGATCCACTGGATCCCTTGACCATAGTCTCGATCGCGCAATGCCCGCAGGTAGCGCGCCTGGGCCCGATCAACTGCCACCTGAACTCGGTGGCTAGACTCGTCGCGGCGCATGCCAGCGGGCGCAGACTGCGCCTTTAAGGTTTGGATCAATTGCAGGCTAACGGTTGCTAAATCATTCAATTCGCCCGCGCCAAATACTCGGGAGTGGCTGGCGAGTATCTGCTCAACCAAGCTGGTGCCGCTCCTCGGCATGCCCACCACAAAAATCGGCATGGGTTCATCGCCCACCGGTTGAGCCTGGGCTTCAATCGATTGCAGATCCGGCTGGAAATAGACGATGTCCTGAAAAAACTGTCTGTTTTTCGTCGTGGAAAAGGACCTCGCAGCCAAGTCATTCGCCAATTCATAGTGCTTAAAGGCCTGATCATATTCGGCCGTATCATCTAAATATTTGCCCGCCGCGAAATGTAAGTAACACCGCGTCTGATCATTCAGCTTGGGATTCGTTAGCTGCTGTTCAACCGCATTGAGAAACGGGTCCTGAGGCGCAAAGGTGACCATCTCGGCATAACCTTGGTAGGCTTCCCCATAATCCGGCTTCAGCGTAAAAGCATCTTGAAAGCGCGCACTTGCGAGCGCCATGTCACCTACCCGGCGATAAAGCCCCGCAATATTATGATGATAGGCTGCAGCCAATGGTCGCTTGCGCAGAGCGCGCTCGATCAACTCGATCCCGATCTGTTCTTGGCCTTGCTCACCTCGGATCAAGCCCAACAAATGCAGCGCATCAGGATGCTCAGGCGTTTCATTTAAGATGCCTTGATAGAGCGCCTCGGCATTACGCAATTGTCCGGCCCGATGCTGTATCAACGCCTGTTCCAATCGATCTTTTATAGACCGTTTTTCAGCGATTGACTCTGTCATCAAGCGGCCCCCAAAAGCCTAGTTGGGCACAGGCCCAAGCGCGGTTATCGGCTGAACTCGAACTAAAAAAGTGTGGACCTCATCGAGTCGCGTTGTGGCTTTGATCGTTAAGGTCTCACCCGCCTGGGGCGAACGCGCTAACCCCATCACCATAAGGTGTAGGCCTTGCGGCGCCATCACTAAGGCCTTTGATGGGCTCAGCTCAATCGGATCAATGTGCCGCATGCGCATTTGACCCGCATCCATCACCGTCTCATGCAACATAACCTGCCCGGCGCCAGCGAGTTCTAAGCGCGACAAAACCACCGGGGTGTCACCGTCGTTGACCAGCCTGCCATAAATGGCGAGCCGGTCGACCCCTGGCGGCGGACTACGGGTCCAGCCCTCAAGGAGTCGAACTTCCGCGACCGCATTCAGCGAGATCACCCCGAATAATAAGAATCCGACTAACCCAGTTTTAAACGACATGATAACGACCTCTAATGGTAAACAGGCGAAAAAAGCCAACGCGCGCGTTATAATTTACCAGATCACCTCGCGCTCTGTCGGAAATCCTCTTGACTCGCGTACTGGGCTAAGGGTGCGGCGGACTCAAACCATCAATCTGGATTATTATGAGCAATCTCTATCAAGTTTTCCGTGACCATTTTGACCTTTCGCGCCCGTTATTGATGGATGCCGCCGGCGAGACGATTGCAACCTACCTTGATCTTGAACAGCGCAGCGCCCAATTCGCCACGGCGCTGATCCAGTTGGGTCTAAAACCTGGTGACCGGGTTGCGGTCCAAACTGAGAAATCAATTGAGGCCCTGTACTTGTACTGTGGCTGCTTGCGCGCGGGTTTGATTTACCTGCCGCTCAATACGGCTTACGGATCTCATGAATTGAACCACTTCCTGCAAGACGCCACACCCAGCTTGCTGATGGTAGACCCGGCTTGCGCAGACGATCACGCCGAACGATCTGTCTTAACCCACACTATGGATCGTTTTGGGCAAGGCAGCCTGACCAACCTTGCCCAAGACTGCCCAACAACGCATTCGATTGAACCAACAGGGCCAGATGATATCGCCGTAATCGTGTATACCTCAGGCACCACCGGACTACCGAAGGGCGCGATGATCAGTCATGACAACCTGATCAGCAATGCACAAACCCTTACATCCGCCTGGGGCTGGACCCAGGCGGATGTGATGCTCCACACCTTGCCGATCTTTCATGTGCACGGTTTATTTGTCGGGCTCCACCTACCGCTTCTAGCCGGGTGCTCGATGATCTTCCAACCGTCATTTGATGCTGCCACTGTCCGGACGGCTTTGGCGCATGCGACGGTTTTTATGGGCGTGCCGACCTACTACACCAGGCTGTTGCGCCAAGGCATTCATCAAAAGGATTGTGAAGGGATGCGCCTATTTATCTCAGGGTCAGCGCCCTTGCTTGCGCAGACCTTCAAGGATTGGGAGGAAACGACCGGCACGGTCATCCTGGAGCGATACGGCATGAGCGAAACCGGCATGAACACCGCCAACCCACTCGATGGCGAAAGAAAGCCCGGCACCGTTGGCCCACCTTTGCCCGGGGTTGAATGTTTGGTGGTCAATGACGCAGGCGACGTATTACCGGCAGGCGAAACCGGTCACCTCTGGGTTCGCGGCCCGAACGTTTTTCAAGGCTATTGGCAAAATGAGGAGAAAACGGCTGAATCTTTTACGCCCGATGGCTATTTTAAAACGGGTGATCTCGCGGTCATTGATGATGAAGGCTACATCAGCATTGTTGGCCGCAGTAAGGATCTCATTATTACTGGCGGGCTCAACGTCTATCCAAAAGAAATTGAATTGGTATTGGACGCAATCGATGGCGTGATGGAGAGTGCCGTGATCGGTCTACCCCATCCCGATTTCGGGGAGTCTGTCTGCGCTGTGATCGTTCCCCTTGCGGAAGTCGATCTAACCGCTGAGTTTATTTTTGATCAGATCAAACCTCGCCTCGCTAACTTCAAGACCCCAAAGAAAATTTTCTTCTTGCGGAATCTGCCTCGAAACACAATGGGTAAAGTTCAAAAGAATCAGCTCAGGGCGCAATTTTCTGATGCCGCGCACAACCGTTGAGCACCGCGTTAAAAAGGCCAGCGGCCCGTCTCGCGGTACTCGCCTCCGGTCGCGGGAGCCATCTGCGGAACCTTTATAAGGCCTGTGCACAAGGCATTCTTGACGCAGAGATTTCTCTGGTGGTGAGCAACAATGTTCGCAGCGGTGCTTGGCACTTCGCGTCAAGCGAGGACTTACCCCATTGGTTTTGTAACACCAGCGCCGATGTAAAGCGCTCGGCGGTCGATAAAGCCCTAGCAGATTGCTTGCTTGAACATCGCATTGATTGGGTGATCACGGCAGGCTACTTAAAAAAAATCGGGCCCAGCACCCTCGCGGCCTTTCCAAACAAAATCATTAACATCCACCCGGCCTTGCTACCAAACTATGGTGGCGCTGGAATGTATGGTCAAAATGTCCATCGCGCAGTGCTTGCGGCCAATGAGCGTCAATCTGGTGCGACGGTTCATTACGTCACAGCGCACTACGATGAGGGCGCGATCATTGCTCAGAATCACGTTACTATAACGCCGGGTATGACCCCGGACAGCCTGGCAGAGGCGATCTTAAAGATTGAACACCCTTTGCTCGTTCACGCTTTACAAGGACTACTGACGCACCATGACTGATCAGAACGTTGCTATCATTCGAAATCCTCGAGCGCCCATCGCTTTAATGACCTGCGAATCAGGGCGATCGTTTGCCGAACGCGTTGCGCAATACTTGGAAACACCCTTACTCCCGAGCAAAGAAATCTGGTTCGCTTGTGGCGAGGGTAAAATCGAGATTCAAGCCAATGTTCGCGGTCATGACCTCTACATTTTTCAAAACATGGTGGGCGACCAGGACGATAAATCCATCTATGACCGATTCATCATGTTGTTGCATGCTGTCGAAGCTGCGGCCTTAGCCGATGCGCAATACGTCACGGCTGTCACGCCCTATTATCCCGGCGCCCGTCAGGACAAACGTAAGGGTCGAACCAGAGAGGGCATCAGCGCGAGCCTGTTTGCGCGCATGTTGCAAAGCGCTGGGGCTGACCGAGTTGTAACCGTTGAGATCCATAACGATGCCATTGCCGGTATGTTCAACCCAAGCCAAACCCATCTTGAGAATATTTTCCTAACCAAACAGTTTGTGCCTTGGCTCAAGGCCAATGGCTTAACGGGTGACGTCGTGGTCTCACCGGATGTTGGATACCTCGAAAATGCGCGTATTTATGCTGAAGAACTGTCGGCGGATCTTGCGGCCTTGTCGAAAGAACGAGACTACTCAAAGCCCAATACGGTCTTTCGATCCACGTTGATCGGTCGTGTCGAGGGCAAGAATGTCCTATTGGTCGATGACATTATTGATACAGCCGGATCCGTGGTTGCTGCTGTTGAGACACTCAAAGATGAGGGCGCAAGAGACATAACAGTCGCCTGCGTTCACCCTGTGTTGTCTAAACCCGCCTGGGCGCGACTACAGAGCCTCAAGGACCGTTCAGTTAAAGAGGACTGGGGCTTCCGCGTCGTTGGGACCACAGCAATTCATCACACCAAGACGCCCGATTGGTACTTCGAGTTTCAAATCGAGAAACTGGTCTCCGCCGTGCTGGAAAAAATCAACCTTCGCGGTAGCGTGACTGGGGTGCAAGATCATCGCGACTGACAAGCTGTTGACCTCTCAGAGTGACAGGCTATTATTGCCCGTCCAATTTAACCCGATTGCCGCCAACCGAATGATTGCTAGGATCGGAAAGCGTCGCGGCGATCCAAGCCCAACCAGGGGGAGCAATCCATGAGTCGTGACCGTTCTATTAATCCGGATGCGGACACCTTCTCCTTTGTGGCAGCAGAACACGCCGTGCTCGATTTTTGGGCGAAGCAAGATGTCTTTCAAAAGAGCCTGGCTCAAACTCGTGACCAAGACCCTTACATTTTTTACGATGGTCCACCCTTTGCGACGGGCCTGCCGCACCACGGGCATTTAGTGGGCTCGATCTTAAAGGACGCAGTACCCCGATACTTCACGATGAAAGGCCGCTATGTGCAGCGGCGCTTTGGCTGGGATTGTCATGGCCTGCCAATAGAACATGAAATCGACAAATCGCTTGGCCTATCATCCGCCGAAGCGGTCGAGAAGATGGGCATCAAAGGCTATAACGATGCCTGCCGCGGCATCATTCAACGCTATACAGACGAGTGGCGCAAAACGATCACGCGTATTGGCCGCTGGGTGGACTTTGATAACGATTATAAAACCATGGAACCCTGGTACATGGAGTCGGTTTGGTGGGTCGTTAAACAGCTCTGGGAAAAAGAGTTGATCTATCGGGGCGAAAAAGTTGTGCCCTTCTCAACCGCGCTTGGAACCGTTTTGTCGAATTTTGAGGCCGGCAGCAATTATCAAGAGGCCCAAGACCCTGCAGTCACAGTGCTGTTTAAGCTAACCGATCAAGACGTTTACATCGCCGCCTGGACCACGACGCCCTGGACATTGCCGTCAAATCTTGCGCTGTGCGTCGGCAGCAATATCGAATACACCAAGGTTTATGACGAAGCATTGCAAGCAACCCTTATTATTGCCTCAGAGCGTCTTGCGGCCTACGAAGGCAAAAAACAACTTCAAGCAGGTTCAACCCTTATGGGGTCAGAACTCGTGGGGCTGCGCTATGACCCCTTATTTCCGTACTTTGAAGATCTTGCCTCAGAGGGCGCTTTCCAGGTTTTAGCCGATGATTATGTCACCACAGACAGTGGCACCGGGATTGTCCATCAAGCACCTGCCTTTGGCGAAGACGATTTTCGAGTTTTAAAAGCCGCCGGGATTACCGCCCTCGTTTGCCCAATTGATATGGCCGGCTGCTTTACCGAGGCCGTTTCTGATTTTGCCGGCCTTCATGTCAAAGAAGCTGACAAACCGATCATGCGGCACTTAAAGGCCTCGGGCCAGCTGTACCTGCAAGAGGTGATTCAACACAGCTACCCATTTTGCCCCCGCTCTGACACCCCCATTATCTATCGCACCATCGATTCTTGGTACGTCAAAGTCGCACAAATCAAAGAACAATTGGTTGCAGCCAACCAAAATATTCGATGGGTTCCTGAGCATATTCAAAATGGCCGAATGGGCAACTGGCTCGCGGGCGCGATGGATTGGGCGATCTCAAGAAACCGTTATTGGGGCACGCCCCTCCCCATCTGGATCAATGATGCGTCTGGCGCGGCAAAGTGCATTGGATCGATCGAAGAACTCAAAGTGTTAACGGGCGTCGAAGTGACCGACCTACATCGCGAGTTTGTCGACGATTTAACCTTCACGCTACCTGGCGAAGAGGGTACCTATCGCAGAATTTCAGAAGTTTTAGATTGCTGGTTTGAATCTGGCGCAATGCCCTATGCCCAACTGCATTATCCCTTCGAAAACAAGGAATTGTTTGAAAAGGGCTTTCCTGCGGAATTCATCGCCGAAGGTTTGGATCAAACCCGCGGCTGGTTCTACACCTTGATTGTTTTAGGCTACGCTTTATTCGAAACCAATCCGTTTAAAAACGTCATCGTCAACGGCATCGTAATGGCGGAAGACGGCAAGAAAATGTCTAAACGGCTGCGTAACTACACCCCGCCTGATGCGCTCATGGAGGACTACGGCGCGGATGCGCTCCGGCTCTATCTGATCAATTCGGGCCTCGTTAAAGCCGAAGAGCAGCGCTTTAAAGATGCGGGTGTTAAGGAAATGACCCGTCGGGCCTTGTTGCCCTGGCTGAATGCCTATCGCTTTTTAAAAACCTATACCGAGATCGATCACTGGACGCCGGGAGCGGTGACGGAACCCAGTCCCAACATCATGGATCAATGGTTACTGTCCCGTCTGCAAACGCTCAAAGCCAATATCGCCGAAGAAATGGAAGCCTATCGCCTGTATAACGTCGTGCCCGCGTTATTCGATTTTATTGAAGAACTGACAAACTGGTATATTCGGCTCAACCGAGCTCGATTTTGGGATGACGCCATGACCGCCGACAAAGCGCATGCCTTCAACACCTTATACACGGCCGTTTATGAGTTCACCGTTTGCATGGCGCCCTTTGCACCCTTTTTGTCTGAGACCCTCTACCAGGGGTTGCCGAGCATTGACAGCGCGCCCGAATCCGTTCACTTATGCCCCTATCCCGTGCCTCAAACTGAGCGGGTCAAACCAACACTGGAAGAAGCCGTCGGCAGAATGCAGCATGTGATTCTCCTGGGTCGTCAAAAACGCAACCAGGATCGAGTCAAAACCAAATACCCCACCCGACTGCTGCGGATTCTCCATCAGGATGAATCTCTTTTAAATGAGATCGCGCGCCTGGAGTCCTACATTTTGGCAGAGCTGAACGTAAAAGCGATCTCATACGATACCAATGAAGCCGACTATATTGAGTTGTTCGCGCGACCCAACTCACCGGTTTTGGGTAAGCGGCTGGGTAATCGGTTTAAGCACTTTAAACAACTCATCGATCAACTCGACAGCCAAAGCATCTTAAAGCTTCAAGAAACCAATCGTCTTGAACTCGATGGTGAAAGCTTTGGGCTCGACGACATCCTCGTCTTTCGAGAAGCCAAAGACGGCACCAACGCTGTCTCAAACCGGTACATCTCGATTGACTTGGATACCCACCTTGACCCTGAACTCATCGAAGAAGG
The DNA here is from genome assembly GCA_017854255.1 of Pseudomonadales bacterium. Taxonomy (GTDB): domain Bacteria; phylum Pseudomonadota; class Gammaproteobacteria; order Pseudomonadales; family Azotimanducaceae; genus UBA9926. Next base: position 68,459 of record JAFMIA010000002.1, read on the forward strand.
TCTTGCTCGGGAAGTCGTCAGCCGAATTCAGAAAAGCCGCAAAGATGACGGACTGAATGTGGCCGATCGAATCAACCTTCAGGTCTGGGGCAATGATGCGATTCTGTTAGCCATTGCCAATCATCAGGACTACATCCTGCGCGAAACGCTGTGTCAGAGCTTGTCGGTTGCCGAAGGGCCGATTGAAGCAGGCTTTGATCTGCCCGTTGATGACTTGGCTTTTGGACTACTTCTGTCTAAATTCGAGGATTAAACCCGCCCTCGTTGACCTGATGCGATGATCATTTGACTGCATGAGGCTTAAAGCCGATGTCGGCGATCAAGAATACGCAATGAGAATGCCACATGACCGAGATACTGGATCAATCCATAAAGGATATCGCCCAAGCCGTCCGAGAAAAACGGATTACAGCGGTCGCGCTCGCTGAGCAGACTTTGGCACGCATTGATGCGGTCAACGCAGATCTCAACGCCGTTGTTTCAACCAACCCTGAACTCACCTTGAAATATGCAGCCCAAGCCGACGCAGACCTGGCTGAAGGCAAATCTGTCGGCCCGCTTCATGGGGTGCCCATGACCATCAAGGACAGCTTGGATACCTTCGATTTTATAACAACCTGGGGCACCCAAGGCCGGGCCGCCTTTAGACCCGGTCGCGATGCCTCGGTGGTTGCGCGACTTCGATCGGCCGGCGCCATTCTGGTGGGCAAAACCAACACCCCTGAATTTACCCTTGCGTTTCAGACCGACAACAATTTATTCGGGCGAACCAATAATCCTTATGATTTAACCCGAACGAGCGGCGGCAGCTCCGGCGGCGCCGCCGCCCTGATTGCCAGCAGAGCAATCCCTTTCGATATCGGCACCGACACCGGCGGCAGTATTCGCCTACCAGCACATTTTTGCGGCATCGCGGGCCTAAAACCCACCTCCGGGCGAGTGCCTTGCTCGGGCAACGCCCTCCCCAGTGAGGGGCTTTGGGCGCCCCTCAGCCAACCCGGTCCAATGACCCGGTTTGCCCAAGACTTATCGCTACTGCTCGATATTATTGAGGGCCCTGATTTATTTGATCCCAATGTCCGCATTGCGCCGAAACTGCAAGCCCAAGACATCGATCCCAAGTCTCTCAGAATTGGCTTTCATCTCAGCAATGGGCTTTCCGCACCCACGCTTGCCATCCAAGCAGCCCTTCAAAGCGTTATCGACAAGCTGGCGAATCAAGGCATGGATCTGCGGGAGCACCGGCCGGATGGTATCGAGATGACCCCTTTGATTTTTTCACGCCTGCTTGCAGCAGATGACCATGAGACCGTTTTGGATTTGCTGGAGCGATCCAATACCGAGACGCCGTCGTTGGCCATCGCCAGCAACTTATCTCAGCCGAAACCCGGTTTTTCGGCGGCGGAACTGTGCAATATTCTTGCGATTTGGGACGGCTTCAAAAGCGCGATGCTGAAGTCCTTTGCAACGCTTGACGTACTGATTTGCCCGGTTAATGCCCACACTGCGATTCCACATGGTCAAGCAGAGGATATGTTAGATTACACCTACACCATGACCTATAACCTGACCGGCTGGCCCAGCGTCGTCATTCCCTGCGGCTTGGATGAAGCGGGCTTACCCATTGGTCTGCAACTCATCGCCGCCCCGTTTCGGGAGGACCAGTGCTTGGCACTTGCAGAATTTATCCAATCAGAATTGGACTTTTTCCCAGTGCCACTCGTAAATTCTATGAACTCAGGGCTAGAAAGCGCGCCAAAAAACACTTAAAACCGCCGCGGCGTTCACCTCGTGGGGCTGTCAGATTGACGCAGAAAACTGGCAGATTTGGCATTTCGAGCGTATCCTTGCTCTCCCTGACCCCGCCGGACTGCCAACGTAGAGATTCGAATATGACGACAGCACGATTTTTGTTAGCGCTCAGCCTGAGCTTTGCGGCACTTTGCGGCCGAGCTGAGTCGATTGATTTATCCGGGGTGTACCAACTCGCCATTGAGAATGACCCGCAATTAGGGGCAGCGGAAGCATCCTTTCTGGCTCAAAGTGAGGTGGTGCCGCAGGCTCGAGCGGGTCTACTTCCTAGCCTGAACCTGTCCAGCAGTTATTCTGACACCACCAGTCCGTCGTTGCGAGAATTCAACCCGCTGACGGGTACAACCCTCTTTGAAGACACCACCACGACCAGTCGATCCTGGCGGGCGGGCTTAGTCCAACCCCTATTCCGTATGGACCGATGGCATCAGTACCAGCAATCTAAAAGTATTAGAGATCAGGCCCAAGCCGGTTACTCCAGCGAGGCGTTGTCGCTGATTGTTCGCGTCGCTGAGACCTATCTGGCAATTTTAGAAGCCCAAGACGCCTTGGATTCAACCAACGCCGAACGCAGCGCAGTCCAAAGGCAGCTTGAGCAGGTACAGCAACGCTTCGATGTCGGCCTCGTCGCCATTACCGATGTCCTGGAGTCCACCGCCAGTTTTGACCGTACAACCGTCAACGTGATCGAGGCCGAGGGTGCGCAAGCGCAAAGCTTCGAGCCTTTGATGCGCCTAACGGGCCGCGCGTTTACTTCCGTGCAGGGCCTCATGGCGGAATTTCCGGTCCGACATCCAGAGCCTCAAAATGAAGCCGCCTGGGTCGCCGCAGCGCTAGAGAAAAACACGACCATTCTGGCGGGCAAAGCAGCGCTCGCTGTGGCGCAAAAGCAAGCCGCGATTAATAAATCAAGACATCTTCCAACCCTGGATGCCCAGGTGACCTACTCGTCGCAAACCAGTGAAAACCCCAGTGCCTTTCAGACCAATCGGTCGGATACCGAAGTTTACGGATTACAACTGACCGTCCCGATCTATTCTGGTGGCGGTACGCGCTCGGGCGTTCGCCAGTCGGAATACCGGTTGGTTGAGGCCCGAGAGAATCTAGACCTTGCCGAACGCCAGGTCAGTGAGAACGTACGAGGCCTTTTTACCGCCATCAATACGGATGTTGCCCGGGTCAAAGCAAGTCTTCGGGGCATTGAGTCTGCGCGCTCGGCCTTGTCCGCGACGGAAACAGGCTATGAGGTCGGCACGCGCAACATTGTCGATGTTTTGCTCGCGCAACAACGGCTTTATTTATCTGACTTTCAGTTCGCCAGTGCTCGGTATCGTTATATCAACAATACGCTTCGCTTGAAGCAGGTCATTGGTCATTTGACCGCTGAAGACCTCTATGAACTCAATCAATTTATTGATGTCGAACGCCTGGTAACCCAAGTTAATCCCACCACTCGATAAGAGGCTTCTCAAAACGTTATGAACCGTTTTTGGATCGTATGCGCCGCGGTCATCCTCGCCAGCGGAATCGGCCTGATGACGGTCAGGGAGGCAGCAACAGCTGCCGCGCCTGCACCCACCCGTGGCCCATCCCTCACAAATGATGAAACCAACAACATTGAGGTGTTTCAGGCCGCCAGCCCATCAGTGGTTTTTGTGACCAATACCCAGCTTCGCAGACAACGCTTTTCGCTCAACGTTCTCGAGATCCCGAAGGGTTCAGGAACGGGCTTCGTTTGGGATAAGAGCGGGTTGATTGTGACGAACTACCACGTCATCTATGGCGCCAATAAAATCAATATTGCCATGCAATCTGGGCGTCAATATGAGGCAACCGTCGTCGGCACCTCACCCGAAAAAGATATCGCGCTGCTCAAGATCGAAGCACCAGAAGAAACCTTACAACCCCTACCCCTGGGTGATTCGGATAATCTGGCCGTTGGCCGCAAAGTCCTCGCCATCGGTAACCCTTTTGCGCTCGACACGACCCTAACCGTTGGCGTGGTGAGCGCTTTGGGCCGGGAAATTAAATCCATGAACAATCGCACGATCTCGAACGTCATCCAAACCGATGCGGCGATTAACCCAGGCAATTCAGGCGGTCCGTTGCTGAATTCAAGCGGAGAACTCATCGGCGTGAATACCGCTATTTTTAGCCCTACCGGGGCCAGTGCCGGGATTGGCTTTGCAATCCCTGTATCCACCGTCAAAAATCTGGTCCCGCAGCTAAAAAAATACGGCAAGCTCTATCGTCCCGTGCTCGGTATTGAGTCCCTGTCCGATTCTTGGACCAAACGTTTGAAAATCAACGGCGTTGCTATTTTTTCGGTTAAACCGGGATTGCCTGCCGCCAAAGCGGGCCTCATCGGTATTCGAGAAGACCGGCGCGGTAACATTCATCTCGGCGATGTCATCATTGCCATCGATGGCGAGCCCGTCACCAATGAAGATACGATGCTGTCACTTTTAGAGCAGCACAGTCCAGGAGACCGTATCGAGCTGACAACCCTGCGAGATGAGACCATTCACACCTATCAGCTTGATCTTGCTGCACCGCTTTCAGAGTGAGCGCGCCGCGCGCCTGAGCGGGCATTGCCGCGCCCTTTTCAGATCTAAGCCGCGCCGTCTCGGCAACGACCATTCAATCGATCCTACGGATCTTGTCCTACGCGATCAACTACCCGCAAAAGGCGCGAACAAAATCATCGGCCGAGGGCGAATCATTCGCATTCTGCTGCTCTGCAGCTTTTTGAGTTCACTGCCCGGCCAGGCTGCGGGCGCAGAACGCGTAAGATTGATCGGCGCGGTTCCCAGCGGTTTTGAACGAACCCAGCAGCTTCACTTCGAACACTTTAAAATCGATGAGTACACCGCAAGCGAGCGCCAAGAATCCGTTAAAAACACCCGAATTCGCTTGGAGCAACATCGAGGATCCTTGCCTCTTGATTTGGCTGACACGCTGAAACACTATGAATCGGCCAACATGGCGCGATGCCAGGCCCCAGATCTGACGACGATTTTCTCCGGCCTTGAGCAGGGCTATCAGACTTTGGTTATGTTAACGGTCTGTCCTAAGCGCCCAAGCCTTGCGACCGGCTATCTGCGGTTTACCAAGGCCATTTTGGCAGATGCATTATATTTTGTAGAGATCGAACAACAGGTGCCGCATTTCAATCCAGCGGAGGCCGAAAGCCTTCACGGAACCGTCGTATTTTGGACTGACCTGCTCAAACAATTCATTGTTTGCTCGGAAAATAGCGTAACGCCTGCGTGCCTTACCGTAAGCGCTGACGACTGAGTCAGCGCCTAACCCACGCATCAAACGCGCACGGCCTGTAATGATGGGATGTTACTTTGTTTGAGGGGATTAGCACTTGCTTCGCCGTTTACTCGGGGCCGTCAAACGGCCCTGCCTCCTCTGTAGTCAACGCCAAACCCAAGCTTGCGGCCTTTGCCGCCCCTGCCAAAAAGACCTGCCCTGGCTCGCCCGCGGTTGCCCGCGCTGCGCAATGCCTTGGCCTCATCATAAAGGCCCCTACAACTGCTTTAATCAGCCCACACGATTCAACCGGTGCCAAGCCGCATTTGCTTACGACTTCCCGATCAAACAACTGATCCTTGAATTCAAGGACCAAGGCAATCTCGCTGCGGGCCATGCCCTGGCCCTGTGCCTTGCTCAACGAATCAAACGTGATGAGACCCCGGGCGTCTTGCCAGATCTGCTAATACCGGTGCCGAGCACCTGGCGAAAGCGGCGAACGCGCGGATACAACCCTGCCGCGCTCATCGCCAAAGACCTTGCACAGGCACTCAACCGCCCTTGGACGCCAAAGTTTATTAAGACGCACCCAACCGAGCAGGACCGCAAACAGCAGTCAAGGCAGCAACGACTCAATGACGTGACCAACCCTTTTTATATCGCACGCGCCCAAGCAGTCTGCCACGTCGCAATCATCGATGACGTTGTGACCTCAATGACCACAGCAAATCACGTAGCCGAAAGGCTTCAGCAAGTTGGTTTTCACAACATTTCACTTTGGGCACTCGCAAGATCCCTACCACCGGGCACCAACAAGGGCACCAACACAATCAACGACTAATGATTCCTAAGCCGAGCCTGTGGTAGAGTCGCGCAAGGTTTATAAAAGGAGCGTTCATGGACTGGCAGAACATTGACATCAAAACGGCCTTTCGGTCCGATCTGTTGGCACCCGACACGGTTCAAAACGCGCACTACATCGTCGTATCCGATGGCGAGATCTTGGGCTGTGATACGCACGATCGTTGGCAGCCCTTAAACGAAGATGAGCTGCATTGGAGTGGTATAGCTTCAGAGTCAAGGCATTTCCTGGGCTGGGTGGACAATGCCCCGATCTTCGCCCTTGAGGCTGATGCCGATAGCGATGAGCCCGTTGGCTACCAATTTGAATCCCTATGGTCTTTTCTCAACACCGTTGAAATCGATCTGTTCTATCTCATCGGCCGAGCGAAACAAATCGTTGAGTGGTTTCAGACCCACCGTCATTGTGGGCAATGCGGGGGCGAGACATCCTCTGAAAGTCAGGACCGCTCTCGAAAATGCTTAGACTGTGGTCAGATGTTCTACCCACGCCTGTCGCCGTCAATTATCGTTTGTATTAACAAAGGCGAGGACATTTTGCTTGCCAAAAATGCCAATGCACGCGCTAATTTTTATAGTGTCTTGGCGGGCTTCGTTGAGCCTGGCGAGTCAATCGAGGACACCGTTCATCGGGAAGTCTTTGAAGAGGTTGGTCTTAAGGTCAAAAATCTGAAATATTTTGGCAGCCAATCTTGGCCTTTCCCGAATTCTTTAATGCTCGGATTTCATGCTGAATACGATAGCGGCGAAATTGACATTCAAGAGGAGGAGCTCAGCGACGCGCAGTGGTTTCATTTTGATGCGCTCCCCAACCCGCCTGCGATGATTTCCATTTCGGGTTGGCTGATCAATGATTTCATCGAGCGAGCCAGAGCCGGAACCGTATAGCCATGACGCTCTTTCGGACTGGTGTTTTGCTCTGGTCTTTGATTTGCGCGTCCCAGACTTGCGCCGAGGGACCCGCAAGAATTGCCGTTGCCGCGAATTTTAAAGCGACGCTCGAGGCCCTTATTGACGCCTTCGCCCAATCAGATCCAGCCTCGCAGTCAAACTATCAATTGGTGAGCGGTTCAACCGGCATGCTCTTCGCCCAAATCAGCGCGGGCGCGCCCTTTGATTTGTTTTTAGCCGCCGATTCTGCGCGGCCTGAGCAGCTACACGCGCAGAGTCGCTTTTCGCGCCATCACCCCAAGGTTTATGCCAGGGGCCGCCTCGCGCTCTGGATACCCAACCGAGATGGACCTTGGGAGGCGATCTTCACCAATTTTGAGGGCGATTTGGCCATTGCCAATCCAGCCCTTGCGCCTTACGGCGCGGCAGCCAGCGTCTTGCTCTCAGCACCTCTATTTCAGCAAGCGCCTCGGCGCATCCAAGGCAATAATGTCCACCAAGCCTATCAGTTCGTTGAAACCGGTAATGCGCAGGGCGCTCTTATTTCTCTTGCGCAATTGATTCAGGCGAAGGTGCCGCCAGATCAATACTATCTGCCACCCCAAACCCAATATCCTGCGATTACGCAGAAACGAATTTTACTGTCGGACCACCCTGCAGCCCTAGCCCTGGATCAGTTCCTCGCAACACCCAGTGCCGCCAAAATTATCCAACAGGCGGGCTATCACGCGGCGTTGGTGCAAGAATAGGTTATGGAACAAGACCTGATCACACTAGGCACCTCTATACGGCTCGCTGGCTTCACCACGATCATATTAGCGATTTTCGGCACGCCCCTGGCATGGTGGCTCGCCAGAAGCCAGTCTCCGCTGACCGCTATCTGTATTCCGCTTTTGGCATTGCCGCTGGTTTTACCGCCGACGGTCATTGGCTTCTACCTGTTGCTCGCGTTTTCACCACAACACTTTTTCGGTGCTGCATGGCTCGATTGGTTTGGCAGCAGTTTGGCTTTTAGTTTCGAGGGTCTTCTACTTGGCTCACTGGTGTATTCATTGCCCTTTTACATTCAGCCGATGGTCGTCGCATTCAAAGCAATCCCGGGCACCCTGCTTGACGCTGCGAAAACCTTAGGCGCTGGCTGGCTTGATCGATTCTTTACGGTGATTTTACCATTATCTAAAAACGGCCTCTTAATCGCGGCAACCTTGACCTTTACCCATACTTTGGGTGAATTTGGGATCGTTTTAATGATCGGCGGTAATCTGCCAGGCGAAACCCGGGTCTTGTCCATCGCCCTCTTTGACTATGTCGAAACCCTTAATTACGACAAAGCACACCTGCTGGCCGCGGGCCTCGTGGGCTTTAGTTTGTTGGCCATGGTTCTCATCCAATGGCTCACAAAAGACCGCGTAGCCAGACCTGCCGAAGATCTGAGATGAGCTTTCTAACGGCCGTTTTATCAGTAAAACAAGGCGCCAAAACCTTATTAGAGACCCCCTTCGAGCTCAAAGCCCACGGCGTGACGGCACTCTTCGGCCCGTCCGGCGCGGGCAAGACCACGCTGTTGAGCGCTTTGGCAGGCCTCATTCCAAACCAGCACACCCGGGGCAGCGTTATCCATTCGAAATACGGCCCTTGGGAGACTGAGCAGTTTCACTTGGCGCCAGAAAAACGCGGCATTGGCCTCGTCTTTCAGCACCAACAACTTTTTCCTCATCTCACCGTGGGCGAGAATCTAAGCTATGCACAGAAACGTCAGCATGATGGGCCAAAACTAACCTTCGATGAGATTGTCGCTATTTTTGGACTCGGGCCGTTATTAAAGCGTCATCCTCAAGCCCTCTCTGGCGGCGAGTCTCAACGTGCAGCGCTTGCCCGCGCTTTAATCAATGCACCTCGACTGCTGCTCCTGGATGAACCCCTCGCCGCGCTGGACTGGACCGCTCGCACCGAAATCCTGAGCGCCTTGAGTCATATTAAAACGGAACTTCAGCTCCCCATGGTCTATGTCAGCCATCAATGGGACGAGGTGATTCAATTGGCTGATCACGTTCAAATGATGGAGAAGGGCACAATCACCCGATCAGACTCGCTTGCGGCCTTAACCACCGACATCGATTTCATCACCCAAGAGCAACGTTTGGCCAGTGCCATCCTGATGACGCAAGTGTCCGGGCATCTACCGGATGAACGACTGACTGAATTGGCCCTTGGCGATCAAACCATTTTAGTCCCGATGATCACCGCGAAGCCGGGCACCGATGTTCGCCTCTTAATCAGAATGCTGGATGTCAGCTTGGTCGCAGAACCGGTTGCCCGCTCCAGTATTCTAAACACCTTAGCTTGTCGGGTTGCCCATATTAAAGATCATGAAGGCGCCGCTTTGATCTTGCTTGCTTGCGAGGGGCAGTTTTTCAATGCGCGCATAACCGCTCGATCCAAACGATTACTCGAACTCGAAGTGGGGCAACCCATATTTGCTCAAATTAAAGCCACGGCGCTGAACAGCCCAGGACCCCAGGATGGATGATTTTAAACGACTATCGCCGGACTTAATTCTCGATGCGATTGACGATCTGGGGTATCAAACAGATGCTCGGATTCTTGAACTCAACAGTTACGAAAACCGTGTGTTTCAAATTGGCATTGAGTCGGCTGAGCCGGTGATTGCGAAGTTTTATCGGTCCAACCGTTGGACCACCGATATGATCATCGAGGAACATCAATTCGCCGCCGCCCTCGCAGACAACGATTTATCGGTCGTACCCCCTATTAATCAAGCGGGGCAATCACTGTTCGAGTTCAAGGAATACCGCTTTGCCTTATTTAAAAAGCGCGGTGGCCGTGCGCCCGCGGTCGACAATCTCGATTGTCTGGAATCCCTTGGGCGGCACATTGCCATGATCCACAATGTCGGCGGCGCCGCGGATTTCCAGTTTCGGCCGAACCTATCGACCCAAGAGTTTGGTCATGACGCCCGCGCGACCCTCCTGGATCTTAACTTTTTACCCGATGGACTAAGACCGGCCTATGAATCGGTCAGTACCGAGGTCCTCAGACTCGTGGATCTCCAATTTATTGAGGGTACCTATAAACGGCTCAGGCTACACGGTGACTGTCACATGGGGAACGTGCTTTGGCGCGAGGACACACCGCACTTCGTTGACTTCGACGACGCCCGTGGTGGACCCGCAATTCAAGATCTTTGGATGCTGCTATCGGGTGATCGGCAAAGCCAGCTGGGTCAGCTCAAAGCCATCTTGAAGGGTTATCAGGACTTTAGAGACTTTGACTTTAGGGAGCTACGACTTGTTGAGCCGCTCAGGACCCTTCGCCTCATGCACCAATCAGCCTGGATCGCACGCCGCTGGGAGGAGCCAGCCTTTCAACGGGCCTTTCCGTTTTTTGATACCGAGCGCTACTGGTCCAACCACATCCTCGAACTCCGTGAGCAATGTGGCGCCTTGGTTGAAGAGCCCTTGAACCTTACGGGCTACTCCTATTGAAGACGCGCAGGGCGGGATTGGCATAGATCGACAGCCAAACTGGGCGATCCGCAACCTCACAGCGATTCAGCCTTTGTTCGAATTGCGCAATCTTATGGGCATCTGCAACAGGCTCATGCGCCGGATGGGAAAAGTCTGGTTTTAGGGCCGAGACCGCCCAATGATTGATCGGGAACAACTGGGTCCCCGCAAGAATTTGTCGATCAACCGCTGCTGCAACGGCACTCAGATCCTCATAGTCACCATCAAGTGGTTGCCCCACATTGAGATGAACCCGCCCTTTATAACCACTCAAACCCAGCGCCATATTTTTCAAATCTTCACCCGGAGACTTTTGGTAAGACCCGGTCGCATCGATCGCCTTGAGCTCCCGAGCCTTCTCAACGTCGAGTGGATCGAATTCATAAGACAAGCACAATGGGACAATATTGAGGGCTCGGATTTTCTCAGAAAGGGGCCGTTTCCGATCACTTAATTGCAACATCTTAAGCACTGAGGCATCGGTTTCATCAATCGCATTCTTCGCACGCCCCTCACTCTGGGCGAGCCATACCGAGTCACCTGCCTCGATTCGAGATTGAATGAAGGCAGAGCTCATCACAAGATCCTTGTACACCGATCGCGGATTGTTCCCCGTGCGATTAATAAAAAAACTCTTATTCAAGCGCATTAAATCCGTCGCAAACGGTTGCTGAATGAGGTTATCGCCCACGGCGATGAAGACCGTTTTCAACTGAGCGCGATGGCGCAATAAATTCAAAAACATCGAATCACACGCGATATCTCGATGATTGCTGAGAAATAAATATCCTTGACTCGGATCCAAGTCATCCAAACCGGATATCGTCAATTCATCAAGGGTTGAGACCACTAAGCGCTCAACGTAATCTCGAACAACGCCTTGGAATCCTGCAATTGAGTCCACCGCCGCTAACCGCTTGCGTAACCCTCGACGAACTAGCGCGCGAACCAAAGGCGGCAATAAGGCCATCATGGTCGGGTGCGTCCAAGCACCGATCAGCTCTATCAAGGTTTTATCGGCCATCAAGCGCGCCAGAACCGCTGACACTTCAGGATCGCTGTAGGGGAGATTTGATGAGGATGCACCTTGCATCATGGTTGTCGACTCAGTTAAGTTCTCAGGCCCACTTCTGACTGTACCAGCTCATGACCGTTTTTCGACCTGCGATGTTAAAGGACCTGGGCGCAATTAATGCCCTCTACAACGATTATATTCTAAATTCTGCCGCCACATTCGACCTCGAGCCCATTTCTTTGCCAGATAAAACCCGATGGTTTGATCAATTCAACGAGGGCGGGCGGTCACAACTGTGGGTCGCCTTTGAAAACACCAATCTTGTGGGCTTCGCCACTAGCCAGCCGTTCAGACCGAAAGCGGGCTACCGCAATACGGTGGAGACCAGCATTTATGTCGCCCCAGATGCCGTTGGCCAAGGCCATGGAACCAAGCTGTATCGACACTTATTTTTAGCCTTGGATGCAACCCCCGTGAAGCAAGCGATCGCCATCGTGACCCGGCCGAACCCCGCAAGCGTCAAGCTCCATGAACAGCTTGGATTTCAGACCGTTGGCGAACTCACAGATGTCGGTGAGAAGTTCGGCGTGCCGCAAAGCGTTTATATTATGCAAAGAACAAAGGCTGAATAACCAACCAAGCCCCGACGCCTTGCAGAATGATAAACACCAAACGGCGAACCCATTGATCGGGGATTCGCGCAAGCTGTCGCTGCAGGCCCATCGTAATCAGAATCACCAATGGCAAGGCCAAAGCCGTTTTAAGAAGTACCGCTTCCGTGAAATGGCCATAGAAGCCACCCATCATTGCGCGACTGAACGTCGAAAGAAAAAATACCGCAAGCAGCGTCAACCGGATGGTGGCAACCGTCTCCGGCTGACGATATAGAAAGTAAGCAATCGGCGCCCCGGCCGCGCTGTAGAGCCCGCCAAAGAAGCCGCCAAGGAATCCGACACAAATCGCAGCCGGATTTGAAGATGGCGTCGGCCATTGCGCCGGTTTTAACATCATAAAAAGGCCCGCGGTCATGACCATCAACCCCAACCCCGTTTTCAAGAAGTGGTCTAACCGCTGACCGAACTGATCTAAAAAAATAAACCCGGCCCCAAGGCTTGGCAATAACCCAATTGAGATGAACAGCAGCAGACGGGTATTGATCCCGCGCCGAGATTGGCGCAGCACCAGCCACGTATTCGTCATCGAAATAATTGAAATGATGGCCGTGACTTCCAGGATGGACAAAAGATCCAGCGCCGCCGTCGCCGCAACGATAATCAGCCCCATCGCAAAACCCGTAATGGTTTGCGTAACAGCAGCGAAGGCTACAATCAAAAGAAAGACGCCTAAGGTGGGTAAATCCATATCCGTTTTCCGTTACACTGGCTTCAAACTTCAACTCAAAATCAATATGGAACTAGAACTCACTGCTCGAACCGTTTTCGTGAGCGGCAGTCATCGCGGTACCGGGCGCACGATTGCCAACCATTTCAAGGCTGAGGGTGCGCGCGTGATTGTACACGGCCCAGACAAGGCTTCGCTATTACCGCTCCAGGCAGATTTTCCCCTCGGCGTGACGGGCGCGCTCTGGACCGATGAAGGCTGCCAAGCGGTGATCGCACAAATTCAGCAACACACCCAAACATTAGATGTTTTAGTGAACAACTATGGCACTGCGGGCCAAGGCACTTGGACCTCGACGAGCGCGGATGACTGGCGAGACCTGTATGAGCATAATGTTTTGTCTGTTAGTCGAATTACCCAAGGCTTATTACCGATGCTTAACGCATCCCCCCAGGGCCGTATCATCAATCTTGGGACAATCGGCTCGACGCGCCCCAACAAAACCATGCCCCACTACTATGCGGCGAAAGGCGCCTTGGCGACCCTTACGGCGGGACTGGCCAAAGCCGTTGAAAGCAAACAGCTAACGGTTAACCTCGTTTCACCAGGGCTGATCCGAACCCCTGAGGTCGAAGCTGCCTACCTTTCAACGGCGCAAAAACGCGGCTGGGGGGAGACTTTCGAGGCGGCCGAGGAGAAGATCACAGAGGCTTTTTTTGAAAACCCTTTAGGCCGAATTGCAACCCGCGCCGAAGTGGCGGATATCGTTGTATTTTTAGCGTCAGCCCGTGCCAGCTTTGTGAATGGCCAAAATATTCGCGTCGATGGCGGCGCTGTCGGAATCGTTTAAGAGGCGCCGGGTATGCTCTGGATCAAAGTTATACATGTCTTATTCGTCATCGCCTGGATGGCCGGCGTTTTTTATCTACCCCGAATTTTAGTGCATGCGGTCGAAGGGGAAGCGGCCGGTGAAGACATCCGCAGACTGGTCATCATGGCCGAAAAACTCGTTCGATTTTCAACCGTTATGATGGTCCTCGCGCTGATACCCGGATTAATCCTTTGGTTGCACTATGGCTTTTCAGGGCAATGGCTCTATTGGAAATTAGCGTTCGTTGTAGGGCTCGGCGGGTATCAATGGCAATCCTTCCGCTACGCGGCGCAACTCAAGCGCGGACAGGTTATCCGGCGCGCTTTATTCTTTCGCCTATACAACGAAGCGGCGCTGTTTTTGCTAACCCCCATCCTCATCCTCGTTATTGTGAAGCCCTTTTAAACGGCAAGAAGTCCCCGTCACCGGCGGCAGGCCTAAAAAAGCGACGCGGCCCTGCTATCATAAGACGCTTAAACCGACTTGATGTGACCGCAATTGATTAAACAACACCTTATCGAACTGATTCGAGCACCTTTAACCGGCCTTGAAAGCCCCGTCTTTAAAACCGACTTGGATGACTGGCTGTCACCTTGCGAAGTGCTTCGAGACGCGCAACACAGCTACTGGTACCCGAGTCTGCAAACCCCTCAAATGAGCTTTAATGGATTCGAAACCGCGATCGAGCAACCCGTTCACGCAGATCTGAAAGCCTTCTATTTGAGCCTTTGGTCTGGCGCCTTGCCCTGCCTGTTCGACAGCTTGCCCATCTCTTTAATTCAAATCTGGAATCCAGATGATTTCGAGCGGTTGATTGGCAATCTCATTGGACACTTTTTAGCGCAAAAAAATGCGCGCCAAGACCTAACCTTATTTTTTGCAACGGTTGAAGACGGCGGTGACAACATTATCAGCCTTGACAACCGCACGGGCGAGGTTCTTTTAGAAACCCCGGGCACGCCAGAGCGGGCGGTTATCGCGCCTTCATTGACACAATTCCTCCCCCTGCTTACCCTCCAGCCTGCACAATTGAACCCCATTGAGAAGCCTCGCCATGACTGATGCCTTGACGCTAACGCCCATTGAACGTGTGAGCGGGTCCGTGACCTTACCGGGGTCAAAGAGTATGACCAACCGCGCATTACTACTGGCGGCCGTCGCCGAAGGCGAAACCCTAGTGACGAATATTTTGCTCAGCGACGATACGCAAAGAATGCTGGATGCTTTAGCCCAATTGGGCGTCCACGTTGATATTGACCAGGGCCTCCGGCAGTGCCGGGTGCTCGGCAAAGGCGGCCCGTTTCCAGCACAGACCCAAACCCAGACGCTACAGCTTGGCAATGCGGGCACCGTCCTCAGACCCTTGACCGCAATGCTTGCGCTCACCCCCGGCGACTTTATCATCGATGGCGATGACTATATGCGCGAGCGTCCAATCGGACCGCTCACAGACGCCTTAAATGCGATGAAGGTTTCAACCACCTATCTTGGCGCTGCCGGTTATCCGCCTTTACAGCTTCGCGGCGGCACGCTGAAAGGCGGCGCACTCACCCTCAACGGTCGGCTCTCGAGCCAATACCTTACCGCCTTGCTGCTCAGTCTTCCGATGGGCGCGGTGCGGAGCACCATTGAGATTGAAGGCGACCTGGTGTCCAAACCTTATATCGATATGACGCTTGCGATGATGGCGAGCTTCGGCGTTCAAGCCCAACATACCGATTATCAGCGTTTTACCGTGCCTGGAAATCAGCGGTACCAAAGCCCTGGCCACTTTCTGGTTGAGGGCGACGCCAGCACCGCAAGCTACTTTCTTGCCGCGGCCGCGATCCGGGGCGATGTGACGGTTCACGGTGTCGGCCGACGGTCACTGCAAGGAGATGTTGCTTTCGCGGAAGTTGTGCGCGCCATGGGCGCGAAAGTTGACTGCCAGGACGACTGCATTCGGGTGCAATCCACAGGCTCGCTTCGAGGCGTTGACGTGGATTTGAATCACATACCGGATGCCGCCATGACCGTTGCCATCCTTGCCCTGTTTGCCGACGGGCCGACAAGCATTCGCAATATCTATAATTGGCGCATCAAGGAAACCGATCGAATGACGGCAATGGCCACAGAACTGCAGCGCGTTGGCGCGGGGGTTACGACCACCTCGGACAGCATTACCATCACACCCCCGGCGACCCTTCTACCCGCCAGCATTGAAACCTATGGCGATCATAGAATGGCGATGTGTTTCTCGCTCGTGGCCTTGGGCGGCACACCCGTTTTGATCAAAAATCCAGAGGTGACCTCCAAAACCGTCCCAGACTACTTCAAGATCTTCGAATCCGTTTGCGAGCGCTGAGCGGCGACCCGATTGCCGCAACGCTCAGCCCCTTCGGGGTCTGAGCGCCGCATTTGACGGTGGCTCTATGGCAGCAAATGTGCCACCGCATCCCGCTCTTCAATAAGCTCTTGCTCAGTTGTGGTCATTCTGGCACGGGAGAAATCGTTGATTTCAAGGCCTTGAACAATCGACCAATCACCCGCTGTACAGCGGCACGGGAAACTATAAATCAGGCCAGGCTCAATGTTGTAGCTGCCATCTGAATAAATCCCCATTGAAACAATCGCGTCCTGAGACCCCAACGCCCAATCCCGCATGTGCTCGGTCGCCGCATTGGCAGCGCTGGCAGCACTTGATAAGCCGCGCGCCTCAATAATAGCCGCCCCACGTTGCTGCACCGTTGGAATAAAGGTTTCTGATACCCAAGCCTCATCGACCAATTCAGGGGCCGCGCGACCCGCAACCGTTGCGTGAAACAGATCCGGGTATTGGGTTGCTGAATGATTGCCCCAGATCGCAAGCCCTGCAATGTCGCTAACATGGGCTCCGGCTTTCTGAGCCAATTGCGTCTTCGCGCGATTGTGATCCAGGCGGGTCATCGCGGTGAATTGCCGCGGATCAAGGCTCGGCGCGTTTCTCTGAGCAATCAGACAGTTCGTATTCGCAGGATTACCAACAACCAACACTTTTACTGTGCGATCAGCATGCGCATCCAACGCTTTACCTTGAACCGAAAAGATCTGCGCATTGGCTTCCAAGAGATCTTTGCGCTCCATACCCGGTCCCCGAGGTCTGGAACCCACTAATAACGCATAGGAGACCCCATCGAAGGCAACATTGGGATCGTCCGTCGGCACAATGCGCTCAACCAAAGGGAAAGCACAATCCTCAAGCTCCATGACCACACCCTTGAGCGCACCCATCGCAGGCGGAATCTCAAGTAATTGCAGAATAATCGGCTGATCTGCCCCTAGCATTTGGCCCGATGCAATGCGAAACAACAGGGAATAACTGATTTGTCCGGCAGCGCCAGTGACTGCGACTTTAACGGCGGGTTTCATGCGTCATATACTCCTATTCACTTGTTAATGAGCGCGCAACCGCGCGCGCCGCAGTATAGCACCGTTTATCCCGCCCGTTTCCAGGGTCCTTGCAAACATTACCGCGATCAAATGCGCCCACATGCTATGGCCTGACTAGCCTAAATGCCTTGAGCGATCGCGGTGAGGATTCAGGATATCTCCATTGTTATCGAAAAACCGGAATAGGTGATTAAAAACAGGATGTTATAACGATACTTTCTTTGAGAAAATCCTCACAGGGTTGACTTTAATCACCCCAATGCTATCGTTTGCGGCCCATTTGGATCATCGTCATCGATCCTTGGGCGGTAACCTGTTTGCGAGCAAAAAATTGCCGTAAAAATGGCTGTTTCGAGCATCAAGCGGCGTGGACTCAGCCTTGGAGCTTTAGCTGGCGCGCTCAACGTTTGGGCAATCGGCTTAAGCAACCGTTTTAAGCCCAATGGCCGCCGAGATGCTTTCAGTTAGACGCTTGAATGGACTAATAAAAGCTTGAATTAAAAAGAGCGCCGCGAGAAACATCGCGACGTATGTAAGACGTAAATAAGACAGAATTAAGACACAAGTAAGACATAAATAAGACGAAAGAGAGTGAAAAACAAGACGACCGGTTGGTGGGCGCAGAAACACGACAATGCCTCGCAATCCGTCAGACGATACCTGTTAAGTGATTAGACGTATTTAGACCAACAGCAACCATTATCCTGGTTCTCGTTTGCCATAAGTTCATAAGACCCAATGCAAAACGATGTGATGCTGAGACTCGCGGCTACAGGCTCGAGCGATATTGCAACCCTTGGACTCGGCACTCGAGCCCAAAGCCGCATCGCGCGACCAGAGCAAATCGATATAAAGCACTCAAGATCGCAATGCCTGCGGCGTTGATGGTTTTTGTTAGATGATCCGGCAATCAAATTGGTGATAAAGAAGATGGTAAACAGACTCGACGGTAAAATTGGCTTCCCAGACGCGGTGGGTTTGTATGACCCGACCCAAGAACGCGATGCCTGCGGGGTTGGATTCGTCGCCAATATTAAAGGCGTTGCCAGTCACGGTATCCTCGCGGATGCCTATCACGTTAATAGCCGCATGGACCACCGAGGTGGGTGTGGTTTCGAGGAGAACACCGGCGATGGTGCGGGCATCCTTACCGCAATGCCCGACGCTTTCTTTCGAACGATCGCCGGCCAGCTAGGGTTCGAGCTACCCGAGGCAGGGTTGTATAGTGTTGGCAACCTTTTCCTGCCGAGACTTGAGTCACTCCGAGTCAGCTGCCAAGAAACGATCGAGCAGATTGTCCGCGACGAAGGCCTGACCTTTCTGGGTTGGCGCGCCGTCCCGATCGCGCCGGACACGGCGAACATTGGTCCCGCAGCACAAGCCGCAATGCCATTTATCGCGCAACTCTTCCTTGCGAGCCCAACGGGTGATTCAGAAGCTGAATTCGCTCGAAAATTATACATTGCTCGAAAACAGTTTTCAGGTCGCTTGCAAGCCTTAATCCCCGATGACGAACTGGTTTATGCCTGCAGCTTGTCGCCCCGGGTGATTGTTTATAAAGGCATGCTGACACCATCTCAGTTGTTTCCGTTTTATCCAGATTTGACAAATACCGACTATGAGACCCATCTGGCCATGGTGCACTCAAGGTTTAGCACAAACACTTTCCCATCTTGGGATCGTGCTCAACCCAATCGCTACATGAGTCACAACGGTGAAATCAATACGCTGCGCGGCAATCAAAACTGGATGACGGCGCGGCAAGGCACCGTTTCGTCGCCCCTCTTTGGCGATAACATTGAGAAAATCTTTCCGTTGGTTGAACCGGACTGCTCGGACTCCGGCACCTTTGACAATGTTTTAGAGTTTTTGCTGCTGTCTGGCCGCAGTCTTCAAGAATCCATCATGATGATGATTCCAGAAGCCTGGCAGGCTGACGCAAACATGAGCCCTGAGAAACGCGCGTTTTATGAGTATCATTCAGCGCTCATGGAGCCCTGGGATGGCCCAGCTTCAATTGTCTTTACCGATGGGCACGCGATTGGCGCCGTACTCGATCGCAATGGCCTTAGGCCCTCGCGTTATTACGTAACAACAGATGATCGCGTCATCATGGCGTCCGAGGTGGGTGTTCTACCCATCGACCCTAAGAAGGTTGTTCAAAAAGGCCGCTTGCAGCCAGGGAAAATGTTTCTGCTGGACTTCGACGCCGGCCGTTTGGTCCCAGATGAAGAATTAAAATCGATCTATTCCGCGCAAAGGCCTTATGGCGACTGGTTGGCGCGGCAGAAACTGACCCTGGATCATTTCGAATCTGCACCCGCCCAAAGCCCCTATGCTGGCGCCGCGTTACAACAAAGAATGCGCGCTTTCGGTTACACGACCGAGACGATGCAGTTCATGCTCAAGCCCATGATTACAGATTTACGAGACCCTTTAGGCTCCATGGGGAACGATTCTGCGCTGGCCTGCTTGTCCGATAAGTCTCGAATTATTTACGACTACTTCAAACAACTGTTTGCGCAGGTCACCAATCCCGCCATTGACTCCATTCGAGAAGAAGTGGTGATGTCCCTCGCCTGCTTTATCGGCCCTGAAGGCAATCTGGTCGAAACCACCGAGTCGCAAGCCAGGCGTTTGGTCATTCCCCATCCCATTCTGTCAAACGACGATCTGGCGAAATTGAAGGCTGCGCACGAGCACGATTGGCGGACCCAGACCATCGATATTACTTACAACCGTCATGATGGTTCGGCCGGCATGCAGGCCGCCCTAGATCGGATCTGCGCTGAAGCCAGTGCCGCGATCGAGGCGGGCTACGCGTTGGTGCTCTTAAGCGACCGGGCGGTCACGAAAGATCAGATCGCACTGAGTGCATTGGTTGCTTGCGGGACGGTCCATCACCATCTCATTTCGGCCCACCAACGCACTCAAATCGGTTTGATGATCGAAACGGCTGAAGCCCGTGAGGTACACCATTTTTGTTTACTCACCAGCTATGGCGCCGATGCTGTGAACCCGTACCTTGCGATCGACGCGTTGTGGCAGGCCCGACAAGAGGGCTTGTTGAGCCAAACGGATATCCCCAGCCTTGATGTCTTAACCGAGAAATACCGCAAAGCGGTCGGCAAAGGCATGCTGAAGGTCATGGGCAAAATGGGTATTTCAACGTTGCAATCTTATAAGGGCGCGCAAATTTTTGAAGCCGTTGGACTTGCCGATGACATCATCGAGCGCTGTTTTCGCGGCACGACCAGCCGAGTCGGCGGTATTAACTTCGACACATTGTTCGCCGAGTCCCTGCAACGACATCAGTTGGGCTTCCCAGAGCGATCTACAGAATCTTCGAGCGAGCTACCAAACCCCGGTGATATTCATTGGCGAAGCGGCGGCGATACCCATATGTGGGATCCCATCAGCATAACGAATCTCCAAGTCGCCGCGCAAACCAACAGCCAGGATGCTTATTGGGCTTTCGCCAAACATGCCAACGAGGTGGCCACTAAGAAAGCCACGCTCCGGGGTCTTTTGACGTTCAATGAGCGCCTGACATCTGCGGTCGCGATCGAGGAGGTCGAGCCTGCGGCCGACATCGTCAAGCGCTTTTGTACGGGCGCAATGAGCCTCGGGTCAATTTCGACGGAAAGTCATGAAACCTTGGCCATCGCGATGAACCGCTTGGGCGGCAAGTCCAATACAGGTGAGGGCGGCGAAGACCCCACTCGATTTACCCCGATGGCAGATGGCGACTCAAAGCGCTCAGCCATTAAGCAGGTCGCCTCAGGCCGTTTTGGGGTCACCATCTGGTATTTGGCTAATGCTGACGAGATTCAGATTAAGATTGTACAAGGGGCAAAACCGGGTGAAGGCGGCGAACTCCCTGGCGACAAGGTCGATGACTACATTGCTAAGATCCGACATTCCACACCAGGGGTCGGTTTAATCAGCCCGCCACCCCACCACGACATCTATTCGATCGAAGATATGGCGCAGCTCATTCACGATCTTAAGAACGCGAATCGAGACGCTCGCATCAGTGTCAAACTGGGCTCTGAGATTGGTGTCGGCACCATTGCGGCAGGCGTCACGAAAGCCAAGGCCGATCATCTGGTCATCGCAGGCCATGATGGCGGCACCGGCGCCTCACCACTCACGTCAATTAAGCACGCAGGACTACCCTGGGAGCTGGGCCTCGCCGAGACCCATCAAACCCTCGTAATGAACAATCTTCGCTCGAGGGTTGTTCTACAAACCGATGGCCAAATCAAAACCGGTCGAGATGTCGTGATTGCAGCCCTGCTCGGCGCCGAGGAATTTGGATTTGCGACCGCGCCGCTGGTCACCCTTGGGTGCATTATGATGCGAAAGTGCCACCTCAATACCTGCCCCGTCGGGATTGCAACGCAAGACCCAGAGCTCCGTGCGAAGTTCGCGGGCAAACCAGAAAGCGTCGTAAATTATTTTTTCATGCTCGCAGAAGAGGTTCGACAGATTATGAGCCAACTGGGGTTCACCCGCCTTCAAGACATGATCGGCCAAACCCAGTACTTAGATAGCGAGCAAGCGGTTGCGCACTGGAAATCAAAGGGACTCGATCTGTCGGGCATTTTGCAAAAAGCCCCCATCATCTACGAGGGCACAGAAATTTATTGCACGCAATCACAAGATCACGGCCTGGATGCAGCCCTCGACAACACCTTAATTGCGCTCGCGCAACCGGCACTCGAGACCGGCGCTAAGGTCCAAATCGAGCATGAAATCTTAAACATCAACCGAGTGGTTGGCACCATGCTGTCGCATGAGGTTGCCAAAGCAACCCTTGGCAACATGTTGCCCGATGATACGATCTCAATCCGCTTGCACGGCTCAGCCGGGCAAAGCGTCGGCGCTTTTCTCGCAAAAGGGATTACGATCGAAATCGAAGGCGATGCAAACGATTTTGTCGGCAAAGGTTTATCAGGCGGCAAGCTGGTGATCTACCCGCCAAAAGAGGCAACTTTTGCGGCCGAAGACAATATTCTGCTGGGTAATGTTGTGCTTTATGGCGCGACCTCTGGAGAGGCCTACTTCAGAGGGATTGCAGCGGAGCGTTTCTGCGTGAGAAACAGTGGTGCAACCGCCGTTGTTGAAGGCGTTGGTGATCATGGCTGCGAATATATGACAGGCGGCACCGTCGTTATTTTAGGCAAGACCGGGCGTAATTTCGGCGCGGGCATGAGCGGCGGCGTGGCCTATGTTTTGGACACCCAAGGGGACTTCCATCGCCAATGCAACCTTGAGACCTTCGAGCTTGAGCGCCTCAGCCCAGCCGATGAAGACGATGTTAGGATCTTAATTGAAAAGCATCAGCGGCTTACCGGCTCAACGGTTGCTGCGCGCCTTCTCAAAGATTGGGAAAGCGAGAAGCAATCATTGATCAAGGTCATGCCGAGCGACTACAAGCGGGTGCTTGAAGCACAAAAGGCCTTATTAAAGACAAGCAACATAGGATAAACCACCATGGGTAAAGCAACCGGCTTTAAAGAATTCCAGCGCGAGACGGTGCCTTATCGCGATGCTGCTGCGCGCGTTTTAGACTTCAAGGAAATCTATACCGAACCCGATGACCAGCAACTCAGCACCCAGGGCGCCCGCTGTATGGATTGCGGCGTGCCGTTTTGTCAAAGCAACAACGGGTGTCCCATTTCAAATCTGATTCCAGAATGGAATGACCTCGTTTATAAAAGTCAGTGGAAAGAAGCCTTAGATCGGTTGCACGAGACGAACAATTTCCCAGAATTTACCGGCCGCGTTTGTCCGGCGCCCTGCGAAGGCGCCTGCGTTCTTGGCATTAATGATCCCGCCGTCACCATCAAAAACATTGAAGCTGCCATCATCGATCGCGGCTTTGAAGAAGGTTGGGTTAAGCCTGAACCGCCTGAGCAACGAACCGGAAAGACGGTTGCGATCGTCGGCTCCGGACCCTGCGGGCTTTCCGCTGCAGCACAATTGAACAAAGCCGGGCATCAGGTCACTGTTTTTGAGCGCGCCGATCGATTGGGCGGCTTATTGATGTACGGCATTCCCAATATGAAACTCGAAAAAAATCTGATCGAGCGCCGAATACAAATCATGAGAGAAGAAGGCATCGAATTCCGGGTCAATCAAGATGTCGGGAAAACCGTTAGCCCGGCTGATCTGGTTTCGGGTTTCGATGCCGTTTTACTCGCAACCGGTGCAACGGTTGCCCGGGACCTGAATATTCCAGGACGTGAGGGCGATGGTGTACACCTTGCCATGGCGTTTTTGACCGCCAATACCAAGAGTTTGCTCGATTCAAACCTCGCTGATGGTCAATATATTTCAGCCAAGGATAAACACGTTATTGTCATCGGCGGTGGTGACACCGGTACCGATTGCATTGGGACCTCACTCCGGCATGGCTGCAAAAGCCTCGTTAACTTCGAGCTGCTACCCCAGCCGCCACAGACTCGGTCAGCGGACAACCCATGGCCGCTTTGGCCGAAAATTTTTCGCGTCGATTACGGTCATGCCGAAAGCGAGGTTCGGTTTGGCGCCGACCCGCGCCAATTTTCTGTCCTGAGCAAATCATTTCTGCGCGGGCCAGACGGGACCCTCAAAGGCGTCATAACCGTTGACGTTGATGAGCAGCTGCAAGAGATCCCTGGCTCAGAAAGAACCTGGGAAGCTGACCTTGTTTTGTTATCGATGGGTTTTTTACAGCCAGAACATTACCTCAACGAATCGCTCTCGATGGACATCGACCCACGAGGCAATTTCATTGCAGACAAGACAAACTTTAGAACCAGCGTTGCCAAGGTCTATGCCGCAGCCGACTGTCGACGGGGACAGGACCTCGTAGTACGGGCCATTAATGAAGGTCGAGAAGCCGCAAGGGAAATTGATCGGGACTTGATGGGCACAACTGAACTGCCCTAACCGGTGCCAGTAGGATCTCTAGGGTCTGCGCGCCCCGCCTTCAAGGAACCATGCGAGGGTCGCCTCAAGCGCCTCATCGTCTATTCGACTCGTCACGTCTGCGTGACCTAAGTCCCGCAGGATCACCAACCGCAAACCTTCGGCCGTTGCCTTTTTGTCGCGCTGCATGGCTTGTAGGAAATCTGCCTTTATCAACCCCTTCGGCAAGGTCGTCGGGAGCGAAAAACCCGTTAACAATTGGGCCAGCTGCACCGGCGCAGATTCAGACAACGTTTTTGACCGCACAGAATAATCCGCGGCCATCATTAAGCCCATGGCAACCGCCTCGCCATGCAGCACAACGCCATAGCCCGACAACGTCTCAATAGCATGCCCAAAGGTATGTCCCAAATTTAAGAGCGCTCTTCGGCCCTGCTCCCTTTCATCAGAGGCGACGACCTCGGCTTTAATCCGACAACTCCACTCAATCATCGTCATTAAGCTCGCGCTATCGCGCGCCATGATGCTGTCTTGATTGGCCTGCAGCCATTGGAAATAATCCCAATCGGCGAGCGCTGCGTGTTTCACGATCTCTGCAAGCCCGGCGGAAAATTCTCGCGGGCTTAACGTCTTTAACGTTTCAACATCCATCAAAACCATCTTGGGTTGATGAAAGGCCCCGATCATGTTTTTACCCAGCGGATGATTCACCGCAGTTTTACCGCCGACTGATGAGTCAACCTGAGACAACAGCGTGGTGGGCACCTGGATGACCGCAACACCGCGCTGATACACAGCCGCTGCAAACCCGGTAACATCGCCAACGACCCCGCCACCAAGCGCTATGAGCGTTGTTTCTCGAGTATGTCCGCCCGCCAGCAGTTTACCGATAATGGCATCGATCTGATCGAGCGTCTTATAAACCTCGCCATCGGGCATGATGTAGACGTCCACCTTTCGGTCGCCGAGCAGCTTTTGCAGCGACTCTAGATACAAACCGGCAACCGTTTCATTACTGACAATAAAGACCGAATCGCCCATCGCTGCCGCCAACAAAGCCTGCTCCGAGCGATCAGCCCCGGTCACCAGACCCGGGCAAAAAAAGATGGGGTAACTGCGATCAGCCAGTTCAACTGTAATCGATTTCATTCTGCTGTAATCCACTCTTGGCGTTGGAGCCTCGCAAGCATCGCCTCAATCATTTTCTTTCCGGGCCGATTATCAACGGGCATCGTCACATCAGCGACTTCTTGATAGAGCGGATCCCGGGTGCGCTGCAGTTCTTGAAAAAAGGCTCGGCGATCAACATTTTGCAGCAACGGCCTTTTGCGATCGTCCGCGGTTCGTTTAAGTTGGGTTTCGATATCCGGTTTAAGGTAAATCACAAGACCTCGGGTTGCTAAAACTTGCCTATTCTCTGGCCGCAATACCGCGCCCCCACCCGTTGCCAACACGAGGCCCGGTTGATGAGAAAGGCTCTCAAGGGTTTTTGATTCGCGATCCCGGAAAGCAGGCTCGCCTTCGACTTCAAAAATAAGTCGAACACTCACCCCGGTTGTTTTTTCAATTTCGTGATCTGTGTCTAAGAATTGTAGACCCAGCCGCTTTGCCAGCAACTTCCCAAGCGTTGTCTTGCCAGAAGCCATCGGTCCTACCAAGAAGATACTAGCGTATTGACGCAGTTTCATTAGGCGCAGACTGATTATCGAACGCGATCGCCAGATTCACGAATGATCTTAGGCGTAATGAAAATCAAGAGTTCGTCTTTATCTTTCGTGCGCGCTGAATTGCGAAACAATCGGCCAACCAGCGGTAAGTTCCCTAAAACCGGCGTCTTCAACTGAATCAGATCCGTTCTCGTTTGATACAACCCGCCCAGTACAACGGTTTCTCCATCGCTGACAATGACTTTGGTTTGAATGCTCTCGATATCGATCGCCGGTGGGCCGCCTGGGGTGGGGTCTCCACGGGAATTATTGGTCACATCGAGCTCTAAAATAATCCGATCATCGGCCGTTATTTGTGGCGTCACGGTCAGTCCAACGGTTGCATTCACGAAGGCCGTCGCGGTCGCGCCGCCACCCGTATCAGATTGATAAGGGATCTGACTCCCTGAGTTAACCGTCGCTGAGCTCTTGTCCGAGGTAATAATGGTCGGTCTTGAAACCGTCTCGCCCATCCCTTCACTTTCAAAAAGCTGCAGTTCCAAATCCAACAACAAATCATTATTCACCAGACCAAAAGCAATCCCGCCGGTTTTGCCCGAGCCGGTACCCAGATCTACAATCAGATTCTCAGAGGGCGCCCCGCCTAAGGTCTCCATAGAGCTACCGTACTGAATCCCGTTTGGGCTATCACCCCAGGAAATATTGCCAGCGGTTCCCCAACGGATGCCAGCCTCTCGCTTAAAACTATCGCTTGCCTTTACGATACGCGCTTCGATCATGACCTGCCTGACGGGGATATCGAGCTGATTCAAAAGTGTTCTGAGCTGCGCAATCCGACTGGGTGTTTCGGTCACAATAATGGCATTGGTGCGATCATCAACCAGAATTGATCCCCGATCCGATACGACCCCAGCAGCGGTTTCGCCGGCGTTATTTTGACCGCCGTTTCCCTGAGAGGAAAATAAAGCAACAATGTCAGATGCATTGGCATATTTCACTTTGATTAACTCTGTCCGAAGGGGCGCAAGTTCCGCGATCTCTTGCAGGTTCTCGAGTTGGGCGCGCTCCTGATCAGCCAATTCGGCTGCAGGGGCCACCAACAAAACGTTGCCTTGAACGCGCTTATCGAGACCCTTCGTTTTCAAAACAATATCCAACGCTTGATCCCAAGGAACGTCCTTTAATCGCAGCGTAATTGCACCCACCACCGCATCACTCGCAACGAGGTTTAGATTGGCAAAATCAGCAACGATTTGCAGAATGGCTCGAATCTCGATGTTCTGAAAGTTTAAGGACAACTTATCGCCTTCGTACAAAAAGTCTTTGCTGCGAGGCCCACCTGTATCGACCGCCGCGATAACTGGCTTCACTTCGAGGACAAAGCCCTGATCTGACTGATACGCTAGGTAGTCAAACTCACCACTCGGCACGACTTCAATGACCGCCTGACCGCCTTGCTGATAAACCTCAATGACCTCGACTGGGGTCGCAAAATCGGTCACATCCAATTGCTGAATCAGGGCCGGCGCAACCGTCGTATCGGGCATCGTCAGAACGATGCGCCCACCAACCTGGTCCAGGTCTACCGCAATATTCGGCTCGCTCAAGGCGATCAAGACCCGTCCTTCACCCTCTGAGCCCCGCCTAAAATCGACATTATCGACATTGGAACGCGCCTGATTGACGGGCATGGGCGCCGCGCTGCTGACCGATCGAGCGCTCGCGTCTAAATCCCGACCGACCGACAATTGCAGTGTTCTGCCCCGCACTTGGGTGCTGTAACCCACCAGTTCAGACAGGGCTATAATGATTCTAGTACGGTCTTGGGTCTCTAAGATGGTCAGGTTTTGAGCATTGCCCGAGCCAAGGCTGTGATACTTACTGGCAAGACCGCTACTCACCCCCATTAAGTCCAGCGAAATCCGCGCAGGTTCCGCAATTGTATAACCAGTAGGCTCTGGAGGCACCCCATCAAAGGTCAAGGTGATATCCGTCCGATCACCACCAGCCATCGAGAACGCAACATCCCGAAGCTCAACTGCAAGCGCGCTGACCGATATAAAATGGAGCATCGTCAACACAACACTCGCGATGAGCATTCGTTGTTGTGGCATCATTTTGCTGTTCATAACAATCCTTACCGCGTTAGCCTTCTGAAGTCCCAAGGAGTTCGATGGTTCTGGGCCTTAACAACCATCCACCACCGCCATTGCTGACAATTTCCACAAGCTCTAATCGAGTCTCTTCAATCTTCTCAACCCGGCCCCATTGGGTACCCAAATAAGCCCCCACTCCGACCTGATGCACCACCCCTTCGCCATCTTTAATGAGCCCGTAATACTGCCCACGGAGCTCAAGGGAACCGACCAATTGGAGGGTTGCGAGATTCATCTCTTCTAAATAACTTCTCACATGATTTGCGGGTGGACGAATCGATCCTGGCGGCGGCGTGTCTGCTCGGCTTGCGATAACCAGTGGCGCTTGAAAAGGGCTTCTAAGATTTGCAGCACCGTATTTAAACGACTCGTAGGGCTTGAATTCAGGGAGCGGTTGAACCGGCCGAACCGGCTCGGCCGCCACCTCATCGAAAAATTGACGTAAATCGGAGAACTCATTGCCGCCAGAACACCCAGCGAGTAAGGCTAGCATCAGGCCAAAAAACACACACTGCGTCAAAAACGGGGCTTGGATTTTCATTTCGAGACGCCGTCTTTATACCGGTAGGTCTTGGCCGTAATGCCCATTCTCAGTAGCTTGCCCTGCTCCACACCACCACCCTGCGGGGTGATTTCAAAGTCATGGAGGGTCACAATTCTAGACAAATCGGCAACGTCACTCACAAAAGCCCCTAAATCATGATAACCCCCAACCACTTCCATCCGGATGGGTTTTTCAACGTAATACTCAAGGACTTGTTCAGGCTGCAGATCAATCTTATTGAAGACCAATCCATTATTGGAGCCAACCGTTGAGATATCTTCTATTAGCCCAGGGATCTCGGTGTCCAATGGCAATTGGCTTAGAATTTTCTGGAAGTTGGCTTCCATTTCCTTTGCCTGCAGCCGATACCCTTCCAAGTTCGACGCCTGAGCATATTTTTCACGGTAACTTGTTTTCAGGCTTTTTTCTTCTTCACCCGCTTTCGCAAGGTCCTGCTGCAGATCCGTGACAAGGAAGAAGTAGCCTAACGCAAGGATGAGAACGAAGACCCCCAGCGCCGTGATCACTTTAATGGGGGTAGGCCAAAGCCCGGCGCTATTAATATCCAAATCACTTAGGTCGATTTCGCTCAAATTGATGTTATTGAGCTTATCGATGGTATCTTTTAGTGCCATCAGTTGCCCTCCGCACCGGCGCTGGGCGCGCTGACTTTAACCGAGAGCGCAAACCGGCTCGCTTCAGGACCCGCCTGCGGGAAGGCGTTAATACTGGTGACATTACCGCCCGTGAACCATAAGGATTGATCGAAAGCTCGAAGCTGATCCGAGATCCGGCTATTGTCTTCCGCAACACCAGTCACAGCAATGTCAGTACCTCGCAGCGTTAAGCGCTCGAAAAACACGTTACCGGACAACTGGCGCGCTAATTCATCAAACAATCGCACGCTAACCGGCCGATTGCCCTGAAGCTCCTGGATCACGCGCATGCGATCCAGCAGCTCTTTGCGTTTTTTCTGCAAAACTCTGATTTCTGCAATCCGCGCATCCAGGCCTTCAATTTCCGAGGCAATCACCGCAACCCGAGCTTTCTGAGTATCAATTGCAGACTCGTAAACGCGCCACGCCCCCACCAGCAATAACACCGCAACCAGTCCAACGGCGGCTAAACCATTTAGGAATTCTCGCTGCAATCGATCGCGCCGCTTTTGGCGCCAAGGCAACAAATTAATTTTCAAATTCACCATGAATTCGTCCAAGACCGGGGATCACCCGGTCGTTTAACTCTGTTTCAATCAAAGCTTCGCATTGCTAAGCCGCAAGCAATCATCATTGATGGGGCATCTTTCATCAGCCTACCTGAATCCACACGATCACTAATCCTCATATTGTCAAACGGATTTGCGACACTACAGGGTGTGCCTAATCGCGTTTCGATAAGCGAGTCTAGACCGGCTAAATTCGCTGTTCCGCCCGCTAAAACGATTCGATCAACATCATTGTAGGTCGTGCCGGAGTAAAAAAACTGCAACGAGCGCATGATCTGTTGCAACAAAGCTTCTTTGAATGGGTTGAGGACTGTTTCTTCATAGTCATCCGGCAGGCCACCAAACTTCTTGGCTTTTCCGGCCTCGGCAGCGGTCAGGTCATACTTTCGCTGAATGTCATCGGTTAACTGTTTCCCACCAAAACTTTGTTCCCGGGTATACAGGACTTGACTGCCGGACACGACCGAAAGCGTGGTCATATCAGCACCAATATCCAGGATTGCCAACACATCCGGCACCCCAAGGGCTGGGTCCCGGGTAAACAACTCTAAATCCAAGGCAATTGCCCGCTGCACGCAGTGCGCTTCGATGTCAATCACCTCAGGATTCAGCCCCGATAACTCCAGCGCCGCTTGTCGAGACTCAATATGCTCTTGCCGACACGCTGCAATCAAAACATCGACCATGTCTTCTGATCGAGCCGTTGCCGCCAAAACCTGGAAGTCTAAAGCAACCTCATCCAGTGGATACGGAATATATTGATCCGCATCCATGAGCAATTGTTCCTCGATTTGATTTTCTTTAAGGGATGCGGGCACCTCAATGGTTTTTGTGATGACCGCGGATCCGGCCACGGCAACCGCTGCCGTTTTTGATTTAAATTGAGTCGACGCTTGCAGGCGTTTAATCGCCTCGGCCACAGCCTCCACATCGACGATATTTTGTTCAACGACCGTATTTTCAGGCAGTGGTTCGACGCCATAGCTCTCAACAACATAGCCGCCATCATCACGGCTGAGCTCAAGCAGCTTGATCGCTGACGCGCTGATATCGAGCCCCACTAACCCTGGCTTTCGACCGCCAAAAAGTTTCAACATTGTTTTTCCTGATCGACAAACACCCCAGCGGCATCCCTATGAACCGTAAACCCTTTCCCAGTATCACTCAAAAGGCTCGAATAAACTATACTCACTCGCGCTGGGCAGTCATAATTAAGCAGATTTTAGTGGCTTTAGACCGCTAATTGAACGATCACAAGAGCTTAGATCTCAAACTTTCATCATAGCAACGCCATGAAACGCCTTTTAATTTTTGTTAGCTTTGGTATCGGCATGACCCTCAGCGGACTGGGCATGGGTCTTTCTGCTGCCTACCTCTACTTAAATCCCCAAGTTCCTGATATTTCAACCTTCACCGAAGTGAACCTGAAAGCCCCCC
>JAFMIA010000072.1 GCA_017854255.1 Pseudomonadales bacterium
TTTAAGAGAAAGCACCTTGGTTGTTGGGCCCCGGTCATCGCCATGACTGCGGTATAACGCGCCGGCGCCGCTCGATCCCGCTTCGCGATCGGGCTATCATGACCTGCTTGAAACTTAAGGTGAACTCATGGCTCAGTGGTGGGCAACGCGCGTCTTGCCAATTATTAGTATTGATCTAAGAAGCCTGGCACTGTTTCGGATGTTGCTGGGCGGGCTGCTGATTACGGATCTTTTGATTCGCGGCAGTGATCTATCGGTCTGGATGACGGATGCCGGCGTTTTCCCGCGGGATTTTATCATTGACTGGAGCGGGGATAACCGCTGGTCCTTGTACTTCATTAGTGGCAGTTGGCTTTGGGCGTTGCTGCTGCATCTGACGGCTGCAGGCGCCGCAATGGCCTTGTTGCTGGGGTATCGCACGCGGCTAGCTTTGATAATCAGTTTTGTTTTGTTGGTCTCACTGCACAATCGCGCACCATTGGTGCTGCAAGGCGGGGATAACCTGCTGTTGCTGATGGTGTTTTGGTCTATCTTCTTGCCCTTGGGCGCGCGGTTTTCGATGGATGCAGCAAGGGTGCACCCGGATCAGCAGCAGGCGTTTAGCGCGCAGCCCAATCAATATTGCTCGGTGGCAACGGCTGCGATTTTATTTCAAGCCATGGCGGTGTATTTCTTTTCGGCCTTTTTAAAAAGTGGTCCAGAGTGGTACGAAGACGGTACGGCCATCTATTACGCACTGAACCTTGATGAGGTTGCGACCGGGCTTGCGCACTATTGGCGGAACGAACACTGGCTGACCGTGCCCTTAACGCGGTTTGTGTGGTGGTTAGAATTGCTGGGTCCGATCCTCATTTTTACACCGCTCCTGCGGGTGCCGGTCCGATTGCTGATGATGCTCGCGTTCATCGCAATGGAGGTGGGCTTTATTTTGAACCTTCATATTGGCTTGTTTCCGTTTATCTCGATCACCTCGATTCTGCTGTTTACCCCAACTGAAACCTGGGATGCGCTGGCTCGGCGGTTTTGGCCCAATGCCGGCGAAGGGCTCACGATGTATTACGATCAGGACTGCGGCTTTTGCCTGAAGATGTGCTGGCTGCTGAAAATCTTTTTAGGGCTCAGGTCCGCGCAGATCATCCCGGCACAAACGGATGCGGAGATGGCTGAGATTTTAGAGCGAGAATTCTCATGGGTCGTGGTGACGCCCGCTGGCGAGCGCTTGATTAAATGGCCCGCCATGGTGGCCGTTTTTGCCGCCTCCCCCTGGGGTTGGCTGCTAGCGCCAATGCTTGCCTGGCCGCAGCGATTGGGTAATCGCATCTACGACTCGGTTGCCAACAATCGCGGCGCGTTCGGTGAGTGGTTTGCGGCGCTACTGCCTTGGCAAGCGACGGTTAAGATGCCGGGCTGGCCGTCTCACGCGGTCGCCGGGTTCTTTTTGGCGTACCTTTTGTTATTCAACCTCAGCACCATTCCGAATTGGCGACTGCCCTTTCAAGCGGCCGCCGAAGACAAACCCTATCAAGTGAAATTCCCAAAAGCCTGGCAGGACGTTAAGCGGCTGCTTCGACTGGATCAAAAGTGGAGTATGTTCGCGCCATATCCGAATAAATCGGACAGCTTTTTGGTCGTGCCGGGGGTACTGGCCTCCGGGAAGCTGGTAGACGTTTACGATTTGGTGGCGGGCGCGCCAAGCTTTGAAAAGCCCGATGTATTGTTTGATGCGAAATTTAAGAACTATCGTTGGCGAAAGTATCTGTCACGGGTCGGCACCAAGCGGTATAAGGCGTATCGGACTTACTATGGCAGTTATTTGTGTCAACGCTGGAATGCGGCGCATGGCAAATTGGATCCGTTAACCGATTTTAATATCTATCGCATGGTCGAGCGTACCAAGCCGCCAGGGGTTGAAAGTCACGTGACGCGTACCAAGGTTTGGCGACACTACTGCATTAAGGATGACGGCGACAAGGTTGAGCCAGCGCTCAAAGCTGCGGGGCTCTGGTAGATCCCAGCAACGTGCTCGGGCCGCTGCCTCGCAGGGGTAGTGTTTGGATGCGGGCGAGTTCGGTCATTAGACTGGCGGGTCAACGTGTCTGCGGGTATGCGGAGATGCGGATATGCCGATAGGAATCGTGCCTAGTCTGCTCAGACCTTCGGTATCTCATGATAATAATGCCAAAGAAATAATGCGCCGGCCGAGCGGTAGGGCTGCCAATGCTGGGTCAGCGCGCGCGCGGCTTTCGGCGTTGGTTTAACCTCTAAGCCTTTTAGTCGCGCCAGCGCGATTTGCAAGGCCAGGTCATCGGCTGGGAAAATATCGGGGCGCCCCAGCGAAAACAGGCAGTAAATTTCTGCGCTCCAAACGCCAAAGCCGCGCAAGCGGGTGATGTGTTCAATGACTTGGGCGTCCTCTAAGCCGCTCAGTTGGTCAATCAAGAGTGTCCCGGTCTGTGTGGCCAGGGCTAAACCGCGGGCGTACTCGATTTTTCGCGTTGACAACCCCGCTGCGCGTAGCGCCGCATCGGTCACTTGATCGAGGCCTTCTGGGGTGAGGCTGGGTAGCGTTGCGCGCACTCGATTCATGATGGTGTTGGCGGCAGCCGTTGAGATCTGCTGACTGATGATCGTGCTTAAAAAGGTTTCGAAGCCCTCAGGCCGTTGCCTTGGGGCGGGGGCGCCGTAACGTTGAAGCGCTTGAGCCAGATCTGAATCGAGCTGCGCAAGCTGCTTAAGATGATGCTGGAGGTGTTTTTGATTCACAGAGGGCGCGCGCTAAACCTTTGGATCTAATGTAACCGTCCAATAGATGAAATACGAATAACGCAGGGGTGGGATCTGCCGCGGTTTCTTCTTACAATACCGGAAGTTGTTATAGCTTATTAGTCTAACCTTATAACCATTTATCTTTAAGGCTCACAGTGCAAAAGCAAATCACGCCGTTCTACCATGCGCCCACCAACAGCTGGAGCTACCTCTTGGCGGATCCGGCCAGTAAAGTGTGTGCGCTGATTGATCCGGTCTTGGATTTTGAGCCGGGGGCGGGCACGGTTCAGCACGATTTTATTACGCTCATGCTCAACGCGGCGGCCGAGGCAGGTTTGCAAGTGGCTTGGGTTTTGGAAACCCACATCCACGCCGATCATGTATCTGCCGCGGATTTCGTGCGGCAGCAGACCGGCGCGCAAATCGGGATTGGCCGTGGGGTCGAGCAGGTGAGCGCGTTATTCACGCCGATCTTCAATTTAGGCGAGCAGCATCCCAACGTACGGGTTGCCTTTGATCGTCTGTTCGAGCCAGGTGAAACCCTTTTCCTGGGCGAGCTTGCCGTCACGGTGCGGGCAACGCCGGGCCACACGCCGGCTTGCGTCGCCTATCAGGTTGAGGACGCCGTATTTGTTGGGGATACCTTGTTTATGCCGGATTACGGCACCGCGCGGGCGGATTTTCCGGGCGGGGACGCGCAGCAGTTGTTTGAGTCCATTACCCAGCTGTTGGCGCTGCCCGATGCCACCGTGCTCTACCTGTGCCATGACTACCCCACAGCCGATCGTACGGCGCCTTGTCATGCGGTGACCGTTTCGGATCAACGCGCAAACTTGCAACTATTAGATCGCGACGCGGCGGCGTTCGTTGCCTTTCGGCGAGCCAGAGACGCGCAGTTGAGCGCGCCTCGCCTGCTGTATCCCGCAATTCAAATTAACCTAGCAGCGGGTCGATTGCCGAACCCGGAAGGCAACGGCCAGCGTTATTTGAAGCTGCCGGTGAGAGAAACAGCCTAGTGGATTTAATGATTTTGATTCCCTGCGCCCTGGCCGTGGGATTAACCATGGGGCTTTTGGGTTCGGGTGGCTCTATTTTGACCGTACCGATCTTAGTGTATTTGATGGGCCAGGATGAAAAAGTGGCAATTGCCAGTTCGCTTGCAATCGTCGGTGCGGTGGCGGCACTCACCACATTGCTCAATATCCGGGATCGATCCATTAACTGGCGAACCGCGATCTGGTTTGGGGCGCCCGGCGTATTGGGCACCTATCTGGGGGCGGCCCTGTCGCAGTTTGCCTCGGGGCAGGTTCAGCTCATGGTCTTTGCGGCGGTCATGTTGCTGTCCGCCTTTTTTATGTTTTGGCCGCCAAAGTTTAAAGCCGTGACCGGCGATCAAAAGCTTTCGGTTATCGTGATCGAAGGGTTATTGATTGGCGCGCTGACGGGCTTTGTTGGGGTGGGTGGCGGCTTTATGATCGTGCCTGCGCTGGTGTTATTAGGCGGTTTATCAATGACCGCAGCGGCGGCTACGAGCCTTGTGATCATCGCTGTTAAATCGGCAGCGGGGCTGGTTAAATACTTAGAATTACTCGAGGGCTCAGGATTGAGCTTGGATTGGACGTTGATCCTGATTTTTATTGTCCTAGGGATGTTGGGCAGCTTTTTGGGTCGAGGACTCGGACGAGTTATTGAACAACGCCAGGCTGAGCAGGTTTTTTCAGTATTTTTAGTGGCGATCGCGGGTTGGATCTTAGTGCAATCGGTGTGAGGCGAGGTCGGTAAATGAATCACAAAGCCGCGTTGGTTGCCCTCGCAGTCGTGGTTGGCGTTGGGCTTTATTGGGCCAAACCGTCTTCGGTTTTTATCAATTCAACAATGGAAGAGAGTCGTATGAACGATGTAGCAGCGCGGGTTTCAGTGGGCCCCCAAATTCAGCTTGACGATTTGGCCGTGTTGAAAGCGCAGGGCATCGAAGTTGTGATTAACAACCGTCCCGATGGTGAGGTGCTGGATCAGCCGAGCCATGAGGCGATGGCCGCGGCGTCGGCAGCACTGGGTTTGAGTTACTACTTTATTCCAGTCTCGCCAAGGGGCTTAACGCAAGACAATGTTGATGACATGCGCGCGGCGCTTGCGGCGAGTTCTGGGCCGGTGTTCGCGTACTGCCGCTCCGGCAATCGCTCTGGCATTTTACTGCAGGCGGCGACCCAAGGCGGTTCTTGATCACGCGTGCAGGCTGAGGCGGATCGATCGCTTCGAAGGGTTGATGCTGACGGCCTCCAAGCCGCGCTGACGCCGGTAAACGGCAGGTGTCAGTGGATAAACGGCGCGTTAAACGGCGCCGTAAAGTGTGGTGATGACACGCCTTAAGTCGAGCGCGCACAAAGAATCTGTCAATAGCCGCTCATGGCCTTGCGGCATCAGTCTCAGTCGATTGGCCCGATACCATAAAGGGACTATCCCAACCGGCCACGCCAGCAGACTTTCCTTTTGATTCATCAAAGGCGCGGGACCTTGCGCTGGGTTCTACTCAGACGGGCCCTGCAAGTCGTTGGCGGCGCTGCGGGGCAACCCACGCGCACAGCGCGCGCAAACCCTGATATGCTTGGTGACAACGAATTAACCAGCATGCAAAGTCGAGGCACATCATGAGCGAATCCACCTATACGCCACCAAAGGTTTGGACTTGGGACAAAGGTAATGGCGGGCGGTTTGCCAATATTAACCGGCCGGTATCCGGCGCCACCCATGAGCAGGTGCTGCCCGAGGGCGAGCATCCTCTGCAGCTTCATTCCTTAGCAACCCCCAATGGCGTCAAGGTGACGGTCATGCTGGAGGAACTGCTCGAGTTGGGTCGTCCCGCAGACTACGATGCGTACCTGATTAATATTGGTGAGGGCCAACAGTTTGGCAGCGGCTTCGTTGACATTAATCCCAATTCTAAGATTCCCGCATTGCTCGATCGCAGTACCACTCCGGGTACCCGGGTTTTCGAGTCGGGTGCGATCTTGCTGTACCTCGCCGAAAAATTTGATGCCTTTGTTCCCAAAGACCCCAGTGTTCGGGCGGAATGTTATTCCTGGCTCATGTGGCAGATGGGGAGCGCGCCTTACCTAGGCGGCGGGTTTGGTCATTTCTATGCCTATGCCCCTGAAAAATGGCAATACCCGATCGACCGCTTCGCAATGGAAGTAAAACGCCAATTAGATGTCCTAGATAAAACCCTCGCGGAGCGCACCTATTTGTGCGGCGATGACTACACCATCGCGGATATGGCCAACTACGCCTGGTACGGCGCGTTGGTGCTGCACAATATTTATGAGGCCGCAGAGTTCTTAGAGGTTTCGTCCTACCAGCACGTCGTTCGCTGGGCGACGGCAATTGAAGCTCGGCCAGCGGTTGCCCGCGGCCGCCGAGTGAATCGAGCCTGGGGCCCAGAAGCTGACCGGGTGCCAGAACGACATTCTGCTGCCGACTTTAAATAGGCCCTAGCGCGTCCCAGTCGCGGGCCTTGGGCCAGGACGATGATTTGTTTGCCAAGATTGCAGGGACGGGCGCGCCGCGCACTATGCGACGGCTTTGGTGTTCGATGCGGCCGTTAAGAAAGCACGAGGATCAGCGCGCAGCGCGGTCAGCGCCTGCTGGCTCTGAATCCGAACGAACTGAATGTGAGACCAGCTAGGGTCGGCCATCACCGCCTGATACCGCCGGCGGATGGGGCCGAGTTGGGTGATCGCCCAGAGCAGAATAGAGTCCCGACTGAACAAAGCCTTGCGTAACGTTTCCCGGTTACCGGCCCAAAGCACTTCGCCCTTGAGGGATCTCCGAAGGGTTCGCTTTAACACTTGCATCAGGATCCGCCAAGCCGGTAGGTCAAGCCAGATCACCACCTCGACGTTGGCCCATTTAATGGGGCGGGTTCGGTCATAGTTGCCATCTAACACCCAGCCAGGCGCTGACAGGGCGGTCGTAATGCGCGCAAGAAACGCAGGGTCCGGGGCAGGGGTCCAATTGGGCTGCCAGAACAACGCGTCGAGTTCGATATAAGGCAGCGCCAGTGCCCGTGCCAGGTGCTGGCCAAGGGTTGATTTACCGCAACCACTGCTCCCGACGATGTTAATCCTCACGGCAATCCTTATCGGCTCGTTAGGCCGGGTTAAGGCTCCCAATGCTACCAATACAGGCTTGCGCGGCTTCGATCCCTTTCGTTACAAAGTGGGCTTTAAAGAATTCCGGTTGGCCCTGGCCTAAGAAATCCTGCGGCGTCAGTACGGCCGAGAAGAGCGGCACGCCCGTTTCCAGTTGCACGTTCATGAGGCCGCTGATGACAGCGGTTGCGACAAATTCATGCCGGTAGATGCCGCCATCGACGACCAGGCCGGCAGCGACAACGGCAGCATAGGTGCCGCTAAGGGCCTCGAGCTTTGCACGCAACGGGATCTCGAAGGCGCCAGGGACCTCAATCAGATCGACAGCGCGGCTGTCGATGCGGCCTTGTTCGGCAAGGAAAGCATCCCGCAGCTCATCGACAATGTCGCGATGCCAGCAAGATTGGATGAATGCAATGCGGGGTCGAGCCGCGGTTTCTTTGAAATTGGGTCGAAAAGTTGTCATCTGTTGTTTGCCTTTTACGCATGGTTTAACAACAGGGCAAACGAGGGGCTTCGTGCAAATTGCTGCGTCGCGGGACCTCATCCTCATAACCAGACTTTAACTGTCGGCCTCGGAATCTAACCGAGTCTGCTGTCCTCTTCATGATGAAGAGCGCCCGCGGGCTACGCTATGCGATTACCGCCGGTGGGGACTTACACCCCGCCCTGAGAATTGTCGCTTGTGGCGACCCAGTGAGTATACGAAAGCCGGATTTTTTTGTATAGCATTGCGGCGCTTTCATTAACCAAAGAATTTTTAGGTTTGAAGGCGCGAATCAGAGCCTAACGCGGATCACGAGCTTGCCTCGCCTGCCGCTTTGCAAGCCAGGCACAAGCTGGCCTCGGGATAGGCGTGTAGCCGCGGCAGCGCAATCGGTTCTAGGCATTCTAAACAGGTGCCATAGGTGCCGTCTTCGATTCGGGCAAAGGCCTTTTGAATAGCCATCAAGCGATTTTTGGTTACGGTGCGGTTGGCTCTTAGAATGCTTTGGTTGTGCATTTCATCCATGCGGCTCAAGCGCGAGGCATTTTCTTTGAGCGGCACCTGTTGGGCCGCGGATTCGGTGTTGGTTAATAGGGTTGATAATCGCTCGTCAAGCGCTTCAAGCGCCGCGCGCATGGCCAACCGGGTGGGTTCATCGAGTGCTTGCGTCATGCTGTGAGCTTAGCACTGAATCTAGACAAAGTGCCGCGGCAATGGCCAAGCCGCTTTGGCTGACAAAGCGCTCCGCGCTGCCACCGGGGTTGCTACTGGGCAGATCAAAGACACCTTTAAGGCAGGCCTTTTAATCTTGGGACTGCAGCCTGAGCCTGAGACTGAGCCGGGCCCTGTGAGGGCGGTTGCCAAACCTAGAGCGCTTTGGGCACCTCGATCAATACCGCGGCTTAGCTTGCCAGGCCACGATTCACCAGTAACGCATCCACCGCAGGGTCTCGGCCTCGAAAGGCTCGGTAGAGGGACATCGGTTCAGCGGAGCCGCCGCGCTCTAAGATGTTCTGCCGAAAGGATTGGGCCGTGGCCGGGTCGAACAAGCCCTGCTCTTTGAAGGCCTCAAACCCATCCGCGTCCAGTACTTCCGCCCAAATATAGGCGTAGTAGCCCGCGGAATAGTGATCTCCAGCAAAGATGTGTTGAAAGTAGGTTGATTTATAGCGGGGCGCGATGGTCATAGGTAATCCGATTCGGTCCATCTCGGCCGCCTCGAGGGCTTTGACATCCGCTGCAGCATCCGGCGCTTGTGCATGCCAGGCCAGATCGAGATATGCCGCAGCGAGATATTCCGAGGTTTGAAAGCCTTGGTTAAACGTGCTCGACGCCCGAATTTTTTCGATCAGGGCGTCTGGGATGACTTCGCCGGTTTCATAGTGACGGGCATAGCGCCTCAAAACCTCAGGTTCTGTTGCCCAGTGCTCAAAGATTTGAGAGGGGAGCTCAACGAAGTCTTGTTTTACGCTGGTGCCTGCCTGACTGGGGTAGCGGACCTGGCTGAGCAAACCATGCAGGCCATGACCCAGCTCGTGGAATAAGGTTGCAACCTCATCGAGCCCCAAAAGACACGGAGAGGCCTTTGCGAAATTACAGCAATTGACAATGATGGGGCGAATGTTGCTGCCCAGATTAGATTGCCCCCTGAATTGGCTCATCCAGGCGCCGCCGCGTTTAGACGGCCGCATAAAGTAATCGGCTAAAAAAATGCCGATCAGCGTGCCATCGGCATCAATCACTTCATAGCTTTGAACATCCGGGTGATACGTGGGGAGCGCAGGCGCCGGTTTAAACGTGATGCCAAACAGCGCGCGCGCAACTTCAAAGGCCCCATCGCGAACCTGCTCGAGTGCAAAGTAAGGCTTGGTTTCGGTCTCATTTAAATCAAAGCGTTCTGAGCGGAGCTTCTCGGTGTAGTACCACCAGTCCCAAGGCGCCAACTCAAAATTCTGGCCTTCCTGACGAATGCGGGCCTGCAGATCGGCGGCTTCCTGTTGCGCTTTCTTTTGAGCGGGCTGCCAGACTTGATCCAAGAGTTGATGCACTTGGCTGGGATGACCTGCCATGCGGTCTTCAAGCATGTAGTGGGCGTGGGACGCAAAGCCTTTGATCTGGGCGCGCTGATGTCGAAGCAAGGCAATCTCGACGGCAAGGGCCTTGTTATCCGAGGCATTGCCAAGGTCGCCGCATCGGGTGTAGGCCTCGAACAAGGTTTCCCGGAGTGCCCGGTTGTCGGCAAACTGCATGAACGGCGTGAAAGACGAGCGCGAGATACTAAAGGCATAGTGTCCTTCTGGGTGACCACGTTGGGCGGCTTCATTGCGGGCGGCAGCGAGGACCGATTCGGGCAGGCCGCGAAGGTCGTCCTCACGGGTCAAGACCAGTTCGAATTGGTTGGTCTCGGCCAATACATTGTGCCCAAAGCGGGTTTCAAGTGTGGCCAGCTGCTCGTTGATGTCGCGGATCTGTTGTCGGGCTGGGGCATTGAGTTCGACGCCGCCTCGGACAAAATCGTTGTACAGCGTCTCGAGCAATAATTGCTGATCCGGTTGGAGGCCGAGGTTTGGCAAATCCAAAAAGAGGGTCTTAATACGCTGAAATAAACCGAGGTGGTTATACAGATTGCTGTTGTGATTGGACCATTGAACGGAAACGGCTTCTTCGATGGCCTGCAGGGCCTCATTGGTGTCGGTCGAGACCAAATTAAAGAACACATCGGCAGTTTTGGTGAGCAGTTGGCCGCTGGCCTCCAGTGCAACCAACGTATTGTCAAAGCTTGGCGGGGCGGGGTTGTTGGCGATGGCCTCAATTTCGGCCCAATGCTCGCTGAACCCCTGCTCGAAGGCCGCTTCAAAATGATGGTCCTGAATTGTTTCAAACGGGGGCATGTTGAAGGGCGTTTGCCAGGTCTCAAAGAATGGGTTGCTCATGTGGGCTCAACATTGATGGAATCAAAAAGAGTTTAACAAGTTCTATGCACCTTTGAGCAAGTTGGCGGGCCGGGCGCCCCAATCGGTGCTAGCGGATGCGCGGGAAACGAAAGCTGGGCGCGCTGGCCGCTTGATACCGGCGCGCTGCGCGCTGCGGGCGCTGAGGTCATTTGCCGCTGAGGCTGTCTGCAAAAACCTCGCACAACCGACAGCCCCGACTGACCGAGACGGGCTCGTATCATTTGTTCCAACGCTCGGGCCGGGGGCAAGGCTTGCTGCACCGAAGTTCGCCACTCGTGCTGGGCTGGGTCCTAATCCAAAGCTTTTTGAGTTGTAATCCAATCTAGGATGGTCGCTTGCACCATGGGCAACGTCACACTGCCATTTTCTAAGACGCGCCGATGAAAGGTCTTGAGATCGAATCCGTCGCCCAGTTGATCTTCCGCTAGCGCTCTGAGTCGTTTGAGTTCGAGCATGCCGAGCATGTAGGCATTGGCTTGACCTGGCCAGGAGATGTAGCGATTGATTTCGTTTTCGATATCAAAGCGAGACCAGCCGCAATGGTTCAGCATGTAGTCAACCGCTTGGTCTCGATCCCAGCCGAGGGTGTGAATGCCCGTGTCGATCACAAGACGGGCGGCTCTTGCGCCCTGATCGGACAATAACCCGATGCGGTCGAGGGGGCGGTCATAGAGGTCCAGTTCATCGGCCAATCGTTCGGCGTACAGCGCCCAGCCTTCCCCGTAGCCCGCGTTGCCCAAGTACCGGGCAATGGGGTGGACTGCGTCGCCTAACTCCAGGGCAATAGCGCCTTGCAGATGATGCCCCGGATAGGTTTCATGATAGAGGGTTGATTGCTGGGTCGCTTGGGTGCGCAACTGGGGCTCGCTGACAGCGATGTAATAGATCCCCGGCCGCGCGCCATCTTCTGATGAGGAATGGTATTCACCGCTGCCACTGGCGGCGAAGTCTGGATAGGGTTTAATGAGAACGTCTGCTTTAGGCAGTAAATCGAATACCGACGCCATTTTAGGCTGCGCGCGGGCCAAAGCTGCAGTTGAAAAGTCGAGAACGGCCTGTTCTGTCTCGAACGTAAACGCCGGATCCCGATTGATGCGCCTTAAAAACGTTGCCGTGGCTTCGCCCTCAAAATGGGTATCGATGATGTCCCGCATCTCAGCTTGGATGCTGGCCATTTCAGCTAGACCCGCGCGGTGAATCTCAGCTGGGGTGACGGATAGGGTTGAGAACGCGCGCACCAAAGCGGTATAGCACTGCGCGCCATTGGGGTTGTTGCTGATGGCAAGTGCTGTCCGGGCGTTGGGCAGGTATTCGGTTTCAATAAAATCGGCAAACAGGTTGAGCGCTGGCTGAATCGATTGATCGTACGTGCGCTGCACGGCTTCTTGAAACAATGGATCGTCAGACCGTTTGCCGAGGTTCAAGAAGGGGTTGTCGGGCTGCAGAAGGGCTCTGACTTGGTCGGGAACCGCAACGACGGTGAGGCGGGGCGAGGCGTAACCTTGGGCAAGGCCGGCTCTTAAATTCTCGATTTCAGTTTCGATGTAGCCGGCGACCGCGCTGAGGCGCGTGAGCGCATCCAAGCGCTCGGTTTCAGTGGCAATTGGTTGGATGTCGAAAATAAAGGGCAGGCCAGTGTACCAAGCGGTGGTTGTGCTGGTTTCCCAGAGCGCTTTTTGGCAGATGCGAGTGCTTTGGCTGGACGACAGCGCCTCGATCAAAAAGCCATAGGTGATCCAGTCTCGAGCGCCAATGGCGCTTGGTGCTGGCAGCGCCCGCACTGCATCGAGAAAGGCATCCTCTTGGTCGTGCCAGCGTTTCAGGCTCGCTTGGGAATTATCGAACAACCGGTCGTGGCGCCAGCCGGGCAAATCGTAAGCCGTCGCCATGCTGGGATAGCGCTCGAGCAGGGCGTCAACGTAGGCATCCGCAATCGATTCAATGGGGCTCGGCTCTGCAACCGGTGCGGGGATAATGGCTTGGCAACCTGATAGCAACAGGAAGGTTAGGAGTGCGGCGGTCCGGCCGCGAATTTTAGTCAATGGATAGGGCATTATTTTGGCTCGCTGAGTCATCATCCGTTGGATTGAGGTTGGATTGAGTTTGGGTCGCGTACAAGCATTTTACGAAAAAAAACGCGATGGTGGGTCGTGCGAGCGCAAAACCGGGTTGCGCAGCAGAATTAGATCACGATAGATTCAGGGAACATTTAAGGGAGAAAATCCGATGGATGATGCCGATCAAATACGAGAAACCGTGCAGGTTTATTTCGACAGTATGTTTGAATCCGATGTCGACAAGGTGCACGCCGCCTTTCACCCCAATGCCAAGATAACAGGCTATTTGCCGACCGGTTTGGCGGAGATGAGTGTGCAAGATTTTGCGCAGTTTGTGGGCGCACAGCCGTCGGCAAAGCGCGCGGGTGAATCGGCGTATTTAGAGATTATCGCACTGGAGATTGCTGGCGCGACGGCGGTTGTGCAGCTCCGAGACGATTA
Organism: Pseudomonadales bacterium; assembly: GCA_017854255.1. Taxonomy (GTDB): domain Bacteria; phylum Pseudomonadota; class Gammaproteobacteria; order Pseudomonadales; family Azotimanducaceae; genus UBA9926. The sequence goes on from JAFMIA010000072.1 coordinate 12,854, forward strand.
TATTGGCAATCGTTTCCTGGATACGCTGTCGTTTTTGAAGGTTGATGAGCGCTGGGTTATTTACAATAAACTGTTCCACGTGGAAGGCCCAGCAGGCGGTTAGGTGGGGTCGACAGTGCGCGTTTACTTCGAATAAGACCCGGTGAGATCAATTATTCCTGATCGCGTTTTGTAGAGCGTATTGGGTCGATCGCGTTGGTCAGATGGCGATTGTAAAATGGCGTTTGGCACAGAGCGCTTGTTAACCAGCGCTTGTTAACCAGCGCTTGTGGCCCAGAGCTGGTTAGCCAGGGCGACTTTAAGACCAACGCTGGCTACCATTCCAGGTCATCCGGAATTGGGTAGTCTTTATAAGGGTCGTCCTCATCGATCGCGTCGAGCGCCCGGTCGTGCAGATACAACACCGAGTCGGCATGGCGTGCTTGGATTCTGCGGGCAACGACCTCTGGCACGAGATCATAACGATCCTCGACCTTCACAATGGCGAGGTATCCTTGATTGAGCTGGGTTTTGTTCTCTTCTGAAACATAGAGCTTCTTGACTTTCTTCTCGTCCGTAAAGTTGTACGCCACCTCACCAGCTTGTCGCTGTGAGTGGGCCGCAATCAGTTGCTTAACCTGGGCCAGTAAGGCTTTGTGTTGGGCTGCATGATTTCGCGCTTCATTGCGCGCCCGGTCGGCTTCTATTTTCTGCGTTCGGGCCGCTTCAACCTCTTGTTTCACCGCATCAACATCAATGCCTTTTTTGATGCGCAGCTCCGTGCGCAGGGCGCCGCGCGCCGCCTTTTTGGCTTGTTTTGCGGTCACAAGACCAGCGTCTTTGAGCTGATCGCGGAGCGATCCAAAGGTTTTTTTATTTTTTGACATACGGCCAGTATGACGCCTATGGCAGACGCAAACAATTCTTCATTGGGTTGCAGGCCGTTTGAGAGAAACAAAGCCGCCTGATCAGAACTTGGGTATGATGCGGAGCTCTAACGGATGATGCGCGTGCAATGAAAGACTGCAACCAATGCGGCAAGTGCTGCCAGATTTATGGCGATGGCGGGCTGTCGGCAACCCAGGCGGAGATCCGCTGGTGGCAGGACAATCGGCCCGAGATCGCGCGGTTTGTGCAGGCAGGACGAATTTGGATGGACCCTGAAACCGGTGAAGCCCTTACGGCTTGTCCTTGGCTCAAGCCGTTGCCGAATCAAAATAAGTATGGCTGCAGCATTTATGAGGACCGGCCAGATGATTGCCGGCAGTACCCGGTGCTCGTGAGTGACATGATCCGAGATGGCTGCGAGATGATCGAGGCAATCGATTTGAAACGCCCTAAGGTGGCGCAAACCAAGCTGGATCAGCTGATGATTGATAGTCGAGCGCAACAACGATAGGACCGCTTTCAGCGCGTTAAAAGGGTCCTTCACCAATCTGTTGCCTGTGAAACAACTTGCGGGCATTGGCGGCCTTTGATCTCGTGTTGGAGATGCCGTCCGGGCCAGTCGCGCGGGCTTTTGATCAATGGCGCGTCAACTTGGGCTCATTTGCGGATGGGTTGAGCGCAGGGCCTGGTCACTAGGGGCCGATAAACGCCC
>JAFMIA010000073.1 GCA_017854255.1 Pseudomonadales bacterium
GTCCCCCTGCACGACTTCCGCCAGATAGTCTGGCACCAGGTCGTCGCCTAACTGATCGCGCTCATTGACCGCGGTCCAAAGCGCGCCGGTCTTTGGGTGCAGGGCCATACCCACTGGGTTTCGGAGGCCGCGCGCATAAATCTCAGCATCAAAGGTCTTTAGATCAACCGCCCAGATCGCGGCCCGCCCTACTTCTTGCATCGGCCCCAACTCCCCGATATTCGAGTTCGAGCCAACCGCGACAAACAGCCTGTTTGATTCCGCATCCAAAAGCAGGTTCTTGGTCCAGTGGCTGTTTGGCGCTTGGGCCGGCAGGGCCAGCACCTGCCGCCCTGGCGTATCAATCCGGGTGCTGCCCTCGACATAATCAAAAGCCAGCACGGCGTCGGTATTGGCAACCAACAGCACATCCTCGTGCAGCGCCATACCGAAAGGAGAATTGAGGTTTTCGATGAACGGAACCTTCACATCGGCAACCCCGTCGCCATCGACATCTCGTAGCAGCGTAATCCGATTAGCAGACGGCAAGCCAGACCCCGCGTACCGCATCACCCGCTTTGCAATCCAGCCCATGATCCCGCCACGAGCCGCCCCCTTATCCGGAGCATCGGATTCGGCGACCAACACATCACCATTGGGCAGTACGAGCAACCAGCGCGGATGATCGAGCCCTGCAGCAAATGGGGTAACCTTGAAACCTTCGGCGGGTGTCGGCGACCGGCCCTGCGGCCAGCCCATCGCCTTTGCCGGTTTAACTTTCGGTAGGGTTTGAGGCGCCGGCGCGGGAAGGAGCGGTTTAACGCCCCAACCGAACTCACTGGTGATGACGGTCTGTGAAGCGACTTCGTCAGCCGGCCCGCGGCTGGTTACACTGTTTACCGCGCAACCCGTCGTTAACAGCCATAAACAACCGACCCCAACCAGGGTTACGGCTTTCATAGGTCACCCCTATGGACTCGGGCCGCATCAAGGGCCTCGCTGCGAACCGCGTTGTAGAATTTAAAAAAACGAGCGATCTTATTCGCTGGCGGCGCGAACCAGCGTGGTCTTTCCAACACCGCGACCCCCGCCTCGCTTGCAATACCGTCTATTCTTTCAGCAAGTTCAGGATCTTTTGGTGCGATGACCTGACAAACGAGTCCTGGATGTTCCTGACCCTTCTGCTTCAGCACGTCTACGGCATCGCCATAAACAATTTCGATCTCAACCGGCAACGCCACGAGCGTCTCGTAGATAAATTGAATCCGCTTTAGCGAAACCGGGCGCTGCGCCAGCCAAACCGTATCAAACACGAATAGGAACCTGCAGCCCTCCGCGGCTTGCGTCTGAATCAGGGCCTCGCTTAAGACCTCCTCGTGTAACCAGAAAAGTTGAGCGCTCATAAAGCGCGCGCCGGGAACAACCGCGCGCTGAGCACGTCGTAACTCGCATCCAGCTCGGGATTGGTTTCGGGCCGGCAGTCCACTTGGTTGCCACAATATTTCTCGACGTTTTCAAGATTAAAAATATAGGGTTTGCTGCCGAAGGTACTCGCAACCCACTGCCACGAATAATTGTTGGCCGCCGCATCGCCATCCAGCAAATGGGCTAGAAACCACGCCGCACCTGCCTGCCATCGGATCCGCCGGAAGTGCACCACATAAGCCGCTAAATACATCCGGGCATGATTGTGAACATAGCCCGTTTCCTGCAGGTCCCGAATAAAATGGTTTAGGCAAGCATTCGGCGTTGTACCCGTTGCAATATCCTGCGGCAGCTCTAAAGCGTACTCACTCGCCAAAAAACCGGTTTTGTAAGGTTCGGCGTCCTGCCAGAGACCGCTCGGACGCGCCTCGGCGACATGCTGCCAAAATTCGCCCCACAGGAGTTCTTGGATAAATTTCTCGGCGGGCTTGGCGCCGCCCGCTAAGGCGATACTCGCGAGGGTCTTTCGGTCCACAATGCCCTGCCGAACAAACGGCGACAACCGGCTCACAGCCCCATCATAGAAGTTTCTGGTGCGCGCATACGCCGCGGGCTGAATGCAATCAGCAAGCTCAGCCTCGCTCAAAACCTGCCCATGTATTGGACTCGGCTGACGATGGCCTTCAATCAGCACTGACTCGAAGGTCTCCGCGATCAGCTCGGTCAACGCCTCGCGGCTTTCAAATTTTGACGGCAGTTGTTTCATGAAGATGCTTACGAGACTTTACGCCAATCAGCTTGTCACGATGCATCCGGCAAAGCGAGAATGAACCCTCCAGCGTGATCACCCGAAGATCGGGCGCATCATTCCTCAAAAAAACGTCAGAACGACGCGGGCAAACGCGCACCGCTGTCAGTCCGCTGCGCGCGTATTTTCATCGCACGCGCGTTACCCGTATGCTTATCGGGTTGCGAACCGGTCGCGGACGCCTCACAATTCCCAACGCGAGCCCTAAATTAACCTCAAACCAATTGTCTTTCCATCGGCCTTTTATTGTATGAATCGTTTAAAATTATATTTATTTCAATGTCTTATCGTCATTTTCTTACAGCTTTTTCTAAACTCAAACACCTTGGGTGAACCGAACCAAAGCGTCAGCCTGAGCCCCTACGAGAACGCCCCACCAGGCACGCAGCCCCAGCGCCTAAAATCGGTCCCGGCAAAAACCCAAGCAACCGAAGATACCGCATCAGCAACCTGCCTCGACTGCTTTTCATGGGATATTGACGCCAGCGGAAAGGCCGAGCCTTTAACCGATGGTCTTATTATTCTGCGGTATCTGTTCGGGTTTACGAACGACGCACTGGTCAGTGGCGCGCTCGCGGACAACGCGACAAGGCGATCGAGCTTGGACATTTACGCGTTTTTAGAAACCCACGCAGCGCAGCTTGACGTTGACGGTGATGGCCGGGCTGAACCCCTGACCGATGGGCTCTTGCTGTTACGCTATCTCTTCGGCTTTGAAGCCTCCGCCCTGATTACCGGTGCAATTGGCAGCAATGCCCAACGGACTGAAACCGCCGCCATCACCGATTTTATAAAAACTCGCCTGCCCGAAACACAAAATGATGCACCCGCGGTCCTTCAGCCGGCCTGGGACTTTGCCCCCGCACTCGCCGAGCAGGTCGGCACCAACCAGGCCGCTGTCAATGGCGTGATCGATCACATTTTTACGGATACGGCTGTTCAGGCGGTCCTAGTAACCAAAGATGGCTATTTGATCGGCGAACGCTACAGCCAGGGCTACGACGCGGACTCCCTCGGGACCAGTTGGTCTGTGGCTAAGAGCTTCTACAGCGCGGCCATTGGCGTCGCCATAGACGAAGGCCACATTACCTCGGTCGACCAAAAAGCCAGCGACATCATCACCGAGTGGCAAGGCACGGCAAAGGCCAATGTGACCCTTCATCAGATGTTACAGATGCGGTCCGGCTACTCAGCCTTTGACAACGTTTTTTTCGAAACAGATCAAACCGCTTATGCCATCGACCGCCCCTTAGTACGCGCGCCCGGGTCACAATTTGCCTACTCCAATGCAAACTCACAGCTGTTTGAAACGATCCTGCGCAGGACAACGGGCTTATCTGCTCACGACTATCTAAGCCAAAAAATACTCGCATCGATCGATATCAATCCAAGGGAGGTTGGCCTGTGGTTTGACCCCTCCGGGATCAACCCTTTGACCTACTGCTGTATTGACATGAAGGCTGCTGATTTTGCGCGGTTTGGTTTGCTTTATGCCAGAGATGGCCAATGGCGCGGCAATCAAATTTTACCTGCCGAATACGTTACAAGCAGCCTGACGGCTAACGGTTGGTATGGCTATCAGTGGTGGATCCTGAATGCAGCCTACTTCGATGGAGAACCCGCAGCGATCGAGGTCGCGTCGGCACAAGGTCTTGATGGTCAATATATCTTTGTTTGGCCAGAAGAGGATGTCGTTATCGTCGTGCTCTCACAGTATTCGCATGCCGTTGAACAAGGCTACGTTGTCAGTCCGATCAATTACCCAGACACCTGTACCGCACGCAATAGCTGCCCGGGCGCACTGGGTCCTGAAGTGCCATCCTTTTCGCATAAGACGCTTGTTGAGCGCATGGTTCCGCTCGGCGACAACCCTTAGATTAACGCTCAATGCAAAATACTGCAGAGGCCCTCTGAATCGAACCGACACGGAATCCCGATGAAGCATTATAGTGCAGCCCTGCTTTTCCGGTATTACTGGGCCCAGGCGATATCTGTCACTAATATGATGCATTAGCCTGCACTACCGACTGGCCTTTTTTTCTTCCATAAACCTTTCGCAGCGGTCGTATGTTTTGATCACGAGAGATAACACTTGCAATAGGCGCCGCGCCAAAAACGAGCGCCTTAAAAACTCATCAAAATATAGCTTTGCTGCAAAATTTACGACGAGTTCCTTACGAAGACTATGGATTTTAGCCGCTTGCCTACGGGGCGTCGGTTGTTAGATGCACCGCGCAATGCGACAACGTGAAATACGCCAGATGCAGCAGGGCCGCATCATTATAATGCAGCTTTATACCAGACGCCTTAAAATAGTGCAGGCAGCTTTCGTTCCCGGTTAAAAAAAACGGCATGGGATAGGCGCACTTTATCCCCGGGACTAGAAAACTAAAACCAGCCCCCCCATACTGAAGGGGTCATAAGCACGGTATGAGTATTTGAACCTTCAACCCACACTGATCATCTCAGATCTTGACGGCACGATGCTGCAGCGCGATACCTACGCACTGGGACCTGCTGAAGCGTTAGTAAGAGACCTTGGCGAGCAAGGCATTCCTGTAATTTTAAATACGAGCAAGACCAAGGCAGAAGCGGTCCATTGGTTAACTCGTTTAAATTTAGATACACCTTTTGTCGTCGAAAATGGTGGTGCTATTTTTTTCCCAAGAAAAGATTTCCCTAAGGATTGTCTCCAAGGGTTTGCCCCTCAAATTGACACTCGATGGTGCCGCGTAAATCTAGGCACGCCCCTTGCAACTCTATTTCCGGCGGTACGGTCAATAATCCAATCGTTCCAAAATTTGGTGACCTGTAGTTTGGACGAGGCTGTGGCCATGACCGGACTAACTCCAGTACAAGCCTCGTCTTGTCAACAGCGGAACTGGAGCATACCCGTTTTCGTCGAGAACGATGAGGCGCTAGGCGAAATTAAAGCCGAGGTCGAAGCCCTAGGGTTTGCCTGCATTCGCGGCGGGCGGTTTGTCCATATACAGGGCATTTGCGACAAGGCACTGGCGAGTGAAGTAATAAAGGCTGCCTATGAGCAGCGCAACGGAGTCCCTTATCGCGTTATAGCGCTGGGCGATAGCGAGAACGACAGGATGATGCTGGAACAGGCGTCAACGGCAGTGGTCGTGCGGAGTAAAGGTCGGGCAATGACTTTGACACGGACGGACACCATTACCACCGAACTTGAGGCGCCTGAAGGATGGGTCGAAGGTCTCAGTCGAGCTTTTGGCGGGGGTAAATTTGGATAGATAAAGGAGCGGCAGAAATGGCCGATAGTTTTCAATCAGGCGTCGTGACGACGCTACATAAGATACTCGATCGACCCATAGAAGAAATTGAGTCCGAGCTGAGCGAGTTTTCCCTAAAACGCCCAATGGGCCTAATACTCCCCTCCCTTTACTCCGAATTATCTAGGCCTGCGCTGACAACCATAGTCGATGAGTTGGAGAAAGTACCCTACCTAACCGAGATTGTAATTGGACTTGATCAAGCGACAGAAAAAGATTTTTCTCATGCACTTGATTTTTTCTCCCGACTGCCTCAGCCGCACAAAATTTTATGGAACGATGGTCCGAACTTACGAGCGATTGATGAGGAGTTGCAAGCTAAAAACCTCGCGCCCTCCCAGCCCGGAAAGGGTAAAAATGTCTGGTATTGCATGGGCTATGTACTCGCCCGGGATAATGTTGAAGCTGTCGCACTGCACGATTGCGACATCATTACCTACGATAGGTCTCTACTTGCCCGTCTTATTTATCCGGTCGCAAATCCCAATTTTCGCTTTCAGTTCAGTAAAGGGTACTACTCCAGAGTAGCTAACCAAAGCTTAGGCGGCAGGGTTTCAAGATTATTGGTCACACCCCTTACACGCGCGTTAAAGCACAGCCTCGATGACCGCCATCAAGATTATTTAACTTTCATAGACAGCTTCCGTTATCCGTTAGCAGGTGAATTTTCGATGCGCAAGGATGTCTTAGCGGGTCTGAGGATCCCGTGTGATTGGGGTTTAGAGGTAGGCGTGCTGCTGGAAATGCTGCGAAATTACTCTACAAGGAGAATCTGTCAGGTGGATATCGCAGACATCTACGATCACAAGCATCAAGATTTATCTAGGCACAGTGAGGAAAGTGGGCTATCGAAAATGTCGATCGATATATCCAAGGCTTTTTTTCGCAAGCTTGCTACGGACGGCGTGATTTTTAACGAGGGTCTGTTTCGAACCTTAAAAGCGACCTATCTCAGAATTGCGCTAGATTTAATTGATAGCTACCGCTGTGATGCCGTGATGAATGGATTGGATTTTGATGTTCATACAGAAGAACAAATTGTAGAGCTTTTTGCAGAAAATATTATGAAAGCAGGTGATGTTTTTCTGAACAAGCCAATGGAGCAACCTTTTGTCCCACACTGGAACAGGGTAGTCAGCGCGATGCCGAATATTTACCAGCGATTAATTGAAGCCGTCGAGAGAGACCGTGAGCTCTACAGTCGTTGATAGGGAGAAGCCCATCGAAAGATTAAAGCAGAGAGTGCTTCGTCACCTGATTGAAATCTATCCCACGGCTTCCTCGGAATTAGCGGAAAGATTAATTGAGTTGATGGATCATCAAGCGCCCGTTCAAGCCCCTATCGCCCAGCAAAATCATTGGTCCGAGGAGGATGTAATTGTAATTACTTATGCCAATACCATTAAGGTTGATGGCGAAGTGCCGTTGCGCAGTCTCTTAGATTTTTTGGATCGGCGCTTTTCTGAGGTGATTAATACGGTTCATATTTTGCCTTTCTTTCCTTATACCTCCGACGACGGTTTTGCCGTACTGAATTATCGCCGCGTCAATGAAACATTCGGTGGGTGGGATGATATTCAGCATATTGCGGCAAAGTATAATTTGATGTCAGATTTAGTCATCAATCACTGCTCCGCGCACAGTGAATGGTTCGAGCAATTTAAAAAAAACTTGTCACCGGGCAAGGATTATTTCGTTACAGCTGATCCAAGTGCGGATCTCTCCGACGTCGTAAGACCGCGTACAAATGATCTACTGAAAGCAGTACAGACGCCAAACGGTACCCGACATGTTTGGTGTACGTTCAGTCATGATCAGGTAGATTTAAATTTTGCCAACCCAGATTTGTTGGCTGAAATGATTGCTATTGTGGCGTTTTACCTCTCCCAAGGTGTGAAAATATTCCGCTTGGACGCAATTGCCTTCATTTGGAAAGAACAGGGGACGAGCTGTCTTAACTTAAAACAGGCGCATGAAATTGTTCGATTGTTGCGAACGTTGATTGAATCCAAAGACCCCACCGCGCTGATTATTACCGAGACAAACATCCCCAATCGGGAAAACTTAGCTTATTTTGGCAACTCTAATGAAGCGCACATCATTTACAACTTTGCTTTGCCGCCTCTCTTACTTCATGCCATTGCAACTGGAAATAACTTTTACTTGAACAACTGGCTGATGAGCATGCCGCCCGCCGCCGATGGCACGACCTATCTCAACTTTATTGCTTCCCATGATGGTATTGGCCTCCGACCTATCGAGGGTATTTTGTCAGACGATGAAGTGCAGCAGCTGCTAGATATCATGCAATCTTTTGGCGGGCGTATTTCATGGCGCAATTATGGCGCTGAGAAAACACGGGCCTATGAAATAAATATCAGTTTATTTGATGCCCTGCAGGGCACCTTGGACGGGCCGGATGATTATCCAATACAGCGCTTTATTTGCGTGCACGCCATTATGGCGGCCCTTGAAGGCATTCCTGCATTTTATATACATTCGCTGCTGGCAACGCCCAATGACTCAACCAAAGCCGATGCCTTGGGCAACAATCGAGCCATCAATAGACATGTATGGGATGCAAACGAGCTTGATGGGTTAATAAAAGACCCTGAATCAGACACTGCCAGGGTGCTTTGCGGGCTGAAAGAGATGCTTAAAATTCGTAAAGGCCAACCGGCTTTTCATCCCAATGCAACACAATATACTTTACATCTAGGAAGCGGTCTTTTTGCCTTCTGGCGGCAAAGCCGGCAACGCCATCAAAGCATATTCTGCATTTACAATATCACTAACCAGATAAAAAATTTTTCACTAACTGATTTAAATCTGATCGAAACCCAACAGTGGAAAGATTTGCTCAGCAATACAGTTTACTTAGATTTTGACGAAACGGTTCTACTGCGGCCTTATCAATGTATGTGGCTAACGAATTTCTGGCCAAAATGAATAGTCAAATTGCCACGCTGGATTGGGTCGTTATTGTTGGCTACTTGGCAGGGTTAATTGCTTTTAGTGCTTTCCTCGGTCTACGTCAGTCCTCCCGCGGCGATTATTATGTTGCAGATCATAAGATGGGCGCGGTGCCGATAGCCATCTCCGTTATGGCAACTCAATGCTCCACTAACAGTATTTTAGGTGCGCCTGCATTTGTCGCCTTTGCTGTTGGTGGTGGACTGGGATGGTTGCAATATGAGTTGGCCGTGCCCCTCGCTATGATCGTTGTAATGACTTTTTTCCTGCCGCTGTTCCAGCGTTTGCGCGTCATCTCTATTTATGAATATTTAGAGCGACGTTTTGACCTTAAGACCCGATTATTACTTTCGGGGCTATTTCAAGTAATCCGCGCCTTTGCCACTGCAGTAACGGTTTATGGTATCGCAACGGTCATTGTCCTGATTACCGACTTAAGCTTTTTTTATTCTGTGGTTTTGCTTGGTGTGGTAACGGTATTGTATGACGTGCTGGGTGGTATCAGGGCAGTGGTTTATTCAGACGTCATTCAAATGTTTGTCCTGGTGTCGGTATTAATATTTCTCGTCGTGCTTTTATCTTCTGAAGCAGGCGGCCCGATCGCGCTGCTAAGTGAATTTGATCCTCAGCGCACTCAGGCTCTTAATTTTCAGAAGCATGGATTGGGAGATGGCGAAGATTTCGCATTCTGGCCTATGTTGATCGGCGGGTTTTTCCTCTACGTTTCTTACTATGGATGCGACCAAAGTCAGGTTCAGCGAATGCTTTGCGCGAAATCCGTTGCCCAGGGACGGATGGCTCTAGTAATCAATGGGTTGTTGCGTTTTCCAGTGGTTCTCTTGTACTGCTTTCTCGGCGTTGGTATTGGTGTCTACGCCGCAACTAACACAGAGTTCATTGGCTTATTACCACTGAATGGCGATAAGCCTAATTTCAATCTTGCAGTACCGCTCTACATGCTGGAGCAGCTGCCGGTGGGTGCGGTAGGCCTGGCCCTAGTCGCTCTATTTGCGGCCGCCATGTCGTCTCTGGACTCCGTCATCAATTCTTTATCTGCCACAACGATGGACGATTTTGTTCGTCGCTTTTGCGGCAACGGGGGTTGGAGCGATGCTACAGAACTGTTTTTTTCGCGAATATTAACGGTAGTTTGGGGCGCTGTTATCTTAACTCTTTCGTTTTTCGTGGCAGATATTGCATCCACTATTCTAGTCGCCATTAATAAGATTGGGTCGCTGATTAACGGTCCGGTATTGGCTGTATTTTTTTTGGGTATATTCAGCAGCCGGACCACGGGTACCGGCGCCTGCACAGGCCTGCTATTGGGTTTTATCTTAAATCTAAGTCTCTGGCAGTTTGCACCCTCGATATCATGGCTCTGGTGGAATGTGTTTGGTTTTATCGCAACTTGTGTCAGTGCATTTCTGATAAGCCATCTCGCCGCCAAAATGCGTTTAGATTCAGCGCCACCACCCCAGGCTGGCGTTAATGGTAATGTCGGAGTCGCTTATTTATCTCTAGGCTGGGCATCAGCCGCACTGTCTTTGATAGCCTGGTTCGTAATGCTGTTGGCCCTCTTGCTGCTATTTTGAACCTAGGGCGAAAATTATTCATCGGCGTTGTCCGGATGCGCAAATTACTAGAATAAAAAGGCTCCCGCCACCCGCATCGATACTGTGTTTTAAATTGGTGCAGAATTCCTAGATTAACCGGCGCAAGGAGCTAATACGGGGCAAAACATTTTTACCCTGCGTCAAATTTTTATCGCATCGAGCCTGTAACAGCAGAATGTAGCGACTTTTTGAACATTTTAAAAAGTTGGCACGAACATCGCAATAATCCCAATGTGGTACTGATCAGTCTAAAAACGTTTTCTTTTAATCATTCAGACTGTTCACCGCAAAATTTCTTAAACAAATAGGCAATAACTTTCGAGGCACTACTATGAACAATTTGCGAGTAAAAGAAAGACTAGTGGAAGATGCGCGATTCGCTTCTTATGTTGATATCGCGTCCAGCGTCAGCGTTAACTTTTGTCATGTTAATCGAGAAGCTGCAAACGATAAAAAAGAAGATCATCTCCTAATGAATGACTCTGACGAGCGTCATTTATCTGAATTTGAAAGAGCAAGGCGAACCAGTAAAACATGGTCCATGGGACAAGATTAGCGCGCGGTTAATTGATTGTAAATTAGGTGAGCTTGTTATGAAATTAGACTACAGAGACTGCGGGAAAATCGGCATAACGTGCAGCACTTTTGACCTTCTGCACGCTGGGCACGTAGTTATGCTGGAAGAAGCGAAAAGATCCTGTGACTATCTAATCGCCGCCCTCCAAGTTGACCCTACCATTGATAGGCAGTCGAAAAACAAACCCATTCAAAGTGTGGTGGAACGACAGATACAGCTGGCCGCGGTGAAATACGTTGACGAAATCGTCATGTACCACACTGAGGCCGATTTAGAGGACCTGTTTCTCACACTGCCCATCGACGTCAGGATATTAGGAGCCGAGTACAAAGGCTCAGCGTTTACCGCGAAGAAAATTTGTTTAGATCGCAATATTGAATTCGTCTTTAACGGTCGAGATCACTCTTTTTCTAGCACCTCTCTGCGACAAAGAATACTCGAACGAGGCATGCTTTCATCCAGTAACTTAGAGACACGGTTAGCGCCGTTGGCAGAAAAAGCAGGTTAACTCTGAAAGTAAACAGAAGCCCTTAAAACGTTTTTTAATTCAAGCACCATGATGCTTCAGTGTCTTCAATTTTTTCTACTCCTATTCAGCGATTTCGAAAAAATTCGAGGCTGAACAAAGAGTTAACAACTTTGAAAAGTCACAGATGGTGCCCGGGGCCGGAATCGAACCGGCACTCCCTAATGGGAACAAGATTTTAAGTCTTGCGTGTCTACCAATTTCACCACCCGGGCAGCCGCAAGCAGTTTATCACGAATGCAGCCGAATCAGACCCTCTTGCATGCAACTTGCGACTAATTTTCCGCTTGCAGAATATATCGATCCTCGGGTATAGCCCCTTGCGCCTTCTGCGGCCGGACTATCAACGCAATACAGCAACCAATCATTCACATCGACCGGTGCATGAAACCAAATACTGTGATCTAACGACGCGACCTGCATCGACTCACGCTGATACTTGCCCCGATGCGGCATCCTCGCGGTGCCCAAAAGCGCTTCATCCGACTCATAAGCCAAAAGCGCAAGGTGGATTCTGGGGTCATCCGGCGCCTCACCATTGGCCTTGATCCAAAGCTGCTGGGTTGGATCTTGTGGCGTTTCTGCCAGCAACCGTTTGTGGTCTTGCCGAAAGCTTAAAAACGGCCGCTGTTTTAAACCTGCCACCATTTTGTTTTCATCCGGCGGGCTTAGGTCCGGCATCGGATCTTGGTGATGAAGCCCCGTTTCCGATACCTGAAACGAGACATCCATATTAAAGATTGCCTTGCCCGACTGGATCACCTTAATGCGGCGAGTATTAAAACTTTTGCCGTCGCGAATTCGCTCAACCTCGAAGATCGCAGGGACCAAGGGGTCACCCGGGCGTAAAAAGTAAGCATGCAGGGAATGCGGTAATCGATCATCCGGCGTTGTGCGCATCGCGGCGACCAATGCCTGGGCGATGATTTGCCCGCCAAACAACCGCCGCTTTCGGTCCGGAGGATGAAAACCGCGAAACAAGTCGCGATCAATCGGCTCGAGATCCAGCAGCACCAACAGCCGCTCGAGCGGCCCGAGCTTGGCAAAGGACGCAACGCTCGGCGGTAAGAATGGCTTTTCGGTCACCTAAAGCTCACAGACCATCATTTCGCCGAGGTGCCGCCATCGGCCATATAAACGCCGCCGGTTAGAAACGTGCTTTCATCCGAGGCTAAGAACAGCATCATATTGGCAATGTCTTTGGGTTCGGCATAACGCCCCAAGGGTATCGTGGCGCTCATCATATCGTGGGCCGCGTTCAAATCTTCGGGCATCATGCCCTCTTCCAAACTTCGCATCATCCGGGTTTCAACCGGCGAAGGGTTTACCGTGTTCACCCGAATATTATGCTCAGCGCCGGCCAAGGCCGCCGAGCGCATCAAACCAATCACCGCGTGCTTGCTGGTGACATAGGGCGCGAGCATACTAGAACCTTTAATCCCAGCAACCGACGAGGTGATAATAATGCTGCCGCCACCCCGAGCCTGCATCGCTTTAAACATGCTTTGCACGCCCAAAAACACGCCCTTCACATTCACGGCCATGACCTTGTCGAACATGGCCTCGCTGGCTTCAAGAAACGGGATCACCTCGCCTTCAATCCCCGCGTTAGCCAAAAAAATATCTACACCCCCAAAAACATCCACCGCCTGCTGGATAAAGCGGTCGGTATCGGCTTTGGAGGAGACGTCCGCCACGCAGTAGGCGCTGACATTGCTACCCACCTCGTTACTGGCATTCACAAGCGCTTGCTCATCCAGATCGACCAACAGCACCTTGGCGCCCTCTTCGACAAACCGTTTCGCCGCCGCAATACCAATGCCGCCCGCGCCGCCCGTAATGACCGCTACTTTTCCCTCTAATCGACTCATGCCGAACTCCTTAACCGTTTTAACGAGACTACCAGATCACCTGAGGTGGATGCTATTTCGTTCTGGTTAAGGCTGCATAAGCGAATACGCGTTTCAATAAAGATGCCGCACCCGAATGCGGTAAAAGATGCAGTTCAAATTCAACTAAGCTATCATCTACTCCGTGAGGCTGGGTGGCAGAGTGGTCATGCAGCGGTCTGCAACACCGTTTACGCCGGTTCGATTCCGACCCCAGCCTCCAATACACCCTCCCCTTGTTTTGCAACCTGCAGATTTCAAACGAGCAAATAAGCAATAAATGCTTGGCAGACACTCTAAAAATACTTTAATCGAGATTCTCGACAACTCATTAGACTTCATGAAGACCTATTGAGTGCTTTGCCCAACACTTACTTTAATTTCGTGTGGTCCATCGCAGGATGAGAAACGAATAAGACTGCGAAACAGAAAGTGTTTGAGGCACTAAAACATGACACGAAAGAACTTATGGCTATTGATACCGCTGGCAATGCTGCTGACGGCCTGCGACCCGAACAAGATATTCGGAACGAGAGTAACCCCACCGAAGGAACAACCAAAGACAGTTGAATACGAGCTGTTTAGTCCCACCGTCGCAATCGCAGGCGGCGCTCCTGCTAAACCTGTGAAGGTTGTCTCTGCTGGCGAGAAAAAGTACGCAGGTTGTGCGTCATGTCACGGTGGTAATGGTGAAGGTGGCATCGGTCCTAAACTACAAGGGCAAGCCCTTTCCTATATCAAAGGGCGTTTGACCGCCTACAAAAATAAAGAAAAGGTTGGCAGACAATCCGTAATGATGTGGAGTCAAGCAAGTTTATTGAGTGATGCCGACATCAATGATCTATCGGAGTATATCAGTGAAAGTTTTTAGTGGGTTTTAACCATCACTGGCGATGGGGCGGTAACCTCGTCGCAGAAAACACCCTTGCAAGCAATTTCGTTACGATTTTAGTTATGTCAAGATCTGCGATACTTATCAGCACCTTATTATTATTGCTCTAAGCAGCAGCAAATTGTTGGCACACTTTGACGTCAGATAGGATTAGGCGGTGGCGCGATTGCCACTTCCAGAAGGGCGTTGATTTACACAGCCCTTGGCAGAACTACGCCTACTATTGATCAGACGTCGTACACGGATCCGTTTCTCGACGCATTGCTGTAACGAAAACGCCGTGAAAAATACGCAAGCCCTTTTTTTAAAGGCTAAAACTGCTCAGCTCGATTCCGGCCACAACCTTCAATTTTTCTTCACCCGCGCCCAGACTACACCATACATAGAAACAAAGACCTCGCCCGCTATCACCGACCTCGGGGCTTATTGGTCGTCAAACATCTCGGGTT
>JAFMIA010000160.1 GCA_017854255.1 Pseudomonadales bacterium
AAAAAAGCCGCTCTCAATGAGCGGCTTTTTTTTAACCAACGTATAGACTAGGGTTGGGCTAATTTACGTTCGCTTGCCTTGGAGTTTCGATCTCAATCATGTCTTCGGCCATTCGCAATATTGTCATCATCGGCGGCGGTTCCGCAGGCTGGCTCGCGGCCGGTATTATTGCATCGACCTACGCGCCAAACAGCCAGGACAAGGGCTTACGCGTCACGTTAATCGAGTCACCCGACATTAAGACCATCGGGGTCGGCGAAGGCACTTGGCCCTCCATGCGTCGAACGCTTAAACGCATCGGTTTATCCGAAACCGACTTTATTCGTTTTTGCGACGCCAGTTTCAAACAAGGTACCGCGTTTTACGGCTGGATGCATGACCCAAGCGCCAGCTACACCCATCCCTTCATGCCACCCAACAACTTCGACGCCTTAAACCCAGTCGACGGCTACCTGGCAGCGCACGCCAGTGCACGGTTCGATGATACGGTCTGCCCTCAGGTCGCCTTGTTTGCAAACCACTTAGCACCAAAGCAAATCACAACACCGGAATATGCCGGGCAAGCCAACTACGGTTATCATCTGGACGCCGGAAAATTCGCGACAATGTTGCAGCGGCACTGCACCGAGCAGCTCGGCGTGCAGCAGATTGTCGCCAACGTCACGGAGGTTCTGTGCCGGCCCAACGGCGACATCGACCGACTTAAAACCGACCGAACTGACGACCTTGAGGGCGACCTTTTTATTGACTGTAGCGGATCCCAAGGCCTTCTCATCAACGGTCTGTACGAGGTTGGCTTTATTGGCCGTGACGACGTTTTATTTAACAATCGAGCCATCGCCGCGCAAACACCGTACCTTGATGAAACCGCCCCCATTGCCTCTTGCACCCACTCAACGGCGCAAAGCGCCGGTTGGATCTGGGACATCGGGCTGCCAACCCGGCGCGGCACGGGCTACGTTTATTCGGCCCAGCATCAATCAGATGATGCAGCGGAGCAAACGCTTCGGCAGTACATCCAGCGCACCAGCACGTCCGAGATCGCCGCATCCGTTCAAACGCGAACCATTGTCTTTGAGCCCGGTCATCGAGAACGCTTCTGGCATCGCAATTGCGTTGCCCTTGGTATGGCCGCAGGTTTTATCGAGCCGCTCGAGGCATCGGCTTTGGTTTTGGTTGAACTCGGCGCCACGATGATCGCCGATGAACTCCCCGCCGACCGCAGCGATATGGATTCAGTTGGCAAGCGATACAATGACCGCTTTCGGTATCGCTGGGATCAAATCATCGATTTTTTAAAGCTACACTATGTGTTGTCCACGCGGACAGAAGCCTATTGGGCCGACCATAGAAACCCGTCGAGCATACCGGAATCACTGCAGTCGCTCCTGACGACTTGGGCCTATCGAGCGCCATGGCACCACGAAGGCTACCATAAGGATGAGATGTTTCCCTCGGCAAGCTATCAGTACGTTTTGTACGGGATGGGCTTTCGTCCGAGCCGAGCCTTACCAAAACATCGACACGTCGAGCAAGATCTGGCGGCCGCCCATCGCACCTTTGCTCAGGTGACGAAACAAGCGAACCAGTTCAGAAATCAGATGCCGAGTAATCGAGACCTATTAGAGACGCTCAAACAACATCGGTTTCAGACCGTCTAACCCGAACTGAAAAGGATTACGCGCGTATGTCCAATTTTGAAGTCCTTGATCCAAAGCAGCATCAAACCCTGCGCGTTAACACTCAGCCGGGCGCGGCCTTCGGGGACGATGTCATGTCGGCCATGGTGTTCCCATTTGAATTTAGAACACTGCAAGCTGAATATCCGATTCTATTTCGAAAAGATGGCCAGACCGGGCAGTTTTATGCCCTAGCTCTATTGGGTCTGGAACCAAAAGAGAACCTGTATCTCGACGGCGCCCAATGGATTGCCAGATACCTGCCGCTCTCCGCCAGACGCGCACCGTTTTTGATCACAGAACGAAAATCCCTTGACGATCAAAAACCCGCTGAACTGCTAGTATCAATTGATCTCGATCATCCGCGAACCCAGCATCCAGACGGCGAGCTTGTCTTCAACGAAGATGGATCCAACAGCGCGCTGCTCGACAGCACCATTGAATGCCTGGGCGATATCCATGCAGGCCATGAACAAACCCGGCACTATTTTGACGCTTTGAGCGCGTTAAGCCTCATTACGCCGATGAGCCTTGAAGTACCGCTGGAGGAACCATTAGAGCTCACCGGCTTTTATGGTATCGATGAAGACCAACTAGCAGCCTTAAGCGACGCCGATCTCAAACAGCTTCAAACGGCGGGCGGCCTTGAACCCACCTATATGGTACTTGCCTCACTTAGCCAACTCTCTGGCTTGATCCAAAAGAAACAGCACCGTATTTTAAAAGCCCTGGATCACTGACCCGATGCAATCCTTGCCCGAACTCACATGTGATGCCTTCAACCAGAATATCAATCATCACATTAAGACGGCCGCGCCCCTTGTCGTTCGCGGCCTGGTTAATCATTGGCCCGCTGTGCTGCAGGCAAAGACGAGCCAGAAGGGTTATGCGGACCTCATAGCGCGTCAAGCGACCAGCAAACCGCTGACCGCCTTTTCGATTTCGGCCGAACACGAGGGCCGGATATTTTAT
>JAFMIA010000074.1 GCA_017854255.1 Pseudomonadales bacterium
CCGCTAACCGATGGTCTACTGGTAATTAGGCATTTGTTTGGTTTTAGCGGCGACTCATTGACCTCGGGTGCAGTCGCTAGCGATGCAAGCAGAGAGACTTCAGAAGCAATTGCGAGCTACCTAACTGCCGCAGACTTTCAACTAGATATAGACGGTGATGGCGAATCTAAGCCCCTTACAGATGGCCTATTGCTTATACGTTTCTTGTTTGGATTCTCTGGCGATTCGTTGATCTCAGGTGCTATTGGAAGTGGTGCTACGCGTGACACGGCTGATGAGGTTGAGGCTTACATTCAGAAACGTGTGCCTGCTAATTAATAGTCATTCAAACAGGTGAACATATTGCTGTGACGAATGAAAAATAAATCGAGGACAAAAAGATGAATGATACTGCGCAAAAGCTTTCTGAGATGATCGTTGTCACCTCCGATGAAATTCCCTTAATGAAAATTGTTAAATTGTGTGGCCCCGTGAGGGGTGGAACTTCTAGAGCTAAGCATTTGGGTCGCGATATTTTCGCGGGTCTTAAGAACATAGTCGGTGGAGAAGTTGTCGGCTACACGGAACTTTTGGCCGAGGCCAGAGAAGAGGCGCTTTACCGAATGAAGTTAGATGCTAAGAGTCTTGGCGCGAATGCAGTAATTGCCTTTCGATTCACGTCTGCAACCGTAGGGGTTGGCGTGGCCGAAGTGACTGCTTATGGAACTGCCGTAATAGTTGAGGGGCTAGAAACAGAATGATCATTGAAGCATTGGTAGGTCTATTTATTATTACCAGCTTGGTCTACTTCATTTTTGTTCGTCTGGCTGAAAAGAAAGATGAGAAATTTGAGAAGCGAAAGTGGTGACTTAAGCATACTCTGAACGAAAAGGGACTGTTGGGGCTTTTTGGCGTGGGGATATCGCTAGCGCGCCTATCAGGTAGTCACAGAATTTTATTGAGCTGTGTTCGTTTCAAGCAGGTGAAGGAGGATTTTCTGAGGTTATAATTTAGGTTACAGATAGCAAATAATACGCATAAATTATTGATTTATGTAGATAACTGGCGGAGAGACAGGGATTCGAACCCTGGATACGCTCTTAACGTATACTCCCTTAGCAGGGGAGCGCTTTCGACCACTCAGCCATCTCTCCGAACTGACACGATTTTGGGCGTCGTATGCCGCCCTGCCTTGCCGCAACGGGTGCGTCAAAAACTCCTATAATGGTGCGCTGGGAGGGAGTCGAACCCCCGACCTTCTGGTTCGTAGCCAGATGCTCTATCCAGCTGAGCTACCAGCGCACGCGGGGGCTATTATCTAGGGCGCTCTGGTCAAGGTCAACCGCGATCATTGGTTATCGAAAAAGAAATTGGTATATTGTTGTCTTCAAGAGTGGAACTGTCATGGCGCCAGATTTAACCGCAATGGGTCTCGAGCTTGTCCTGCTGGGTATGGGGACAGTGTTTGCGTTTTTGACCTTACTGGTCTTTGTAACCAGCTTGATGTCGCGTTTGATCATCCGCTTTTCAAGCGCTGAGACCCTAAACCCGGTTCCACTCTCGGCGACTGGGCAACCAGGGCCATCGCCTGCCATCTTAGCCGCGGTGGCAGCGGCCGTCCGGCGATACCGAGATGGTCAAGCGCAGTAAGTGATTAAAGTAAGTATTTCGAAAAGCGCTAGGTTGCTGTAAGAGCGACCCAGATTGCCCGACGGATAAGATTAATAAAAGTTTTTTGGAGCGAGGTTTATGTCTGAGCAGGTTTTGTCGAAATCGGCGCCGCTTGGGATCACAGATGTGGTGCTAAGAGACGCGCATCAATCGTTGTTCGCAACCCGTCTGCGCTTAGACGACATGCTGCCGATCGCGGAAAAGCTCGATCAGGTTGGCTTTTGGTCCTTAGAAAGCTGGGGTGGTGCAACCTTTGATGCCTGCATTCGGTATTTGGGGGAGGACCCCTGGGAGCGGATTCGAGCGCTGAAAGCGGCAATGCCCAATACGCCTCAGCAAATGCTGTTTCGGGGCCAAAATATTTTGGGCTACCGGCATTATGCGGACGATCTGGTCGAGAAGTTCGTTGAGCGCGCGGCGATCAATGGCGTCGATGTGTTTCGGGTCTTCGATGCGATGAACGACCCGCGTAATTTAGAATGTGCCATCGCCGCGGTGCGAAAGCAGGAAAAACATGCGCAAGGGACGCTGTCCTACACGGTGAGCCCAATGCATAATTTAGCGGGCTGGCTCGAAATGGCAGCGCGCTTGGAATCGATGGGCGCCGATTCCATTGCCATCAAAGACATGGCGGGTCTGCTTACGCCCTATGCAGCCTTTGAATTGGTGAGCGGCTTGAAGAAAACCGTTCAGATCCCGATTCACATGCAGTGCCATGCAACGACCGGTCTGTCGACCGCAACCTATCTCAAATCCATTGAGGCGGGTATCGACAATGTGGATACCGCCATCAGTTCTATGAGCATGACGTATGGGCATTCGCCCACCGAAAGTGTGGTGGCGATTCTGCAAGGCACCGAGCGGGATACCGGTTTGAACATGGTCTTGCTCGAGGAAATCGCAGCCTACTTTCGGGCAGTTCGAAAAAAATATGCTGCCTTTGAAGGCGCCTTACGCGGTATTGATTCTCGCATCCTGGTGGCGCAAGTCCCGGGCGGTATGCTGACCAACCTTGAAGGGCAGTTAAAAGAACAAAATGCCACCGACAAATTGGATGCGGTGCTTGAGGAAATTCCCAAAGTTCGCGCCGAGCTCGGCTTTATTCCACTGGTTACGCCAACCTCACAAATTGTTGGTACCCAAGCGGTGCTGAATGTTCTAACCGGCGAGCGCTACAGTAATATCACCAAAGAAACCCAAGCGGTATTAAAAGGAGAATATGGCGCAACACCCGCGCCCGTTGATGCAGAGCTGCAAGCTAAGGTCTTGGCAGGGGAGACGGCCATCACCTGCCGGCCTGCGGATTTACTCAGCCCAGAGTTCGATCGGTTGCAGGCAGAACTTGAAGGGATTGCCAAAGAGCGGCCGATCCTCTTTGGTGACCATTTGGAAGATGATGTTCTAACCTATGCTTTGTTTCCGCAAGTTGCCTTAAAGTTTTTTGAAAATCGAAATAACCCGGCGGCATTTGAGCCGGTGCCAACTGGTGTTGAAGGTTCGGCGAAAGCGCCGGATGCGGCCGGGCCGTCGGGCTTTAGTGGCGGGCCTGAAACCTACACGGTGGCCGTCGCTGGGCAAACCTTTGTGGTCTCGGTAACCCCGGGTGGCGATATTGCTGGTATGACGCCGGTCGCGGGTTCAATGCCTTCAATGGCCTCGACGCCGTCAATGCTGGTGAGCTTTCCTGCGCCGCTTGCCGGCAATGTGTTTAAGGTTTTGGTAAAAGCGGGGGAATCGGTGGCGGCGGGGCAAGTTGTGCTGATCCTTGAGGCGATGAAAATGGAGACCGAGATCCGCGCAACCAGCGCAGGCCTTGTCAGCGAGGTCCTCGTGCGCGAGGGCGATGCGGTTAAAGTAGGCGAATCCTTAATGATGCTGAGTTAGTCGATGGATCAATTGCTACAGCTTTGGCAAAGCACCGGCCTGTATCAGATGCATCTGGATCAGTTTGCGATGATCTGCATTGGGCTCACGCTGTTGTACCTTGCGATTGTTAAAGGCTTTGAGCCCTTGCTGCTGGTACCCATTGGGTTTGGCGGGCTCTTGGCCAATATTCCGGGCGTTGATATCGCGGTTGGCGATGGCATTCTGCACCAGTTTTACGCCTTAGGCATTGAAACCGGGATGTTTCCGTTGCTCATCTTTATGGGCGTGGGCGCCATGACGGACTTTGGTCCGCTCCTCGCCAATCCAAAAACATTGTTTCTTGGCGCTGCCGCCCAATTTGGTATTTTTGCGACCCTGCTGGGCGCCTTAGGGTTGAGCGAACTGGGGATCTTTAACTTCTCGGTTTCGGAAGCGGCAGCCATTGGCATTATTGGCGGCGCGGATGGCCCGACCGCCATCTATGTCGCCGGGCAGTTGGCGCCGCACCTGTTGGGCGCCATCGCGGTTGCCGCCTATTCTTATATGGCGTTGGTGCCGCTCATCCAGCCGCCGATCATGCGCTTGCTGACAACCGAGGCCGAGCGAAAGATCGAGATGGTTCAGCTGAGGGAAGTGTCCCAGCGCGAAAAAATCGTCTTTCCGCTCATGCTATTACTACTGGTTGCGCTGCTGGTACCGAGCGCAGCGCCGCTTCTGGGAATGTTTTGCTTTGGTAATCTGATGCGTGAGTGCGGTGTTGTGAATCGGTTAAGCGATACCACTCAGAATGCTTTAATTAATATCACGACCATCTTTTTAGGTTTGGCGGTGGGCTCTAAACTCAGAGCCGATCAGTTTTTGGTTTTCGAGACCCTCGGGATTCTGCTGCTGGGTATGGTCGCGTTTTGTATTGGCACGGCAACCGGTGTTTTGATGGCAAAGGTTATGAATCTCATCGTGAAGCAACCGATTAATCCGCTCATTGGCGCGGCGGGGGTGTCGGCGGTGCCGATGGCTGCCAGAGTTGCCAGTAAATTAGGGCTAGAAGCCAACCCCAACAACTTCTTGTTGATGCACGCGATGGGGCCGAATGTCGCTGGGGTTATCGGCTCGGCGGTGGCGGCAGGGGTTCTGATTCAGTTTGTTCAATAACAAGCCCGCGCCAAAAACACCTTTTGCCTTGACAACCCACAGGGCGCTTTGTAGGTTGGGAATCCGCGTGTCGCCTGGCTCTGAGGGATCAACCGACAGAGGGTCCGTCGTGCTGGACAGCGGTCACGGTGGCACACTCCCATTGGACGTCACCGAATAGGTTAAAGTTTAAAACTGCCTTCTTTATTAAGGCTCATTCAGTAAGAAAGAGGAAACATCATGCAAGAATATATGCAATTTTATATCAATGGCGAATGGGTCGACCCCGTGACCCCTTCGAGCCTGGAAGTCATTAATCCTGCTACCGAGCAACCCTTTGCAACCATCAGTATGGGCAGTGCTGCCGATGTTGAAAAAGCGGTGGCTGCGGCCAGCGGCGCTTTCGATAGCTTCTCGACAACGACCGTTGCCGAGCGGGTTGAGCTTTTGGGTTCAATCCTTGCGGAATACACCAAGCGCTATGACGAGATTGCAGCGGCTATTTCAACCGAAATGGGCGCGCCGCTTTGGCTGTCTAAAGCGGCTCAAGCAGCGACGGGCCAAGCACACTTTGCAACAACCCTCGAAATGCTCAAGACCTTCGAATGGGAAGAGCGCAAAGGTAAATACCTGCTACGTCGCGAACCCGTGGGCGTTTGCGGTTTGATTACCCCTTGGAACTGGCCGATCAATCAGATCTCCTGCAAAGTCGCGCCAGCATTGGCCGCGGGCTGCACGATGGTGTTGAAGCCTAGTGAAGTGGCGCCCGTCAACGGTATTATTTTAGCGGAAGTGTTGCATGCGGCAGGCGTGCCAGCCGGTGTATTCAACTTGGTGAATGGCGATGGCCCGAACGTGGGTGAAGCCATGTCCTCACATCCAGATATTCACATGATGTCTTTCACAGGCTCAACCCGGGCGGGTGTCCTCGTCGCAAAAGCCGCGGCCGACACGGTCAAGCGCGTGGCGCAGGAGCTGGGCGGCAAATCAGCCAACATCGTACTCGAAGACGCGGACTTAGAAAAAGCGGTCAGTGGTGGCGTGAGCCAGATCTTTACCAACTCAGGTCAAAGCTGTAATGCACCGACCCGTATGTTGGTGCCTCAGGCATCCCACGCGCAAGCGTTGGAGATCGCGAAGAAGGCGGCTGCCTCGGCAAAGCCAGGCGATCCCTTTGGTGAAGGCACAACGATGGGTCCTGTGGTCAGCGAAGTGCAGTGGAATAAGATCCAAGGCTTGATTCAGCAAGGTATTGATGAAGGCGCTGAGCTCGTTTGCGGTGGTACCGGTCGGCCAGATGGCTTGAACGCGGGCTACTACGTAAAGCCTACAATCTTTGGCAACGTCAACAATGATATGACCATTGCGCGCGAAGAGATTTTCGGGCCGGTCCTGTCAATCCTGCCCTATGAAACCGAAGCGCAAGCCATTGAGATTGCCAACGACACGCCCTACGGCTTGTCCGGGTATGTTCAGTCGGGTGATGTGGATCATGCTTTGGCGGTTGCCGCACAAATCCGAAGTGGCAACGTCCACATTAATGGCAGCGGGGCTGACTTTACCGCGCCATTTGGCGGCTACAAGCAGTCTGGTAATGGTCGGGAATGGGGTGAGTTGGGCTTCGAGGAATTCCTTGAAACCAAAGCGATCTTTGTTCCTGCGAGCTAAACGTTAAAGGTTTAGTGTGACAACTGAAAACGCCCCAAACGGGGCGTTTTTTTTGGGCGTCGACAGCCGCCTACCAGGTGTCGATGAAGGGGCGCTTCTTGCCGGTTCTGGGGATGGGCTTGGGCGTCGACTTTAACCCGGAAATAATCCAGTGCCGGGTATCTTTCGGGTCGATCACTTCGTCGATTTCAAACGCGGTGGCAAAATTCACGGCCTTGCCGCGATCGTACATTTGGGCCACCCGCTTTTCGTATTCAACTCGTCGCTCCTCTGGGTCGGTGATCGCTTCAAGTTCTTTTCGGTAGCCGAGTTTGACTGCGCCCTCAAGGCCCATGCCCCCAAACTCGCCGGTGGGCCAGGTGACGGTAAAGGCGGATGCCTTAAAGCCGCCGCCGGTCATCGCTTGGGCGCCGAGGCCGTAGCCTTTGCGCAGCACAATCGCAAACAAGGGCACGGTGAGGCTCGTGCAGGTCACAAAGACTCGACTGGCATGCCGCACCAAGGCGGTTTTTTCGATTTCCGGGCCAACCATGATGCCGGGGCAATCGACCAGTGACACAATTGGCAAGTCAAAGGCATCGCACAGCTGCATGAAGCGTGCGGCCTTGTCGGCGCCGTCACTGTCGATGGCGCCAGAGAGGTGAACCGGGTCATTTGCGATGAGGCCCATCGGTTTGCCGGCAACGCGGATGAACGCGGTGATCATGCCCACCCCAAAGTGGGGTCTGAGTTCGAGCACTGAGTCCGTGTCAGCAATGCAGTTGATGATCTCGTGGATGTCATAGACCCGCAGCCGGTTTTCAGGGATCGCGGCGCGCAACTTGCGTTGGTCGTCGCAGGTGAAATCCGAGACGGGCCCTTGGAAATACGACAACAGCTTTTTCGCCATGAACATGGCTTCGGCTTCGTCCTTCACAGCGATGTCCACGACCCCATTCGGGACCTGCACCGACATGGGGCCGACCTCATCCGGCGTAAAAACGCCCAGCCCACCACCTTCGATCATAGCGGGGCCGCCAATCCCAATATTGCTGTCTTCTGTCGCAATCACAATGTCACTGCAGCCGAGTAAAACGGCATTGCCGGCAAAGCAGCGACCAGTGGTGATGCCGATTCGAGGTACGAGCCCTGAGAGTGCAGCGTAGAGTTGAAAGGCTAAACAGTCGAGGCCTGCGATACCGGCGCCGTCCGTGTCACCGGGTCGGCCGCCACCGCCTTCGGCGAGCAGAATGATGGGGAGTTTGAGTTGTTCGGCGACTTCAAACATGCGGTCTTTCTTTCGATGATTCTGCAGTCCTTGGGTCCCGGCGAGCACCATGTAGTCGTAGGACATGACAACGGTTTGGGTGTTCTCATCCGGGAACATATCGCCATTGACGCTGCCAATGCCGCAGACCATGCCGTCACCGGGTGTGTTTTCCATAAGGTCTTGCACAGATCGGCGGCGGCGCTGGGCGGCAATGGCCAGCGAGCCATATTCGATGAACGACTCGGGGTCGCACAGATCGTTGACATTTTCACGGGCCGTTCGATGCTGCGTCTTTCGGCGCTTGGCGACCGCTGCCGGCCGGTTTTCATCGAAGCCGTACTGATGTCTGAGGTTGGCTTCGGCCAAATCGGGGCGAATGTCGTCGAGATCAACGTGCGTATTGGTGGTCGCATCCATCACGGTGACCGCGCCCGGTATTAGATACAAAAGGGCGTGGTCCTCAAACACGGCGTCACCGGCGGCGACAGCGATTTGAACTATGACCCCGCTTTCGGGGGCGCTGACCACGTGCTCCATTTTCATGGCATCCATAACCAGCAGGGGTTGCCCCGCATAGACCTCCTGATTTGGCGTGACATTAATTTCAACCACAGTGCCTTGCAGTGGCGCGCCAATGGCCTGGCTGCCCGAAGGCCCGCTTGCCGCCGGCTCCGGCGCGGCAGTCTTTTCAGTTGCGCGATGGTTTAGGACGGCGAGCGGATCACGGGCATCGACTGCGGCGCCCGCGCCCGGTTTGGATTGATCGCTCAGGGTTGTTGTTGCGCTCAGGGCTGTCTTTTCGCTCAGGGCTGTTATTGCGCTCAGGGCTGTTTTTGCGCTCAGGGCTGCCTCATTGAGTCGCGCGGAAATTTCAGGAAGGTGGCTGTCAACAAACTGGGTCAGCAGCGTGCTGCTTGCAAATTCTGGTTGGTCGAGTAGGTCTTGCAGAAAAGTGAGGTTGGTTTCAAAGCCTTCGATTTGAAAATCAGCGAGCGCGCGCTGCGCCTTGGCCGTCGCGCTGGCAAAGACGGGACTGCGACTGTGGGTGATGACCTTGGCAAGCAAGGAATCATAGCGGGTGCTGGTTTGGTAACCGCGATAGGCAAAGCCGTCAACCCGAACCCCGATGCCTGTGGGCGGCGCATAGTGGGTGATCTGCCCGCCTGTGGGTTTGAAAAAGCCTTTTTCGGATAGGGTTTCCATATTCACCCGGCACTGAATCGCAAAGCCTTCTGCTTGCGGGGGCTCGGTCAGGTTCAAATCGGCAAGGCTTGCACCCTCAGCAACTTTTAATTGCAGGGCCACCAAATCAAGTCCTGTGATGCATTCAGTCACGGTGTGCTCGACTTGCAGTCGAGCATTGGCCTCGATAAAGAAATAGCGCTCGGGCTTATTGGCATCCACTAAGAATTCGAAGGTGCCCAAGCCGCGATAGTTTGCGGATTGGGCCATGGTGAGGGCGTCACGCAATAGGAGATCGCGCGTGCTGGCGGGAATGGCTGGGCTCGGGGCAATCTCGATGAGCTTTTGGTTTTGACGTTGCACGGAGCAGTCCCGCTCCCAAAGGTGAACAACCCCACCTTGGCCATCCCCCAGGATTTGAACTTCAATATGCCGAACGTCGGGCAGGTATTGCTCAACGTACACGGCGCTTTGCCCAAAGGCTAACGCCGCTTCGGATTGGCAGCGCTCAAAAAGTTTTTCAAGATCATCCGCTGCGTGAACCTGGCGCATGCCGCGGCCACCGCCGCCGTGTACGGCCTTGATGAGCATTGGCTCATCTAAAAGGGTCTTTCGAAAGTCTGCGGCTTCCGCCAAGGTGGTGTCGCCATTGGTGCCCGAAATGAGCGGCACCTCGTGCGCCTTCGCCAGCGCCCGAGCCCCTGCCTTGTTGCCAAATTGCTCGAGTTGTTCCGTGGTGGGGCCAACAAAGGTGATGCCAGCGGCATCGCAAGCCGCGGCGAAATCGTGGCGCTCGCTCAGGAACCCGTAACCTGGGTGTATGGCATCGGCATTGGTTGCAACCGCTGCTGCAATGATGGCGTCGATATCCAGATAAGCGGCTGCCCCCGCGCCGGGTAGACAGTAATGATCATCGGCTAGGCGCACATGTTGGGCCAGGCCATCGTCTTCTGGGTAAACGCTGATGCAGGCAATGCCGAGGTCTTGGGCGGTTGTAATGATGCGTACGGCTATTTCCCCGCGGTTTGCGATGAGCAATCTGTTCATGGTGGGTGCGACTCAACAAAGAAGATGAACTGTAAAGCTATAGCAACGCCAGCAATTTGTCAGCGGCTTGTCGGATCAAATTTAGCGCGAGTGGCCAAAAGGCCATGATAGACTTCTGAGGAAATTATCTAGGAGCGCGTCGATGACAACAATCGAAACAGGTACGAATGATCTGCTGGCAGAAAATATCAATGGGGTTGGCGTGATCACGTTAAATCGACCGGATGCGCGCAACGCGATGTCCGGTGAGATGAATGCGGCGTTGGCGCGCACGTTAGCTGCTTGGGAGTTAGACCCGGCGATAAAATGCATCATCCTAACCGGCGCCGGAAAAGGGTTTTGCGCAGGCGGCGATGTAAAGGGTATGGCAGCCTCTGGTGATGGCACAGTTGGCGACAACACGATTGATGGCGCGATTCATGCGCAGCGGGTAACGCAACGGGCAACGGCGGGTAAATTGTTTAAAATGCCCAAGCCGACCATTGCGGCCTTACCGGGTGCGGCCGCTGGCGCCGGGTTAAGTTTTGCCTTGGCCTGCGATCTCCGGGTGATGGCCTCGAGCGCGATTATGACCACGGCGTTTGCACGGGTTGGTTTCTCTGGCGACTATGGCGGCACCTATTTCATGACCCAGCTTTTGGGCACCGCCAAGGCTCGGGAGTTGTATTATTTGTCAGACCGCGTTGATGCTGCCGAAGCCCTGCGGCTTGGGCTCGCCAATTGGGTTGTCGAGCCAGAAGATTTAATGACCAAAACAATGGAAATCGCGAACCGGTTGGCGGCGGGCCCAACCGTTGCCTACCGGTACATGAAAGAGAATTTGAATCGCGCTTTGGCAGGGGATGTAGATGATTGCATGGACTTAGAAGCCACCCATCATGTGCATTGCGGTCAGACAACGGATCATAAAGAAGCGACCAAAGCCTTTGTCGCGAAACGTGAACCGGTATTTATTGGGCGTTAATCACAAGCGGTGGGCCAAAACGGTTTAGGTTTCGATCTGGAAACACTTAGCGCAAGGAGCAGGGCGGGCGTGGCAATAGCATATTTGAACGGGCAGTGGATGCCGCCGAGCGAAGCCAAGGTTTCGGTTTTTGACCGAGGCTTTATGTTTGGCGATGGCGTCTATGAGGTCATGCCGGTTTATGACGGTAGGATTTTTACCAAAGCCCAGCACCTGGTGCGATTGGCTCGGTCACAAGCTGAAATTGGTTTGGCGCCGGTCATGTCGGCAGAGGCTTGGTCAACGCTGCTAGATGAGGCGGTCGAAAAATCAGGCGAAGCGCAGGCGCTGATTTACATCCAGGTTACCCGGGGTGCCGCAACCGAGCGATCCCATGTCTATCCAGATAGTCCGCCGACCGTATTGCTGACAGTCACGGCCTTTCAGCCGAAAACAGTCGCGGAAATTCAGCCTTTAAAAGTTGAAACAGCCGAGGATATTCGTTGGCATCGGGCGGACATTAAGGTTACGAGCTTGATTGCCAATGGCATGATCAAAAATCGGGCGCTGGCAAATGGGTATGACGATGCGATTATGATTCGGGGCGATAAAGTGACCGAAGGCACCGCTTCTAACGTATTTATTGTGGCTGATGGAGAGATCGTAACGCCGCCCAAGAGTCAGTGGCTCTTGCACGGGATTACGCGAGACGAGATGATCCGAGTGGCTGTCGAGGCGGGTCTGCCGCTCCGCGAAGCGGATTTCGGCGAAACGCAGTTGAGGGCGGCCTCAGAAATATGGCTGAGCTCGACCGGACTGGAGTTGGTCCCGGTGGGTCAGGTCAATGACCATCGGATCGGGGACGGATTACCGGGTCCGATCTGGCGGCAGGTTTTTGAGGGCTTCCAAGCTCGTAAGCGCTTAGTCGATTGAAGAATTCGATCAAACTAAGCTAAAACATTCATTGGACGTGTAGCAGATGTCCGATTTAAAGTACTTGCACTAAAACCTAGGAGAAGAAAGATGGCGTTGAAAGACTCCAAGACAGAACAAAACTTGAAAGACGCATTCGCGGGTGAATCCCAAGCCAATCGTCGGTACCTGTACTTCGCATCAAAAGCGGACGTTGAAGGGTACAACGATGTTGCTTCGGTATTTCGCTCCACAGCGGAAGGTGAAACGGGCCATGCCCACGGTCACTTAGAGTATTTAGAAGAGACAGGCGATCCCGCAACCGGTATGCCAATCGGCAGCACGTCTGACAACTTGAAGGCCTCTGTGGCTGGCGAAACCCATGAGTACACCGATATGTACCCAGGTATGGCGTCAACTGCTCGGGATGAAGGGTTCGACGAAATCGCAGATTGGTTCGAAACGTTGGCAAAGGCTGAACGTAGCCACGCCAATCGATTCCAAAAGGCGCTGGACTCACTAGACGCCTAAATTAGGTCGCAGTTGGGTTGTTGATAACGCGCCCTTAAGGGCGCGTTTTTTATGGAGAAGACATATGTTAAGTCGAGCAGATTTGTGGTCCCTTGAGGACTACTCGGTACATCGGGCGAGTTTTAGGGAAGCGGTACTCGCCCACAAAAAAAATCGTAGGGTATTGATCGGTCAGCACATCCAGCTGATCTTTGAAGATCAAACCACCATAAAGTACCAGATCCAGGAAATGCTTCGAATTGAGAAGATTTTCGAAGCCGCGGGTATTCAAGAGGAGTTGGACGCGTATAACCCGCTGATTCCGGAAGGCAAGAACTGGAAGTGCACGTTACTCATTCAGTACGGCGATATTGACGAGCGTCGGCGTCGGCTGGCTGATTTGGTCGGGATAGAAGATAAGATCTGGGTTCAGGTTGGCGACGGTCAAAAAATATGGCCGATTGCCGATGAGGACATGGACCGCAGCAAAGAAGATAAAACGGCGGCCGTGCACTTTATGCGCTACGAGCTAACCGATGCAGATCGGGCCGCGGCCAAGGCGGGTGCGGAGATCGTCTTTGGGGTCGCGCATGTGGCCTATCCATCCGAGCCGGTTGTGTTGCCTGAGATCTCGAAGGCGGCCTTGGTTGCTGACTTGAGCGATTAGCGCAAGCGGTCGCGTCAAACGGCAAACTTTGAGAGAAACGATAAAAGCCGGTAATAACCGGCTTTTTGGTCTACAGTGTTCCGCTAGGCGGGCTGCAAGGCGCGCTTTATAATCGCCCTTTTTGAAAGAGTCGGAATGCATTATGAGACAGTCTTTAATCCCGCAGGTTTTGATGTTTGGCGCGCTACTGCTGCTCAGCGGCTGCGGCGTGAATAATTTGCCAACGCTCGATGAGGGCGTGAAGGCCGCATGGTCTCAGGTGCAGAATCAATACCAGCGCCGGGCGGACTTGATTCCAAACCTGGTAGCAACGGTGAAAGGCTACGCGGCCCAAGAACGCGAGACCCTGCTTGCGGTAACCGAAGCCCGGGCCAAGGTTGGGAGCATGCAGGTCGACCCGAGCCTGATTGATGACCCAGCGCGATTGCAGCAGTTTGAACAAGCCCAAAGCAAGTTATCCGGCGCGCTAAGCCGGTTGATGGTGGTGGTCGAAAAATACCCCGACCTCAAATCAAATCAAAACTTTCTGGCCCTGCAGTCTCAGCTCGAAGGCACGGAAAACCGCATCAGCATTGCGCGCCGCGACTACATCAACAGCATTGCGGGGTATAACACGGAGCTACGCACCTACCCGGGTAAGCTTTGGCATGGCTGGCTGTATCCCGAGCTCACCGTTCGAGAAGACTATTACGAAGCAACCGCTGCGGCCGCAGATCAGCCGCCTGCGGTGACGTTTTAGTGAAGGGATTTGTCTTAGCGGTCCTCCTTTTAGCACTAAGTCTGCAGGCCTATCCGGCTGACTTGATTTTCCCAAAATTAACTGGGCGCGTAGTCGATGAGGCCGGCCTGATTAGTGCGGGGGATCAAAGATTAATCAACGCTGCGTCCCGAAGTCTTGAGCAAACCTTGGGGCATCAATTGGTCGTGGTCACCGTCAAAGACCTGCAAGGGGTTGTGATCGAGGATTTTGGCTATCAGCTTGGCCGACACTGGGGGATTGGTCAGGCCGAGACGAACAATGGCGTGCTGCTGATTGTGGCGCAAGCCGAGCGCAAGGTTCGCGTTGAAGTGGGTTATGGGCTCGAGGGAGATTTAACCGATGCCCGGTCGAGCCAAATTATTCAGGGCATCATGCTGCCGCGTTTTAAAGCGGGTCAGGTGTCGGGCGGGATTGCGGCAGGCAGTGAGGCGATTCGGCAGGTTTTTCAAGGCGAGTTTGTGCCGCCTAAGGTGACTCGATCGCGCACGTCTGGCGCGGCGCCCCCGATGTTGCTTGGGGTATTTTTTGTATTGTGGCTCCTCAGTAAAATCTTGGGTTCATTTGCTGGCGGCATGCTGGGCGTGCCGGTCGGCACGGGGCGGCGTCATCGCGGCGGCTATATTGGTGGGGTCGGCGGTTTTGGTGGTGGTGGCGGTTTTGGCGGTGGCGGCGGCTTTGGCGGCGGTGGCGGCGGTTTTGGTGGCGGCGGCGCGAGCGGAGGTTGGTGATGAGCA
>JAFMIA010000161.1 GCA_017854255.1 Pseudomonadales bacterium
CCTCCAGCGATTCAAAAGCGCCGTTGTGCATTAACCCGCCATTGAGAACGCCAGCAGGATTGACGAGATCTCGCAGGCTCGGCGAGCGCGTGTTGGTGAGGTCTGTGCCACCGTCGATGGCATTGATCACCCCATTGTTACGGGTGTCCGGGTCAATATCGAATTCGGGGGGGCGGTGGCATCCTGCGCACCCTGCGCCGCCATCGTTCGGCGGGGCCATAAACAAGCGTTTACCCCTGTTTTCCGCCACAGTAAAATTGTCGAAGTCTTGGTTATCGCGATGATTGGCCCTGCCAACATCATAAGGCGCATCGAAGGATTCAATGCTGCGGATAAATTGGGCAAGCGCCGATTGCAATCGAGCCTCTGTAATGGCGCTATCGCCAAAGGCCCGTGTAAACAATGCCGGATATCGATCGATTGCGGTTAGTTTGTCGATAAGGTCAGCCAAGCTTGGGTCGCCGTCAGCGCCGCTAAACCCCATTTCGATATGATCCTGAATGGGTTGGGTGGTCTGTGCTTCTAAAGACGTCGCGCGTTCATCCCAAAAAAATCGCCTTTCATCACTGAAGCGGCTGTTAATGAGCCGCATGGAATGCCGGCTGGTTGTGCCATTGATCCCGAAGCTTGCGATGTTCTGATCACTAAAAGCATTAGCCTGTTGATGGCAGGCGCTACAGCTCACGCTGTCGGTTCTGGACAAGCTAGGGTCGTAAAACAATACGCGGCCTAAGGTTGCGCCCGCATCGGTTATGGGGTTGTTGGCGTCGGTATTGTCTTTCGTAATGTAACTTGGACGGGCCTGGTCAGCGTATTTTTCAAGTCTTTCAAGACTAATGTTGAGCTCACTTTCAATGTGCCCAAGAATGTGATTACTGGTTCTGCGATTCGCTTTGTCGCCGAGCGCGCCTTGGGTCAGCGCCTCGCCCGTAAAGCCGAAAAGCAATCGTAAAAGCAGCAGGCCATCTGTTAGAGGTTGATGCAGGCCGTCACCATCGAGGTCAAACCGGTCCGGGCGATCATTAATGTGAGCTTGAATCATTTCTGCCGTCGTATTGGTTGCATCCGCCCCAAGCGCGCCCTCGGTTAGTGCGGTACCCGTGAAACCAAAGAAATGTCTGAGAACCAGAAGGCCATCAGTGAGCGGGGCCACAACACCGTCGTTGTCGACATCAAAGTCCGAGCTCCAGGCGGTCGAGGCATTCAGTAGCATCAGGAGAAGTAATAGGCGGCAGTGCATGATGTTTGAGCCTTAATACAGCCGTTGGTGGTGGCTTGGTGACAGTTGATTTGGATGAGGCGAATCAGCTTACCAACGGCAAGCTGAATCAAACCTAAACATTGCACGGTGATCCGGCATGCCGTCAACCTCCGCTGGGGTGTTGCGCGCAGGTTAAATTATTGCGTCATGACCGTGCGGCTTAAAAGAAGCGCGGCGTTGCTTCGATTTTGAGGGCGATCGTTAAGCGCCCAAGAACGAATGGTTAAAGACTCGGCCGCCCGTTTTTTGGCCTTTGTGCGCGCTTGGCGCCGGTAGGGCGCTTTAGTTAGTAACGGGCTGAAGACCTAAAGCCTGCAGTGCGCTCGCAACCTCGGTGGCACGCGGCTGCATGTCATCAAAAATATGGGCGTGGGTTGGGATATAGAACAAGTCCAGGTCCATGCCGTTTAAAGCAATCTCGGCACAACGCGCTGGCGTGATGAGGCCGAGTTCTGGCGGCGCCTGCTCCGGGTCAGGCAAACCCTTGGCAATCAAAGGGGTATAAACAGCGCCGGGCATCAAAACATGCAGATCCAAGGGGCCTTCGGCCTGTTCAATCCGAAACCACTCCATCGCGATCAGTAAAGCATGCTTGCTTGCGGCATAGAGGGCGAGCCGGCTTTTGCGGACCGCATTTGGCACGCTCAGGGAATTTTCGGATGCGGTGACGATAAAACGCCCGCGCGCACCGGCTGATGCCAGACGCGCACTGTAGGCGCCGCCCAGCTTGAGTCCGGCAAAAAGATTGATTTCAAAAAGCTTTTCGATGCGCTGATCAGAAAAATCGGTCGTCGCGAGTTTACCCGCAAAGCCGATGCCGGCGTTCGAGCAGACGAGGTCCAGGCGACCCATTTCCGTATAGACATCATCAATCAGTTGCTCGGCGACATTGGGGTCGGCGAGGTCGCAGGTGATTGCTTTTGCTTTGTTACCGGTTGCCACAACCGTTTGCTGAAGACCGTCTGCATTGATGTCGGCGCAGACGACCTGTGCGCCTCTGGCTGTGAAGGCCTGGACTAAGGCCGCGCCAATGCCGGAGGCTGCGCCGGTAACCAGCACCACCTTGTTGTTGTAATCGATCATGCTGAAGCGCCTTGCATTGAACTGGGTTGTTGGTTGCATGAGATAAGTTTACGACAAGGCAGGCTAGATGGCACAGGATGACGTGATGTGCAGAAACAGGCCTATTTAAAAAGGCAATCGTGTTCGCCAAATGCGGCCGCATTTGATTTATCCAAAGGTTACAGGCCGGTGCCCGGCTTTAGTCTTAATCGCAGGGCGGTCTAAGCATCCAGCGTGAACCCTGGCGCAGCCAGGGCAAGCGCCAACGGGCAGACTTTGCTATGGTCGTCAAACGA
>JAFMIA010000162.1 GCA_017854255.1 Pseudomonadales bacterium
GTAATGTAGAGCTGAGTGTGGCCTATGAGCGAGGATCCGTGTTTTCAAAAGTCAGTCTCTTCAACAACCAGATCGCTGACTACATTTATCTGTTGGATGAGTCCGAGGCAGAGCACGATGGCGAGCATGACGATGATCATGGCGGCTTAATTTTGGGCAATTACATCCAGTCCGATGCCCGTTTTCGCGGGTACGAGATCGAATTTGGTTTTTCTGTCGCGCTCGAGTCGGGCACGATCCGCATTAAGCTTGCGCGAGATCAGACCCTTGCGGATTTTGACAGCGGTGGCTCGGTTCCCCGTATCATGCCCAGTCGGAATCTACTTGAAATCAATGGCGACTTTGCCAAATTCGATGCGACCCTAAGCTACCAAAATGTGAATGATCAGCAGCGCATTGCGCAAAACGAGTTGCCGACCGACAGCTACAACGCCCTGAAGGTTAGCTTGCGCACCGCGTTTGATATCGGGCCCACGACGCTTGCGACCACGCTTTTCGCGCGCAACATCCTGGACGACATTTCGCGCCGACACACCTCTTTCGTCAAAGAGCAGGCGCCGTTGCCAGGACGGAATATCGGGCTGAAGTTCGTTTTGGCGCTTTAGTTCGGCAAGCTCTTGGTTAAGGGGCGATGCGGGTGTTGGCGGTTTACCGCCTGTGCACGCCCCGTTTCTGGATGGGGTTGCCCAGGCTATTTGATCGGGGCGGTCTGTTAAATCCAATTGGCAAAACCCAGATAATTTAACTAGGGTATTGTGATCGCGGAATGTGTTGAGCGCACAGGAGTAGAAATACTATGAACATTCAAAGACGCGCGTTGCTTAAGCACTTGGGTCTAGGTTCAGCAGGGATCACAGTCGCGGCGGGCCTTTATCAAGGCGCTGCAGTGTTAGAGGAAGGTGGCGAGGTGGCCAAGGAAGAGCTGGTGAGGCTTAAAAAGGCCTATGAACTGCTTGATGCCCGAACCAAACTGATTATGAAACTGCTGCTAACAGTCACCGGTATTGATTTTCTGTCTGATCTCGCGCTGATCGCCTCAGATTTTTGATGCGGGTTTAACCGCGCCGGGGTCGTTCGAGTCCGGTGTCAATAACGGGACTGTTTTGAAGGATGCCTTGGTGGTCAGGTAACTTTTAAAAGGAGATCGGGGTGATAGATCATCAAATTCAATCTGCAGACAACCGAACCATTAGTTTTGCTGATTATGGGCCCGCATCGGGCCTGGCGGTGTTGTGCTGTCATGGTGGTCCTGGTTCGCGATTAGAGCCGAGGCGTATCAGCGAGCAAGCGGCGGCAGCCGGTTTTCGGCTGATCGGCATTGATCGTCCCGGTTACGGCAAATCGACACCGCTGCCAGGCCGAAGCATCTGTGATTGGACGCAAGACGCAATCGCTGTGGCGGATCATCTGATGCTGGATCAATTTTTAATGGTGGGTGTATCTACCGGCGGTAGTTATGCCCTTGCGACAGCCGCGGTTGCGCCAAGCAGGGTGCTGGGTGTTTTAGTCTGTTGTGGCATGACGGATATTGCTTGGGCGAATGACGTTGACGACGCAAAGATGGTTGGGGCGCAACCAATTTGGAACGCGCCGGATCGCGATGCGGCCATCGCGGTTGCGATCGAACAATTTGGCGAGCGGGGAGATAAAGTAATGGTGCCGGATGCAGATGCGCCACCTGTTCTGAGTCCAGCCGATATGGCGGTTGTGATGGACCCCGCCTACGCAGAAGGGGACCCAACCAATGAGCGTTTTGCGCAGGGCGTACTTGGGTATGCAGATGACCGGATCGCCGATGGGCCCAGGCACGGTTGGTCCAGTTTTGAGATCGATAAGGTCGTTTGCCCGGTGATCGTGATCCATGGTGAGCAGGATTGGATTGTGCCTGTCGCGCAGGCGCACCACACGGCAGCTATTTTACGCGATGCTGAATTACGCACCTTCGCCGAGCACGGCCATTTAAGTGTTGGCGCTGAGTCGGTGTCTTCATTAATCGATTTACGGGCGAGGATAGCGCCGCTCTCTTGAGGCAGCTGTAAAAGCGTCAGCCTGAGTTGTTGGGCGGCTGGACGCTCACTCCGGACTAGGATCTGCTGCCGGTAACCGATTAACGAACCTGGGTATTAACCTAGGTGCGTGTATGCTTGTGATTGATTTATCGGGTCGTCCGCTGCCGATTCAATAAATGCCGTTCTGTCGCTCCTTTCTAGAATCAGTAATCAGGTTTCGACCATCATAGCCATCCCATCACCGCCAGGATCCGCGCCACCATTCATCTTGCCATCTCGAATCTGGATGCCGTGCACCAGCGAAAACGCAAAGCTCTGCGGGCTTCGGCGCACTTCATATCCAGCTTGCTCAAGGGGCAGGGTGGTGTCCATGGGGATGCGATTCGAAACATCAATGGCGCTCGAGGTTGCGGAGAAGCGCGGCGCGGACACCGCTTGCTGCATGTCCATGTCATGATCGATGACATTCAAAATACTCTGCAGAATGCCCATCGCAATCTGGGTGCCACCGGGCGCGCCAACCACAAGGCAGGGTTTATCGTCTTCGAACACAAT
The DNA here is from genome assembly GCA_017854255.1 of Pseudomonadales bacterium. Lineage (GTDB taxonomy): Bacteria > Pseudomonadota > Gammaproteobacteria > Pseudomonadales > Azotimanducaceae > UBA9926. Next base: position 2,565 of record JAFMIA010000162.1, read on the forward strand.
GGTTGGGCAAAGCGACGAGAATCGGCT
>JAFMIA010000075.1 GCA_017854255.1 Pseudomonadales bacterium
TTTGTAGAATCAATCTAAAAATGATTGAGGAGGCTGCAACCTGTCGGAGGCGCTCGCGCTCGGTAGAGAAGGCTCTAAAGAAAAATCGTCGCCGGCTGCCATTGTCTTCGTCCAAACTTCCGCTGAGCACTGCAGCGACGTCACCGCCGCAAACCCGGCATTCACCAACCCTAAGTCGCTGTCAGCGGGCGGATCGTATTCGGTCTCGACCAAGTCAAAGAATAATTGCCCCTCGGCTTGATCCACGATTTGGCTGCGAACCGAGCCAAATTCAGCAAGGCCGCCCCAGCGCAGGCCTTTTGTTTGCGCATACGGCAGGGCCGGCACATTTAGATTTAGCGCGCAGCGTTCTGGGCCATTGGCCAGGGCCTTCAGCAGTTCAATAGCGTATTGGCAGGCGGTGTCGAAATGCCACTCCTCGGAAACCGCAAGACTCACGGCCAGGCCGCGCATGCCGAAGTTCTGAGCCGCTAAGGCCGCGCCAACGGTGCCGCTGTGCAGCACTGAACGGCCGGTATTGAGGCCTAGATTCGGGCCTGAAACCACAATGTCGGGCCTGGGACCAAAGGCCTCTAAATGACTGGTGATGGTGCACAGGGCGGGCGGGCCATCGAGCGCAAAGGCCTTGCCGGCTAACCCCTCGATCTGAACTTCTTTATAGCCAATCGGGCGATCCCGGGAGATATGGCCCAAGCTCGCGCCGGTGCCCGAGGCATCAAAGCTGGGCGCGACCACGACCACTTCAAAACCAGCGGCTTCAACGTGGCGGGCGAGTTCATGTAATCCTGGGCTGTCGATGCCGTCATCGTTGGTCAGTAGTGCGCGCATGAAATCTCTCCTGTTAAGAATCTATTGTCCGCCAGTTCGGCCCTGGCAACAACCCAAGGCGCCTGAATTGTCGGTTATTATGATCCGCTTTCAGCCACCGCCGCGGGATCATCATTGATCACCCATTCGAAATTGCTTTGGGCTTGCAGCTTGGCCATCGATTGCTGGTTTAACGTTTTAAAGCGGGCCTCCTCGGCCAAGGCAATCGCTTCAGCGAGCATGGCGGGCAACACAGCGCGTTTAACAGCGTCATTCAAGCTGAGGCCTGGGCCCTTTTGCACTTCGGTGAGCCAAGGGTTGAGCGCCGCATTCAGAATAATATCGGCGCCGAACAGCGCAAAGCACGCCCCCTGTGGTGGCGCCTGCGTCAACACGGTTTGGGTGGCCCGCAGAGTATGGCGCAAGATGGCCTTGAGCTTTGGGCGCAGTTGTTGCGCGATGAAATCAGGCTCGGCTTGGCCTGTTGCAACCAGATGCGCTTCAAGGTCCGAAAACCCCCATTTTAAAACGGCGTCGGGGTCGTAGTTGGGATGCTTCTTTTGCTGGTAAACGTTGGTGATGTGAATCAGCGGGTTATCCCATTGGCCCAACTCAAAGGGCAAGGTATTGAGCCGCACCGTGCCCTCATTGCAGAGTAAAACGCGTAAGGGCGACAGTGTGAGGACTAAAAAATAGAGCCGAATTTCACTTTTGCGGTGGTTGAGCAATAAAGGATTGGTGAGATAGCGCTGGGCGATGAAGGTTGATGCTTTTGGGTCTTGCCGCTGCTGCGCCTCGTACTGATTCAGCCAGGCCGTAACCGCCTTGGGGTGATCAAAGATCTTAATGCCGCGCCCCTTTGATAAGTCAGCGGGCTTCATAATCCAAGGCGCGCCTTTTGGTTCGGCATTCACCATTGCCCGAAACTGCTCGATCTCCGCCGTGGTCTCAAGACAAAAGGTTTTTGGATAAAAATCGTCTAAGGGCAGGGCGGCGCCCGGTAGGCTTTCGGACAAGCGCTGCAGACCCCGGGCCAAATGGCTTTTATCGATTAGTGCGCGTTCGTTGGGGAGATGATTGATGGTTTGATGGGGCGCAAGGTTTTGCAAGGCGTGGGTGTAGCCGCGGCGCATCCACAGCACGTTGGCATCCTGAGGCGTTGATGCAAACTGCACTTGCATCTTATCAAATACGAGTCTGGCATTGGCCGAGGCCGGGTCACAATACAACGTAGTTGCAAGGGGGCCGCTGAGTACATATCGCAACGTGTTGGCCTTATGGCTTGGTGACAATGATTAGGCGCTTATGGGACAGGCTTTGGTCGGTTTAGTCATCCGGTTTGAAGGCCGCGCAGGCTTCCTCAGCCGTGACCCGCGCCTTCTTTTCGCACACCTGCCAGAGGTCATTACAGACTTGGGTTTCCCGAGCCTTGGGTAGTTCTACCTCGAAACAGTTCTTGTATTCTCGGTCACAACTGACCAAGAGCAACAACACGGTGATGATGGTAAAGGCTCGCGTCATAAATGCTGTCCGTTAAAGGTTAAAAATGTAGTGCAATGTGCACCCGGTAGCAAGCCCTTGCAGCATACGATTGTAAGCAAGCCTTGAAATGAGCGCTGCGGTGTTGGGCGGCAATTGAATTCAGGTTGGGATTGGTTGCGCGGCCCAGTTCGAGGTCACAGTTAGGCCTGCGATTCTTGGCGTTGCGATTTAGGTCGCCCCTAGCCTGTGGTACCCTTGCCAGCGATTGGTGCTGAGTCAATGGTGGCTCGCTTGATCAAGAAAAGGAGGATCACAACATGATTGCAACATCGATTTTTGGCGGCCTGCTGATTGGTCTGGCGTCGGTCTGTCTAATGTTGTTTCAAGGCCGAATCGCTGGGATCAGTAGCATCGTCTACCGCGCGATCTTCCAGTTGAAATTCGAATCCTGGGCGCTAACCTTTGTGATTGGCCTGGTGCTCGGGCCGCTCCTGGTTGCCGCCTTAAATGGACCGGCGGCGCCGGTGTTTGATCTGGCTTGGTGGCAGGTGGCGTTGGGCGGGCTGTTGGTCGGTTTTGGGAGTCGGCTGGGGAGCGGCTGCACGAGTGGTCACGGCGTTTGCGGGATATCACGGGGCTCGGCTCGCTCGGTGGTTGCAACGCTTACCTTTATGGTCACAGGTGTGATCACCGTCTTCATCATGGGGATGGTTTTATGATGATTTATCTTACGGCGCTGGCAACCGGCGCCATGTTTGGCGCGGGGTTAGTGGTCTCAGGCATGACGGACCCCGCCAATATCCAAGGCTTCTTGGACGTCGCTGGGGCCTGGCGGCCGCATTTGGCCCTAGTGATGATGGCCGCCATTGCGGTTGCGCTGCCGTTTTTCCAGTGGGTGCTGCCGCGGTTGAGTAAACCCGTCTATGGCGCCAGTTTCCTTGCGCCCTTATCAACGGCGATTGATCAAAGACTGCTATTAGGCGCCGCCATCTTTGGTATTGGGTGGGGTGTATCGGGCTTGTGCCCAGGGCCCGCGATTGCCGGTATTGCCTATTTAGAGCCACAAATTTTTGGCTTCTTAGCGGCAATGCTGATCGGAATGAGGCTCGCCGACAGGCTGCCAAGCCCATCGGCGAAAGCGTAACCTCAGTCGTCGATACCGCGCTTGCCAGCCTCTCGAATCAGCGGGGTGTATTCCACGAAATTCGGGGCGTTGGTGGTGGCGCCAATGGTGGTGCCAGCGTCGGTCGTTAAGGTGTGTCCGGTGGTATATCCGGATTCATCACTGCCCAGCCAAAGCGCGGCATTGGCGACATCGCTTGCCATGCCCGCTCGACCTTTAAGGGGTGAGGTTGCCGCCAGGCGCGCGATTGTGCCATCGATATCGCTTGGATCACCTGAAAGACCCGCAACCATGGCGGTTGCCATGCCTGTCGGTGCGATCGCATTAACTCGAATACCGTGGTGCGCGAGTTCCGTGGCGGTGTTTTTGGTAATTCCGATTACGGCATGCTTGGCCGCGGCATAAGCGTGAGGCCCAAGCCCGCCCATAATCCCAGCGGTGCTGGTCATGTTAACGATCGATCCGCTTTGCTGTGGGATCATCACCCGGGCGGCGTGTTTAATGCCGTAGAAGACACCGTTCAGCAGGATGTCTAAGGTGAACTTCCACTCGGCCGCGGGCGTCGTATGGATCGGGCCGGCGGCCCCAACAATACCCGCATTGTTGTACATGATGTCGAGCCTGCCAAATTCAGAAACGGCCATGTCTACCAAGTTTGCGACTTGATCTTCCTGGGTCACATCACAGTGATAAAACCGTGCAGCATTGCCCAATGAATCCGCGAGTGCTTGCCCCGCATCGTCTTGAATATCGCCCAAAATGACTTTGCCGCCCTCCTCAATAAAGCGGAGCGTCGCAGCGGCGCCAAAGCCGCTGGCTGCGCCTGTTATCGCGGCTACTTTTCCTTCTAATCGGTTGGACATTTTGCGCTCCTTTGTTGTGCTGACAATTCGTTAACCAAGCCATCAAACCATGCTTGCGCCAAGGCTTCAATACACACTCCGGCTTGACCAAGGCCTGTCAGCTGTGCTCGGATAAACCTTTGTTGTAACCGTTGGATCTGAGGGTGATTGCCATAACCCAAAGCCGCTCAAGGCCACAGGGGATTGTTGAAAAGGATTGTCTATGAATGCTGCCCACCAGTTTCTGGGTCATGCCGTTGTGCAGGTCGCGTATCATGTGCCGGATATTGAAGCGGCCGCGATGGCGATGGTCAAGCAAACTGGTGCAGGACCCTTTTTTGTGTCGCGGAATATTGCGCTCGCTGAGGGCGAGCATCGCGGCGTACCGTGTCCCTTTGTGCACAGCTCGGCGTATGGGCAATGGGGTGCGGTTATGGTTGAGTTTGTGCAGCAGGACTCCCACGGGCCCTCACCGTTTCGGGATCTTTATCAGGCCCATGAGCGGGGTTTGCATCACATGGCGGTGATGACCGATGATTTACTAGCGTCCTACCGACACTTCGAAAACAACGGTATGCCGCGCGTTACCCGAGCGGTGACCCTCTCTGGCGTTGAGTTTGCGTTCTTGGACGCGCTGGATACGCTGGGGCACTTTATCGAAATCTACGAGGCCAGCCCGCAACTCCTTGGGTTTTATGATCTCGTGCGCACCGCGGCGGTGGGCTGGCAGGGCGAGGCGCCGATCCGGTCAGCACGATAGGTTTCGTGATCAGGCGCGGCGCACAACACCTGCGCGCTGTATTGCCAAGGGATCTTGAGTAAGTCAATCCGATTGCGCCGTCACGAGGTCCCCAGAGTTGCTTTTTTGAATTCTTGCGCCGGAATGAGAGGGCGGATTCCCGCGCGAAAAACCGTTTTCTAAAAGCCCGAGTCCGAAGCCAAACTCAAGCTTTATCAGAGCCGAAGCGCTTGCGCTGACATCACCGCGCCGCGCCGAGCCATAGCAAAAGGGTGTCATCACCAAGAAAAAAACGGCAAATGTTAGCGATTAAAAATAGCGCCTCGACTGCTTTACGCTGGTGATCGGCATGCGGTTGATTGGCCATCCAAATGCCAGGAGGGAGGTCGTACTTAAGAAACCGCGCGCTTAGCAGGCGCCGCGCCGTACCTCGCCGCCCGTGATGCTTGTTTCAACTTCGACAGTTGCCGTGTTCGAGACTCGGACCGCGCCCCCGGTGGTTGTTTTACCGGTAACCAAGGCCGCGCCGCACACATTGGCATCCCCGCCAGTCGTGACGTTAACCCGTGCTGCAGTGGCTTTTAGCATTGGGCCACCATAGAACTGACTGCCCGTGGTTAATTTGACAAACAGTTGCCGAGCGGTGACCGTTTCAAGAATCTCGATATCAGAGCCGGTCGCGGCGGTGACCGACAATTCGCCAAAGGTGCTGGCAAGCAATTCAAGACGTGAGCCCGTGCTGGCATTGACCTCGAATAGGTCTTGAGCCGCAGAACAGGTCTTGCCACTGCCGCGGGTGCCGGTTGTAAGGTCCAATTCGGGCAAGTCGCCAATGAGCTGGATGCGCACATGAACCGCTTGGTCTTGGCTTTTACCGAAGGACACGAGGTTTCGAAAGCTTTTACGGGTGATGCTCAAGCGGTCCCCTTTGAGCGCCGTCTTGAATGCGCGCGCGTCTGCACTGGTAATGGTGGCTGAATTCTCATCGCCGCAAGTCACCTCGAAAGTCAGGCCGCCGGATAACTTTAGCGTTTCGATGCCATCCAGGGTGAGGACTTGGGATTCCTCGGCTTGCAGCGGTGTCGTCCAAACAATAAGCCCTAAGACAAAACCGAGTAACGATGACGTAATAGCCGGTCTGAACATTCTGTTGTGATCCTTGATTGAGTCTGCAGTCGGACCAGCATTATAAACCAGAACCCTGACGGTGAGCTGAACGGGCCGCGCCAGTGAGCGCGTCCAACGCTCAATCGGACGCGTTAATCCCAGCCTTTGCAGCAGGTTGTTTTTGATCGAGGTTGGGCGGGCGCACCAGGTAAATCAAAATGCCGGATAGCATATTCAGACCCGCAACAATGATGAAGGCCAGCACGTAGTTGCCATACAGGTCATAGTGATAACCCACAAGCCAGGGGGCTAAAGCGCTGAGCGTGAGGGCAAAGGGCAGCCCTGCACCGCGTATGGCGCCGATGTGGGCGCGTCCGAAAAAACTGGCCCAGATCACTTCTTGCATAGGGATCATGCCGCCCCAACCGAGCCCCAAGAGCACGAACGCGCCATAAGCCCAGAACAACGCATTGGCTTCAACCGCCGCTACAATGAGTAACAAGGCAACGCCACAGAGCGCCGCTGAGATTGCGGCCAGGGGTTTAACCGGCATTTTATCAATCAGGGTGCCCCACACCGGCTTGGACAACATGGCGGGAATCGAGGCGATGACCATCGCCATCGCTGCTTCGGTTCGGCTAAACCCCTGGTCTGTTAGGTACGGCACCGTGTGCAGTAAGAGCACCACGATGTTGATCGAAAAGAACCCGAAGGCAATCACCAGCGCATAAAAACTAAAGGACCGCAGCGCTTCACCTCGAGTGAACGCATTGGCTTCCTCGGCGCGGGCTTTGTCGCCCCGATCGCTAAGATAGTCCGCCTCGGTCAACCCATCTGGGCGCAGGCCATAATCCTCTGGCCGCCGACGCATCATCGCAGTCACCGGGATCATGATGATAAAGGTGATCCCCGCCAGCCAAATCCAGGCTTCCCGCCAGCCGACGGTATCAATCAGCCAGGTGATAAACGGCGTGATGACGATGCCGCCCATGGACACGCCCATCGCGGCGATCGCGATGGCTTTGCCGCGGTGCAGCACAAACCATTTCGACAAGGTGACATTCACCACGAGGTTACCCACCATGGCGCAGCCGCAGGTGAGGGCAACTCCGTTGAGTAGCCACCAGGCCAGCAATGAGTCCACTTCGCTGTGAAAGTAGAGCGAGGCGGACAGGATGATTGCGCCCACCGCCATAATCGGCCGGGCTCCCACGGCATCGACTCGGGCACCCACGACGAACCCGACGAGGGCCATAATGATTTGGCCGATCGTGCGCGTTAACGTGAAATCAGCGCGACTCCAGGCGAGGTCTTCGGTCATGGGTCCCATGAATGAGCCCAACACGTAGCTATAAATACCAAGTGACACGAACTGCGCCACAAAGGCGGCTGCGAGCAGGGGGTAACCGTAATAACGCGCTGGTTTCAGGGCCGTATCCTTTGGATATAAAGTCAGGGGGTTGGTCCGTGTTGATGAGCCGGCCCCGGGTATGAACGCCCGAGAGGGCGTTGTGCTAAGGCGCAATGGCGGCAGTAAAGCCTGAAATGGGTATGGATGCAATCACGGTGAAGCCGCTGCCAGTGGGGACGATGCTGCTGGCACATAGGGTTTCTGATATAGTCTCGAACGCAAGCCGTCGCCGGGCCTATAGTTAAATGGATATAACCAGTCCCTCCTAAGGATTAGTTCCAGGTTCGATTCCTGGTGGGCCCACCATCTACCGCTGTTAAAACGGTTTACTGCTTTGAAAAGTCTAGGAATTTTCCGAAACGCATCAATTGGGGTGGACAAAAATGAAGGCCCTGAAGCCGCCTTCTTACACCGATCGGAAAGGGCGCGTGCGCGACGGCTTTTACCCATCGCCCCACAACAAAATTACAAGGCCAAAACCGGCTGACGCCTCTGTTCCGCTGCTTTTGATACCGGCAACACAGCAAGATTGCCGGGTATCGTTAAGCCAATATCCTCAATCGCTGGAGCTGACCCGCGGTCTGACGGTACCATGGGTGAGTCACAGCGGCTCTAAACTTGGAATAACCACATGACCATACTGCACCCAATGTTCGCCATGATCGCACTCACCGCGGTGGTTTGTTGTTTGCTGCTCGTCTCCAGAGTGCCGTCGATTATTCGACACTTCGGGCGCCTGCAAGGCGCGATGCATTCTGATGAATTAAGGCCTCGGCTTGCGAAACGGATGCGGTTTATAACGGACAACTATAATCATCTGTTTGAACAGCCCGTCTTGTTTTATGCCCTTGCGGTGTATTTGCACCTGTCTCAATCCGACGATGTATTGCAAGTGCAATTGGCTTGGGGCTACGTCTTGCTGCGGACCCTTCACTCGTTCATTCAGCTCACCAGCAATAACGTCTCGGCGCGCGCCGTTGTTTTTATTGCGTCGATGATCGTGCTGCTGTTGATGGTTGTGAGATCAGGCTTGGATCTAATTGCCGCTTAAAATCAACGCAAGTCGGCCAGCCAGAATTTTTCGGCAAAATCTAATGGGGTAAAAAGCGAGGCCCCAGCGTTCCTTTGCATAGCACTAACGACAAGCCCGACGCGCGTCAGGTGTTTTCCAAGACCGTTAGTCGTGATGTGTCGACAATCACAGGCGCTGCGTCTTGACGCTCATGGCTTTCTAGTAAATCACCTTCCGAGGCCCTGACCGACAGCGCAGATAAATCTGGCATAGCAACGGGTTCTGGCAGTCCAATCGTTTCGAGCAGCGCACCAGGTGCATCTAGGTCAAAGTTAGGAGGCGTAACGCTTGGGGCAACATCGGGCGCTGGCTCGACTAGTGGACTGCCATCGTTGTCTTTCACGCTCATGCTGGAAAGATCCAGTTCAGGGATTGAATCGTCCTTAGGTGCTTCCAGGGGCTGATCAAATTCGGCCAAAGCCGATAGTCCTGATAAGTCTAGGTTCAGCGGCGGGATGGGCGCGGCGGGTGGCACAATAAAGCCGTCGTTCTCAGCAAGACTTAAGCCGTTATTGTCTGGACTCGACTCAGTCTGGATTGGCTCACGGGCGGTTATGTTGGGCGCGGGTGATGCGAGGGTAGTGTCGCCAGCGGATGGTTCAGGTGGCTGCACCGTCTGTTGTGCAGCCTCCGGTTTGGGCGCGACACGGACGCTGACATCAGCGCCGAGTTTTTTGAGCTGTTGCGCAAGCGTTAAGGCTTCAGTTTTATCCTGAGTGCGTTTGATGACCACGGGCTTGCCGGAAAATAATGTTCCAGATTGGTCCTCCGTGAGGCGCAAGGCGGCTTCAACCTGCGTTTGAACCGTCAGCGGCTCAAAGCCGTCGAGGGTTGCGCCACTAAAAACAACCAAGAAGTCAGGGGTGCTCATGGGGTCTTACTCGGGTGGAGGCAGTAGGGCATCAGCTTAATCTTTTATTGGCGCGATCCCTAACCACGCCGCATCCAAAGCCGCAACGAAATCAGCCTCTAAGGTGTTGTTTTCGATCACAAGGTCGGCCCTTGCGGCCCGGTCGGCATTGCTTAATTGGCTGCTCAGCCGCTTTTCAACGGCCTCGCGCGTTAAGCCGTCGCGCGCCATAGCCCGCGCAATGGCAACTTCCGGCTCGGTAATCACGACCCAGGTAGCATCCCCGATGTCCTCCCAGCCTGCCTCGAACAAGACGGCGGCCTCGAGAATGACAATTGCGGATGGATCCTCTTTAAGAAGGCTTTGCGTTTGAGCCTCCGCCAATAATCGAATCTGCGGCCAAACGATGTCCGTCAGCTGCTTCAAAGCTTCGGGCTTGCCAAAGACCATGCCGCCCAGGGCTTTACGATCAATGCCGCCATCCTCAGCGCGCACCGCGTCACCAAAGGTTTCAACAAGACGGTCATTTGCGGCAGTGCCCGCTTCATAGGTCGCATGACCTAACTGATCGGCATCAATAACCTTCGCGCCGCGTGTCGCAAAGTATCGGGCGGCGGTTGATTTGCCAGCAGCAATACCGCCGGTTAAACAGATGATCGGCATGAGGTTCTCTTTAAAAGTAAACGACTAATCTGCCACAGCCCGGTTGTGATATAAAGAGGCACCCGCGGTTCAGCGTGATCAGATAGGGATGTGCGCCGAACGGGTCATGCGCGCGGCGTTGCCAGGACGCAGGTGGGTGCATTAAGGTTTGGGTGAAAAGCGTAATGGCCGCAGTGCGGCGATGGCGTTGAGCCAAAGGCCTAGCCGCAGCTTGCAAGCAATAGATTGGTCAATAAGGATACACAATGAGTCAAGATCGAGACGCCGCGATTGTCGGTATACATGAGTACCCAAGCCGGGACGTAGAAGGCGAAGTCAGTCCGCTACAGATTAAAGCGGAGTCTGCGAGCCGGGCCTTAAAAGACGCAGGCTTGAATTGGTCAGATGTGGATGCCATCTATGACGCCGGAGAAGCAGGTGGTATGGCCGGACTCACCATGGCGGAGTATTTTGGTCTGTCGCCGAATGTGATTGATACGACCAACGTCGGCGGCAGCAGCTACGAGTTTCACGCAGCCCATGCACGACGCGATATTCGCGCTGGCAAAGCCAAGGTGGCGCTTTTAACTTATGGCTCAACCGCGCACAGCAATGCTCGGGCGATCGGCGTGGGCGGTCGAGGCGGCGCGTCCATGCATCCGGCAGAAAACATGGATGCTTATGCGGGAATGACCTTGATTGCAAACTACGCCATGGTGGCCCACCGTCATATGCACCAGTACGGCACCACCAGCGAGCAGTTGGCAGAGATCTCAGTGGCCACGCGAATGCACGCCATGCGCAACCCGGAAGCGGTGCGTGCGATGGAAGATCTGGAATTTCTGGATATTCGTGAGACCACCATTTCAGATGTTGTGAACTCTCGCATGATCGCGGATCCCCTACATTTACTCGAATGCTGCATGATTTCAGATGGCGGTGGCGCAGTCGTGATCGCCTCGCCGGAGATTGCCCGGGATTGCCGCACAGATCCCGTGTGGATCTTGGGCTCAGGCGAGGCAACTAAATATCCCATGAGCGGCGGCGACATCACCACCAGCGCGGCCGCGCAATCCGGCCCACAGGCGTTTTTAGAAGCGGGGGTGACGCCCAGTGAGATGGACGTTGCGATGATTTACGACTCGTTCAGCATTACGGTTCTGGCGCTGTTAGAAGACCTTGGCTTTTGCCCCAAGGGTGAGGGCGGCCGCTGGGTCGAAGGGGGCAGGCTGCGGTTTGATCGCCCGAACGATGGGCCCGCCCTCAATACCGATGGCGGCGGGTTATCGTCAAACCATCCTGGGATGCGCGGCATCTTTTTATTGCTTGAAGCCACCCGACAATTGCGCGGCGAGTCGACGTCTCAGGTTGCGGATGCGAAATTGGCCGTCGCCCACGGCAATGGCGGCATGCTGGGCAGCCGTCATGCGGCGGGCACCATCGTTTTAGGGAGAGATTAAGATGAACGAACCCAAAAGACCGCTACCGAGAGCGGATGAGTTCGACACCCAGGCGTTCTGGGCGGGCACCAAAGATAAAGAATTTCGGTACCAGCAGTGTAAACAGTGCGAAACCGTTGTGTTTTATGCCCGGCGGCATTGCACTGGATGTCTGGATGGCGAGCTGGAATGGAAAGTAGCATCAGGCCGCGCCACGGTCTACACCTACAGTATTGTGCGCCAGAGCTATCATCCGTTTTTTCGAAATCAGGTGCCCTATGCGGTGGCCTGGGTGGATCTTGAAGAAGGTCCTAGGATTCTAAGTAACATTGTTGGGGTTGAAGACCCGCTCACCGAAGTTGCAATTGGTATGCCGCTTGAGATTGAGTGGGAAGAGCACGATGATCTATGCATCCCGTTGTTCAAGCCCGCCTAACGCAGCGCGAGGGTTGCGCTCGCGGTCTCGTCTCAAAAAGGGGTTCGGCAAGGGTCAGCTAGACCCATCATTGCGCCAGACCGGATTAAGGTCGGGTTGGCGTCTGAGTGGTGACCTGGCAGGCTTGGTTAGTCCGCGCCGGCTTTAAGACCGATGGTCGCCGTGCCAAAAACCCGGGTTTCTTGCTTGGTATTGGCAACGGTTAAGTCGATTTCTACCGTGCCCGCATCCGGGTCAATGTCGGTCACGACACCGCTAATGGTGTGGGATTCGTCCGCCATGACTGGCGCTCGAAACACCGTATCAATATTGATGATACGGGCACTCGGGGCCCAATGGTGAATCATGGCAACCAGAAAGCCTTGGCTCATCACCCCGGGAATCATGGCGCCAGGTAAACCCTCTTTGCGGGCGCCCTCGTGATCGTTAAAGCGCGGGCCGTCCCAACCAATGAGCTTGGCAAATTGTGCGCCCTTGGCCAGCGAAGTATCCGGAATAAAGGCCGGCAGGTCCGAGCCAAATTCAACGTCTTCAATGTAATGGACCGTCATGCGCTCTTCTCCCGCATTACAATTCGGCTGTCTGAATTGGCCAGGTGGGTGCCCGCTTCATCAAAGAATGCGAGGCGGGCCACGACGAAAATCATGCGGCCGCTGCGGCCAGTCTTGGTGTAAATATCGTGAAGATGGGTTTTGCCAATCAGCGGCTGACCCGGGCGCACCGGTTGCAGGCACTCAATGCCCTTGCCCGCATCCATGCCCAGACCAAAACGAGGAAAGCCCGCTGGCAAGGAGCGGCCGCCGCTTAAACTCGCCACAAAGGTTGGCGATGCTTGAAAATCGGGGTCTGCTGGATCCGTAAACTTTGGCAGCGTCTCGCCACAGAGTCGCGCGTATTCGGCTGTAACGATGGGGTCGATCTCGAATTGCTTCTCATCGAATGCCTGACCGAGAAATTGATCTCTGATCGCCTGAATATCAGCATCCATAGGGTCGTCCTAGTGTGCGGGTTATCGTGTTTTTAAGGTAATGGCCTCAAAGTTACCGGCTTTTAGGGCCGCAACCAAGTCGTCCATGGTTGCAATGTCATCTTGAAACTGGGTCGCACAACGGCCGACGTGGGAGACGATGTGCGAATCACTGCCGCCAATGCCCAGGTAGCCTTGCGCCGCTGCGCCGTCGAGGGCAATTTGGTCTTCATCGTCGCGACTGCCGCCATTGTAGACTTCAACGATTTGAACGCCCTGTGGCATGCCAAGCGCCTCGGTATGGGCAAACATGCCCACCTTGGGTCGACCAGGATGACAAGGCACTGCGATGGCGCCGTGATCATTTGCCGCCTGAATGACGTCCTCGAGCACGTTATTGATGCTGGCAAAATCGAATGCTTGCGTGAGCGCCTCGGTAACGCCATACACCAGCACGTGACCATACTCGGTTTCAACCTCGCTGGCTTTCAAGATGACGAGATCATTCGCTTTAGCCAATGCTGAATAGTCTGATTCAAAATCGAACTGGCGGTGTTCGGTTAGGACGATGCCGTCGATCGGGAGTTCTCGCGCTCGAATCCATTGACAGTAATTTTCGACCTTGGCGCGACCATCATCAGATTTAATGGAATGGGTGTGTAAATCGAGTATCAAAATTGTTCAGCTTTTTGTGGTGACGGGTTGAGTCTAGGCCTTGTAGGCTGCCAGCATTATACCGATATCGCAACGCTTGTGGAGGCTCGGGTCAGGGCCGCAATGGTTGGGTGTGGCAGAACCTCACCATCCTCAATTTGATACAGCGCAAAATCGGCAAGACCCGCTTTAAGCGTGATCATGCCAAGGGTGCCTGGCCGTAAGGTTTGGTTGTGGGGCAGGGTCGGAGAGCCCGGGTTGATGAGTACCATCGAGCCCACTTCGGTAATCGATTCAAAATGGGTATGCCCAAAAACGAGGATGTCGGGCAGGGTCTTCATTCGTTTCAGGATTTGTTTTTCGATCACCGTTGCCGGCTTTCGTTCAGGGGACGGGCAATGATGCATCATGCCCACTTGCGTCTCACCGAAGGTCAGTAGCCAATGCTCGGCAAGTCGCGGGTCGGTTAAGCCTTCATCACCATTACCGAGTGCGACATAGGTCGGCGCAACCTTGCTGAGGGCATCAACAATATCCAGTGTGTGCAGATCGCCCGCATGCAAGATGGC
>JAFMIA010000076.1 GCA_017854255.1 Pseudomonadales bacterium
CGAGGCGGGTCGCGCTGGCCCATGATTGGCCGCCGTTTTCGCGGCAAGCTCGCGACTCAAACCGTACTCAGGCTGAAGCCCTAAAACCCAGCTTCCCGAGCCTCAATTTTCTCGAGCATGGCCAGGTCGAAGGCGGCATAACGGTCGGAGCCCGGCAACAAAGCATAAACAGTATCGTCAAACGATCGAATGTCATAAGCCTGCTTACGTAAGTCTCCCTTCACCATTTTGAACGTGCCGGTAACATCAATATCGGGCTGAATTCGAACAAACAGCGGCACGGCGTAGGCCGGTAACTCTGAGCGCAAGAAGGTTGAAAATGCGTCAACATCCAGAACGGAAACGCCATCCTGCAAGGTCACCGCAGCCATGCCAGCGCGACCATCGGTGCCTGGGATCTCAACCCCATAGACATTACAAAATTTAATCTGATCAAACCCGTTAATGATCTCACCGACCTCGTTGGTCGAGACATTTTCAGATTTCCACCGGAAGGTATCTCCGACCCGGTCGACGAACTGATAATGGGGGTATCCAAGGGTAAATCCAACGTCCACCGTTCGCATTAGGTCACCCGAGTTAAACCACGCATCATCGGTTTCAAGGGCCGAGCGCACAATTTTCTTTTCGGTGGCTTCCGGGTCGGTGTAGCCTTCGAAGACCGTGTCTTCAGTTATTTTACCCAGCAATAATCCCGGCTCGCCGGCTTTGACGGGCACGCAGCGCCCAGCCGCGTCCCGAACAATTTCATCGTTATCAACGTCATATTCAACGAGCGCGACTTCCGCCGAGGTCATGCCAACCGTACAGTCTCGGTTCATAAGGTTCGCGAACGCGACATTGCCTTCAGAGGCGCCATAGAACTCAGCGACTCTTGAAATACCGAACCGCTTTTTAAAGCCGAGCCAAACATCCGGCCGCATGCCATTACCCATCATCGAGCGCAATGGGTTTTTATCATCCCCTGCTTGCGCCTCGGTGTTTGAAAGGTACCGGCAGAGCTCGCCGATATAGACTAGCAAAGTGCAGCCATGTTCTCGGACTTCTGGCAGGAAATTCGACGCCGAAAACTTTCGACGAATAAACATGCTGGCGCCAGACACCATCGCCGCGCCCGCACCCACCATGAGGCCCGTCCCGTGATACAACGGTAGGCAAATGTACATCCGATCTTGTTCCGTGCATTTAAACCCTGCCATCGCGGCCATGTCGGCACTGGTTAAATAACGGCGATTCGACAAAACTGCCGCCTTCGGCAAGCCCGTTGTCCCCGAAGTAAAGATATACAACGCCACTTCGCCCAACGTGATCAAACTCGTTTCTTCGGGGTTTTCCGAACTTGCCGCGGCCGCCCCTTCTGCTAAATTCTTGGCCCAGTTGGTGGTCGCATCGAGCCCGCTATCTGGCATCTCAAAATAGTCTTCGCCCTCGGTCAGCCCAAGCTCGTCCTTAACCTCGTTCAGCGCCCCAGACACCTCGCTACCAAAAATACATTTCTTGGAATGGGTCACGGTAATACAGTGGACTAATGGCTTACCGGTTAAGTTGGTATTGATGAGGCCCGCGGTTACCCCAATTTTATTGACGCCCACGAGCAGCGCCAAAAATTCGATCCGGTTTTCCATGATCACGCTGACGGTATCACCGCGCTGGACGCCCTGGCTTTTCAAGTAATGCGCATATCGATTCGCCAGGGCATTGAACTCGGACCAGTTGACTTCTTGGCCTTCAAAGACAATTGCAGATCGTTGTCCGAACTTAAGCGCATTGGCCTCAACTCGAGCGCCAAAGCAATCGGCAACGGATGCGGGGCGCGGCACCATGCCTTTTTTCAGTTTCAGTAGTGTGGGCATTTCAGACAACACCGAAACAACATCAACGATTCCCATTGGATAACCCTTTTTTTGACTTACTCAGATGGTACAAGACCCGCGGACTGACTGCCACCGCTTGAAGATTGACGGCTAAGACCCTCGCGCGTCGACGCATTATGCAAGCAATGCCGCACAAATTTGCGCAACCAACGCCTCTGGCGGGTCAGCAATATCAAGGGTTAAACCCGCCTTTGGCGCCTCAAGGGTCGCCAGCTGGCTGTGCAGGAGCGCCTTTGGCATAAAAGCATGTTCCCGCAAGGACAACCGCGCCTGTAGCACGGCTTCTGAGCCTTGAAGGAAGACGATCTGCACCCCGGGTTTTTGGCCGACTAAGATCTCTCGGTAGGCTTGCTTCAAGGCAGAACACGCGAGCACCAGCCCGGCTTCTTGATCAAAAGACTCAAAACCCGCGTCCTCGACCCCTAGCCAGGCGTCAATCACATCGCTCAAGGTCCTGAGCCAGGGCCGTCGATCGAAATCGGTCAACGCAACACCCCGCGCCATCTTATCGATATTACTTTGGGGGTGATAAGTGTCGGCATCTTCAAAAGACCAATTAAGGCGCTGAGCTAACAACCTGCCGACCGTGGTTTTTCCCGAGCCCATGACGCCCATCAACAAGATCACTCGTGGCATTACCTTGGTCACGGCAATGCCGCCAACATGCCGTGTTCTGACTGAACCTGAATCACTGTCATCCTGTTGTCCGATGCGTCTTGAACCGAATCTTAATTGTGACATAAGCCCGTCGCCACCGCCCAATTTGGGGTCGTTCAGTGTTAGATTAAACAGATCTAAACACACTAACCCGCAAGCCTACTGGTTTAATAAGGGCCTTTAAGCGGCCTTCAGAGCGGGCTCAATTTAAACCTGGGCGGATCCAAGGAGCCGGCAATGATTCAGAACCTTTTTGATTTAACGGGCAAGGTCGCCTTAATTACCGGCGGCAATGGCGGCATCGGGCTCGGCATGGCCGAAGGCCTGGCCTCGCAAGGCTGCGAGGTTGCGATTTGGGGTACCAATGCGGAAAAAAATGAGCAAGCCCTGGCCGTTCTTCGTCAGTATGGCCCCAAAGTCTCGGCCGAGGTTTGCGATGTCTCAGACCCAACCGCCGTTGCGGACTGTTTTGCCGCAAGCCTCAAAATTCACGGCCGAGTTGATGGCTGTTTTGCCAACGCGGGCGTGGGTGGTCGCGCAACGGCCTTTGACGAGATGACCCAAGCCGAGTGGGATCGAATCATCGGTGTCAATTTAAACGGCGTGTTTTACGTTTTTCGATGCGCGGCGCAACATATGAAACAACGCGCCCAAAACGGGGATGCCTTTGGCCGCCTGATCGGGACCGCGAGCCTCGCGGCTATTTCCGGGCAAGCCAAAGGCCAACACTATGCGGCAACGAAAGGGGGGTTGATCTCGATGGCCAAAGCCCTTGCCGTTGAATATGCCCGCTATGGGGTTACAGCGCACACCTTGCTCCCAGGGTGGATCGAAACCGCGATGACCGAATCCACGTTTTCCTGGGATCGTTTTACTGACAATGTCATGCCACGAATACCCATGCGGCGCTGGGGAACCGGGACGGATTTCGCAGGCATTGCGGTTTACATCATGAGCCAAGGCAGCAGTTATCATACGGCCGAAACCTTTTTGATCGATGGGGGGTACGCGAATTTTTGAGCTTTAAAATCCGCCGGCAATCCGCTTTTTCATCACCCTCCGGCGCCCAACGTCAGTTTAACGCCGGGCCCAGGCGCGCCACATTGAATTGCCAGCGACACAAAGGTGATAACCGACGATGACCGAATTCTGAGGCGATGAGCGCGTCCTTTGGGCACCCCGCCTTAATTCGCACCCGGGGCTTTTTTGAGCCCGCTTGCGCCCCCATTTGGACGTAACTTCCGCCAACTTCGTCTGATCCAGATCAAAACGGGCAGGCGCCTGTGCTACCCTTTTTTCAGCCAGTCGCTATGATGAGTCGTCTTGCAGCACGCACTTTAGACTGGGTTAACAGCGCAACGACAAAAACCGTAACAATAAGCAAAAAGGTTCCTCTTATGAGCGCAAACACTCAGCAGCTAAGCTTTAGCGAGAAAGTTGGATATGGGTTAGGCGATGGCGCCTCCAACTTTTTCTTTCAAACCTTTAACGTTTTCTTACTCTACTACTACACGGATATTTTTGGCCTCTCCCCCGCCGCGGTTGGCACGATGCTACTCGTGACCAAGCTGATTGATGCGGTCACAGACCCAGTTATGGGCATGGTTGCGGATCGAACGAACAGCCGTTGGGGTAAATTTAGACCCTATCTGCTTTGGATGGCCATTCCCTACGGTCTGTGTGGTTATGCCATGTTCGCAAACCCAGAGCTCTCGGATTCTGGGAAGCTGGTTTACGCCTATATAACCTACACACTCATGATGCTGGCCTATACCGCAATCAATGTGCCCTATTCTGCGCTCATGGGCGTCATCTCGCCGGTTTCGATCGAGCGTACGAAAGTTTCCAGCTACCGATTTTTCTTCGCTTTTACAGCGGGCTGGTTGATTGTCACCTTTGTTCGACCTTTGAAGGACCTGCTGGGCGGGGGCGATGAAGTGCTGGGCTTTCAATTAACGATGGCGATCTTTGCCGTCTTATCCGTCCTCTTTTTCTGGCTGTGTTTTGCACTCACCAAGGAACGCGTCGTGCCGCCGCCAAAGCAAAGCAGCAATGTTAAATCGGACCTAAAAGCGCTTCTAAGCAATGGCCCTTGGATGGTTCTGTTCATCGCCGGGATCTTAACCCTCATGTCCATTGCGGTGCGAAGCGGCGGCACCATGTATTACTTCAAATACTTTATTGGCGATGATGGCGCCGTGATGTTTCACCTGCTGGGCCTTGATTTTGACCGGACCAGCATCTTCATGTCCCTGGGCCTGCTGGCCATGCTGGTCGGCATCACGTTCACTAAAACCCTGGCAACCCACTTTGAAAAGCGGACCTTGATGATCGTCCTGTCGCTGGGCAATGTCGCGGCGTCGATCGGCTTCTTTTTTATTCCAGCGGACCAATACTGGACCATGGTCTTGGTGAACTGTATCGGCTCGATCATTAACGGCCCAACCCCTGCTATCGTCTGGGCCATGTACGCTGACAGCGCTGACTACGGCGAATGGAAAACGGGTCGGCGCACCACGGGTTTGATTTTCTCCGGCATTCAGTTCGCCCAGAAAATGGGGCTCGCCGTTGGCGCAGGTTTATCTGGCTATATCCTGGCTTGGTACGGCTTCGTCGCCAATGAGGTCCAGACCGAGGAGACCATTATGGGCATCCGTTTAATGTTTACGATCTTTCCGGGCGTGCTGGCGATTTTTGGCACCATTGCCTTCTTCTTCTACCGCCTAGATCGATCGATGATCAGCACCATCGAGTCGGAGCTCAGCACGCGCGCCTGATCCCACGAGCAATGAACGAGCAGCGGCCGGTCCCTGCTCGCCTGATTCACCCTTCGAGGGCAACGAGGCGGCTGCCGCCCTTTTCCCCCGTGGGACTTCGCAGCCAGAATTCGCTCGCTATTGCGAAGCTAGCGTGGCAAGCAGCGTTGTGTAATAAACCAATGAGGCCTGAATATGACCCGTTGGCACACGCTCATTAAGGCCATGAGAAAAATCATCGCTCATTTTCAGGAAGGTCCCGCTCGCGCCATAGCTGGGAATGCCCAGTGCCCGATACCACATCGAGTCTGTGGCGCCCGATGCTTGAGACGCAAAAATCGGCATTTCGCCAAAGGCTAAACCAATGGCATTGGTCACTGCCTGAACAAATGTTGCATCAAACGGTGAAGCCGGCGCTGAGACAACATATTCAGGATTGATTTCTGTCAGGTGCAGGTTGGGTTGTCCGGCAATCCGTCTCAACGCTTCCGCAATGGCCGCTTTTTCATGCCCTGGAAAAATACGACAGTTCACGATGGCCGTGACCCTTTGCGGCAAGGCATTTCGGGCATGTCCGCCGTCGACCATCGTGGGGACACACGTTGTACCGATCACACCGATGAGGCCTGGATCATTCCTGAGCGCCGCAATCGCCTCAGGATTGCTAGGGTCCTGCACAAACGCTCGCATGACAGCGGCTTTATCCAGATCGGGCTCAAGGTCTGCAGACTGGGTCAGATAATCCCGCGTAATATCATTGAGCTCAGGCTCAAAGTGATGTTGTGCAATACGCGCAAGAACACTCGACATTTGCGCGATGGCATTATCGGCTCTGGGCGCTGAACTGTGACCGCCTGGATTGGTAATCACCAGCTCAAAATCAGCATAGGTTTTCTCGGCGCCCTGCCAAGACCAATAGCTTGGCCGGCCCGTCACTTCATCCAGCACCCCAGCGGCACCATCGACATTGAGCACCAGGGTGGCATGACTTAGTCGATCGGCGATCACTTTAGAGCTGTGCATCGTTGTTTCTTCATCGCCAGAAAAGGCGACGACAATGGTTCGTCTTGGGGTAAACCCCTGCCGGCGCAGCGCAATCAATGCTATGAGGGCCTGGGCTGCGTCAAATTTGGTATCGCTGGCGCCCCGACCATAAAGATAGCCATTTTCGACAATCGGCCGGAAGGGGTCCCGTTCCCAATCCTCGCGCTTGGCTTCCACCACATCCATATGAGCAGAGATCACAATCGGCCCAAGGCTGGGGTCGGATCCTGCCCAGGTCGCGATAAAATAAGCCGTGTCATCGAGGGGCACAATCTCGACATCTTCTTTAGACCAGCCGCCATCGAGTAAGGCATCCCGAAACAAAGCCGCAACCGCTGGGGTTTGATTATCCTCACCTCGAACCGACCGAAGACTGATCGCGGCCTTAGCAAGCGCAAGGACCTTTTTTTCGGCTGCAACAAAGTCATCAGCCGAGCTCCCTAAGGGCGCCACTATGAGGCTTAAGATCATGCAGGCTTTAATGCAACGTTGTTTCACAGTATTCATAAGTTGGTTTCCTTGACGGCACGAGCGCTAATGCTCTAGTCGCTGGTTAATTATGATTCGGTTATCGCGATGGCTTGAGGGCCTTCTCGCTCGGACCCGTTTCATTGCTCGCGCCACGCTTAAACTTGGCAGGCATCAGCACGTTGAGCCCACGGCCGCCGTTCGTCGCAGCCGCTTTGACCATCAAACCATTCCCCAGCATCAAGCCCTAATAAATTTTAGCTTCCAAGGCCAGCATAACGTCTGAGGGCAACTGATTCGGATCAAGGACTGGATCCGGTTGCAATGCGCCTGCCTGCAATACCAGCGGCAAAACCCCAGCCCATACCGATGCGGCATAGTCTTCATCTTCATCATCTGGCGGGCCGCTGCTGATTTTGGCACTGGCAGACTCAATTCGAAGGCGCAGCACCCCTGTCATCGCAATCTCGCGGTCCGTTGAGGGACGCACCTCCGCCCACCGACCCGGCATGACTTGTTCACTAATAACCCGGAGCGCAGCTTCCTTCTCTGCCGGATCATCCACGAGTTCGGCTGATCCAAACACGCTCACTGAACGGTAATTCATGGAAGAACTAAAGGTTGAGCGCGCCAAGACAATCCCATCGAGCAAGGTCACATGGACGCAGACCTTTGGATTGGCCGCAAGCAGACGAATCACGCGCGCCTTGCGCGCACCGTGCAAATACAGCGTCTGCTCCTGACGGCCATAAATCATCGGCACAATAAACGGTTGATCCCCTTGGCTGAAAGCCACTTGGCAAACCAACCCCGCATCGAGCACGCCATGGACGGATTCATGATCATAGCGCGCCTTCTCGGCCAGCTGCCGAACCCGATTCCGGGCCTCGGTCTCATAGCGCGCCACTTAATCCGCCGGGTTAATCTGATACGGCATCAAGGTTACTCCGCCGCCAGCGGCATGATCTGCTCGGCTAACGCGGCCATGCGGTCAAGCCCACCTGGGCCTGCAAAGAAGAATGCCGGGATCATAATCCGACCAACCCCAGCGTCCCGCATTTCTTCAATACCCGCCTTTGGATCACTCATTTGCGTGCCAAACATGGCGTTGATTTCGAGACTCGCAGGATCCCGACCAGCGGTTTCACAAGCGCCGTGCACCCGCCCAATCAACGCTCGGAGCCGATCGATATCGCCCTCGCCTGGAAAATAGCCATCCGCCAGTTTCACAGCGCGCGCAATCGCCGCCGGCGTATCACCTCCGACCAAAATTGGGATGTTGCCGTTGACGGGTTTCGGGCTGCACGTTACCGGGTCAAAGTCGACAAACTCACCATGAAATTCGGCATGAGACGCGGCCCAAACCGCACGCATGGCGGCAATATACTCATCATTCCTGGCGCCGCGGCGCGCCCAGGGCACACCCAACGCATCAAATTCTTCTTTCATCCAGCCCACACCAAGACCTAACTCGACCCGCCCACCAGAGAGTTGATCTAAGGTCGCGAGTTCCTTGGCCAAAATCAAAGGGTTACGCTGGGGCACGATTAGAATACAGGTGCCAAGGCGAAGTGTTGGCGCCGCAGCGGCTGCATAAGCAAGCCAAATAAGCGGATCTGGAATCGGCGTCTCGGGTTCAGCAGGGATTTTACCGTCCGGGGTGTACGGATACTTTGAACCGATCGCATCCGGCATGATCACATGCTCACCGCCCCAAATCGATTCAAAACCCGCCGCTTCGGCGCGCTGACAGAGCGCCATCGTTGAGGGTCCATCAATGGCAATGCTGCTTCCAAAGGCTAATCCGACTTTCATACTGTGACTCCGTTTTTGCTTTGTCCCATCCTACCGCAAAAACGCGCTACCGTGAGGCGCGCTCGATGATCCGGTTTTTGTTCCGAATACGGGATCAAGAAACGCTTTATGGGCAACTTGGTAACCGGTACAAACACCAGACCAGAAATCGCTTGTCCAGAGCCTGCACCGCTAAAAGACGCGCAGCGTCGAGTCACGGTTCTGCCTTCTCGCAAGCCGCCTTAAAAACGGCACGTTAAACCCAATCTTTGAACGCTGGTTCAGGTAGGCGCTTGAGGATTATGAGATCGGAGCGGTTTTGCGATAAGGTCACAGGGTTGAAGGTGCTGGCGCCTAGTGTTTAGCCGCCACTCACGGGGAAATATCGATCTAGCTCGAAATCTACCGCCTCGTATTTCGTGCCAATCACACAAGAGGACATCTCGATGAACAAAATTGACGGACTCCATCACCTCGC
The DNA here is from genome assembly GCA_017854255.1 of Pseudomonadales bacterium. GTDB lineage: Bacteria > Pseudomonadota > Gammaproteobacteria > Pseudomonadales > Azotimanducaceae > UBA9926. The sequence goes on from JAFMIA010000076.1 coordinate 9,072, forward strand.
CATTTGTACCGCCGATATGAAGGCTCAGATCGCATTTTTTACCGACAAGCTTGGCATGGAGCTGGTCGCGCTGTATTGGATGCATGGCGTTGAAAACACCTGGCACGGCTTCTTAAGATTGAACGATGAGAGCGCCATCGCATTTGTCAGCAACCCTGACATGAAAAACATTCCAGCAACCATCGGTCAAACCCACGCCGGCAATGCCGGCGCCAATGCCGCGCCCGGCACCATGCAGCACGTTGCGCTCAGAGTCGATTGCCATGAAACACTCCTCGCTATGCGAGACCGGCTTCGGGATAAAGGGGTGCCGGTTATGGGGCCCGTCGACCATGGCTTTTGCGCCTCTATTTATTTTGCCGGACCTGAGAACTTGGCACTCGAGCTCTCTTATTCAAAAACGGCGCTAGATCAAAATGCTTGGATCGACCCGGAAGTGGTTGCCTTAGCCGGTATCACGCCGGATGAGCTGACGCAGTACAAAGCGCCCGCGACGTTTCAGGATCAGGCCGGCGCAGTCGCCCAGCCCGTGCTGAGTGAAACCGAGGGGCCCCACCTCACCAACTACCCGCCAGGGGCCTATGAAGCCATCATGGGGATACCCGATGAGCGCATCTGGCAATTGGTTGACCATGAGCCCCCGGTAAAGACCCGTTAGTCCGCTGCCCTACCAAGCATAGGCTTCGGGCGCAGGACCCATCGGCGGGAAGATCTCGTCGAGCCTTGCGAGCTGCGCCACATCCAATTTTAGGCTGCCCGCCGTCAGCGCTTGCTCAAGTTGCGTGACAGACGTGGGCATCAATACACCCCTTATCCCGTTGGTCAAACATCCTAACGTCCCATTGCGGCGAATCACTCTCAAACTGCTGATTGTCACCGCACAATTGTTATTTTGACGTTAGCCTATTACGCCAAAGGCCCTATCGGGCCGGTTTTTTAACCCCGTTTATCGCGCCGGGTTAAACTTGCGTTCATTGTCCCCCCTCGAAAACCGCGGTAGATCCAGCGCACGCCTATTTCAATTCCAGACCCTGTTTAGAATGAGCGCCGACACGCAAGGTTACGGTTTCGGCACTGACTGAGTCTTGGTTTTAGATTGGGGTATCGGTTGATCCGGTCAGAAACACGCAGGTCGGACAACCCTCGTCCGCCACCTCAGCATCGGCCTCAAACTGATATTGCGGTGTATCAAACCGGGGCAATCTAAAATCACTGCCCGCGCTAGCGTCGCCACGCGCCGCGGGTTGCATCACCGCATCCTTCCAACTGTGGTCGGCCAACCACTCATAGGGCAGGGTTTTAATATCGCCCGATTGGGTGATGTCCTCAAACCCCTTTAGCGCCTCGGTCATCATGGCGACCTGCTCATCTAGTGCATGCGGTCGGCCGCTGGTATGACCCAATGGAAAGTCAACAAAACTCGCACGCGGTGGCCGCACCGCACGGGTAATCGAGTAAGCACTCGACAGGCACAAGGTGGCAATCCCTAAGGCTTCAATTTGACGCGCGATCAGTCCCACGGACTGATGACAAACCGGTCACGCCGGGACGAGTAACACCACATCCGGTTGATCCGACAGCAAACGCGCAGCCAATGCCGGCGCCAAGATATCTTTTACTTTGCGAGCCGAATAAATGCCCCCCATAAAGGTGTAGGCGCGCTCGGCAAGCGCGCCAAGAAAGCCCGAGGCCACTAATTGCTTTAAGGGCTCAACCGGAAACACGACGTTCGGATCCTTGCGTACTGGCGCTAAATCGTAAGCAAAGTGGCTGGCCCGTAGGTCCGCGGCGGGCCCAAAAACGTTAATTTCACGATAGCTCAGATCATCTTTGTAGTGGAACGCGACCTGCCCGCGGGTATAAAGCCCGCCCGACGCGATCAACGACAGTTTGGCTTCAGACAACGGTTTCTTTAAGGGCGCCAAGGGCACTGCGGTGTCGTTATAGACCCATTGATAGCTAGGATACCCCAAGGCCTCGTACTGTTTTTGGGTGCGCTCGATATAATCAATAGGGGGTTGCTTAACCATCGCGTATTCTCTTCAGATCCTTGCAAAACGTTAACAGGATCTTGCCGCTTAGGTCTAGCAGACTTGCGCCGGCAACCTGCATCCGAGGCGCCTGCGCTACCACCAAGTGGTATACAGCGCGATGAGAATCAAACTCACAATCAGTGCCGATAGATTAAATGCCCGGGTCGTGCCGAATTCAATTTCAGACAGGTCGATGGCGCCTGCTTGCTTTTCGCCGCCTTGCCACAAGCTGACCACGACAGCGAGTAACCCGCACAGTACAAAGACCAGCCCAACTCGGTCAATAAACGGCAGTTCGGGCCAACCCATTTTGAAGGCAAACGACAGCAGTGCCGAGCCCACTGCCGCCGTCAGCGCCGCACTCGCCGTAGCGCGCGGCCAAAACATGCCCAGCATGAAAATCACGACAATCCCTGGGGTAAAAAATCCGGTGAATTCCTGAATGTATTGAAAGGCCTGATCGAAATTGCCCAATAGGGGCTGGGCGCAAACCATCGCCAACAGCATTGCCCCGAGCGCCGCACCACGCCCCACCCGAACCAAATGGCGCTCTGACTTTTGGGTTGAAAACCGCGCGTACAAATCCAAGGTAAAGATGGTGGCAATACTGTTAATCATAGAGGCGAGAGACGAAACGATCGCCGCCAACAGGGCCGCGAAGACCAAGCCCTTCAGACCAACCGGGAGTAACGTCAACGCCAAAGGATAGGCCTGGTCGGGCGCATCAAGACCGGGCTCAAGCACAAACATCGCGATGCCCGGCAGCACCACAATCACGGGCATCAACAATTTCAGAAAAGCGGCGAAGGCCATGCCTTTTTGCGCGGCCTGCAGACTATCGGCCGCGAGTGCGCGCTGAATAATGTATTGATTAAAGCCCCAATAGGACACATTCATGACCCACATCCCACCCAGCAAGACCGACAGGCCCGGTAAGCTGATGTAGTGGGGATGGTCCGGTGCCAAAATCATGTCAAATTTTTCAGGGGCAGCATCGAGCAGCGCGGCAAACCCTTGCCAAGGTCCAGCGCCCAGCGCAATCTCATCGAGCAAGATCCACGAGATGAGCAGCCCACCGGCAATCAACAGCACCACCTGGAGCAGATCGGTAAAGGCAACCGCTTTGAGCCCGCCGTATAAGGAATACAAAAGCGCAAAGACCCCAATCAAACCAAGTCCAGTATTCAAAGCCAATCCCGTCACCGTATGAATGGTCAGTGCCCCGAGCCACAGAATGGCGGTGAGGTTGACAAAAACATAGACCGCCAGCCAAAACAGCGCGAGGACGAGACGGACTCTTGAGTCGAAGCGTTGCTCCAAAAATTGCGGCATGGTCTGAATATTGTGTTTTAAAAAAACGGGTAACAAAAATTTACCCACCAAAATCAAAGTGATCGCCGCCATCCATTCATAAGACGCAATCGCTAACCCAATTGCATAGCCCGATCCCGACATACCAATAATTTGCTCGGCGGAGATGTTCGCGGCCACCAAAGACGCACCCACCGCCCACCAGGGCAGTGACCGACTCGCCAAGAAATAATCCTGCGTTGTTTTCTCGTGCCCTGCGGGTTCGCGCGAAAACCAAGTCGCCAAGCCAATGAGTAGCACGGCATAAAGTCCAATAATCACGACATCAAGGGTTGCGAGCATCAATGGCTCCTTTTTCTTTGGTGGCCCTTGGCGCAAGCACCTAGGCATTAATCACTCGCCCACTGTCCTCGGGCGGTTGTTCTTCTTTGGATTCAGTTTCTGGTGACGCCACGTTTCATGATCGCTTTACCGCATTGGCTGGCCACGTGCGCGACGGCAAGCCCAATAAGGCCCTCGTAACACTTGCTTTAAGTCGTTTTTGACAACGCCGCTGACAGATCCACCCGGATCGTCTGCAAGGCGTTGGCCGGCAGCGTGATGACCGCATGCTGGCCAAGCAAACCAAGACCAAAGGTTAGGGGCGTCATTTGGGTATTAAGCAACTGAATCGATATTAGGCCCTTTGGGCTGAGGGTTGCGCCGACATGCAACGCGTCCTCGGGCCAAGCATCGCCCTGAATTGAAACCGTCACGGCCTGATCTCCCGGGCGTATGGTGCGGCTAAACTGCGACAGCACATCGAAAATAGGCGTGAAGTAGACGTCTTGGGTTTCAAGGTTCACCATAATGGGCGCGCCACAGAAATTGCCAACATGATTTGGACCACCGCGTTCATCGAGCACTGGGTTCCAGTCAACCCAACCTGAAACCCAATGATTCAAGCTACCAATAATATTTCGCGCATAACGATGAACCGGCGTATACATCGGGTGATCGGCCGCATTCGGTGCCCAACTCGCCGTGTAGGCCCAATCCGTTGCCTTGCGCTGCCACCAGAACGCATCATTGTTAAACCAATTGGTTTCGGTGAAGCCGGCCGGGTCGCCAATGCCGCCCGGTGCGGGCTTACCCAGATCGTCGATCGTGCCTTCGGTATGAATGAGATCAAATTCGGGAAACCGCGTGTGGACGCGCTCTAAAACGTCCCCATACACATTCGTGGTACTCGCATACCAATGGATGGCGCTGCCATACACATACTGCGCGACATCCGGTTGACTCAAAATGGTGTCAGCCCAATGTTCAAGGCGATCCCGATTTTGATCAAAGATCAATAACTTGGTCTCGGCATGGGCGCTTGCCTGCAATTTTGGCCCTAGGTGATCTTGAATAAAACGGGCCTGGCCTTCCGCCGTAAAATGCATACTCTCCCATTGCCCGCTATTGCCCTCGGGTTCGTTCACGGGGGTCAGCCCCCAGATCGGCACACCCGCCGCGGCGTAGGCGTCGAGATAGCGCACAAGGTAATCCGCATAAACCGACTCATAACCCGGCTTTAATTGACCGCCTGTGCCTTGGTAGTTGTTTTCCGCCGTACCCGGCTGATAATAACCTGCTATGTCCTTCATCCAGGGCGGCGCAGTCCACGCTGAGGCAATAATACGCAAGGACGAATCTGCTTGACCTTGTTTGATGGTCAG
>JAFMIA010000077.1 GCA_017854255.1 Pseudomonadales bacterium
CATTAGCGGCCAGCGCGCTACCGGCGTTAAAACCAAACCAGCCAACCCAAAGCAGCCCGGCCCCCGTGATCGTCATCGTCATGTTATGCGGCGGCATCGGCTGATTCGGAAAACCATGCCGTGGCCCCATGACCATGGCAGCAACAACCGCGGCCACTCCAGCGGTCACGTGAACGACCGTTCCACCCGCAAAATCGAGGAGACCCATCTCAGAAAGCCAGCCACCGCCCCAAACCCAATGCGTGATCGGCGCATACACAGCCAGAAGCCAAAGGCCCGAGAAAACCAGCATCGAAGAAAACCGCATCCGTTCCGCAAAACCGCCAACAATCAGCGCCGGCGTAATGATCGCAAACGTCATTTGGAACATCGCAAACACGGACTCCGGTATGTCGCCAGCCATTGAGCCTTCCGTCACCGCGCCCATCAAAATGTTATCGAAACCGCCAACGAAGGCATTGCCCTCTGAAAAGGCCATGGAGTAGCCCACAAGCAGCCACAACAGCGACGCAACACACGTCACTGCAAAGCATTGCATCAGGATCGATAAAATATTTTTAACTCGAACGAGGCCACCGTAAAATAAAGACAGCCCTGGCAACGTCATCAAGAGGACCAAAGCCGTCGCCGTTAAGATCCAGGCGGTGTTTGCCCCGTTTAGTCCATCGCTGGCGAAGGTGGTTGATGGTAACAACACGGCCAGTGCGGCTATTTTCCAGATTGGTTTGCTCATAGCTTTTCCCTGCTTTTTCTTAGATGCACAATTTATGCACAAAATGATTAACCCGCTGCCCAAGACCTTCGCTTAAAGCAGCGTCTCATTTCACTCGGAGACATCACGCATCGCTTGGTCTCCGAATAGTTGCCGATCCCTGGCTTCTAAAGCTCGCCTCGTGCCGGCTTTAGCGGCCGGCCACCAGATCCTCTGTGAACCAAAATTCTAACGCCTTAAGCAAAGCCTGCCAAGTCAAGCCCGCCAGCCTTCGTCTTGCCTTGCTTAAGGCTAAACGATGCGAGAAGTCGTTTCAGTCAAGGATTAACAAACCGTTTCGGCTTGAAATCACAACAGTGGACCCCCACCGTCTGAAGAATTGGATAACCCATAAACCAACGGAACATTTTACATCCGATGCGGTCTATAGATCGCGCTTAGGTTAACCTTAGCAACCACACCTTAGAATCCTTAAAACGAGTTACCTGCTATGAATCATCTCGCACCGATCCAAGTCCTTAGACAACATCTTTCAGAGCAGATTGTGGGTCAACGCCTCTTGGTCGACCGACTGCTGATGGCCTTACTGGCAGATGGCCATCTACTGGTCGAGGGCGCACCCGGGCTGGCAAAAACAAAAGCCATCAAAACCTTGGCAAATTGCATTGAGGGCTCGTTCCAGCGCATCCAATTTACGCCTGATCTACTGCCATCTGACGTAACCGGAACCGAGATTTACCGCGTTCAAGAAGGGACCTTCGTTTTCCAAGAAGGTCCAATTTTCAATCACTTAGTGCTCGCCGATGAAATCAACCGGGCGCCAGCGAAAGTTCAGTCGGCGCTTCTTGAGGCCATGGGCGAGCGTCAAATCAGCAATGGCAACAACACTATGGCCCTGCCCGAGCTTTTTCTGGTCATGGCCACGCAAAATCCGATAGAGCAAGAAGGCACCTATCCGTTACCGGAAGCCCAACTGGATCGGTTCCTCATGCATGTCTTGGTCGACTACCCAGATGCCGATGCCGAACACAGCATTTTGCGCATCGTCCGCCATGAGCAGCGCGCCAAACAACAATCCGCGCCAGTCGCCCAAAGCCTTGTCACCCAAGCCCAGATTTTCGCTGCCCGGCAGGAAGTACTCGATTTACATATGGAGACTGTCGTCGAAAACTACATCGTCGAGTTGGTTATGGCGACTCGCAACCCGAAGGCCGTCGATCCAGAACTCGCTGATTGGTTAGAATATGGCGCATCTCCTCGAGGCACCATTGCGCTTGATATCTGCGCGCGCAGCCATGCCTATTTGCAAGGCAAAGCGTTTGTCACACCTGACGACGTTCAAGCGGTTGCCTTTGACGCGCTGCGACACCGTTTGGTTTTGAGCTTTGAAGCAGAGGCCGCAGGCGTGACGACAGACGACGTTATCGAGCGCCTGTTATCGCGTGTTGCAACGGTCTAGTCGGATGCACGAGGCCGCACAATCAAACGTGCTTTCCGGCACCGGCGCCTATGCGACGCTGGCGGATCTCATTGCCTTGCGCCACAAAGCGCATCGTTTAGCGTTACCTCGAAATCAAACCGCCACCAACCCAATGACCGGCCAGCTACGCTCAAAGCATCAGGGCCGCGGGATGGACTTCAGTGAAGTCAGACTGTACCAAGCCGGTGATGACATTCGCAGCATCGATTGGAAAGTGACGGCAAGAACCTCTAAGACCCACACCAAAGTCTTTCAAGAAGAACGAGAACGGCCCGTGTTGATTTTATTGGATCAAGGACCGAGTCTCTATTTTGGCTCGCAAGTACGGTTTAAATCCGTGGCGGCCGTGCGCCTAGCCGCGCTTCTGGGCTGGGCGGCGCTCGACCAAGGTGACCGAGTTGGCGGCATCGTTTTTAACGATCAAACGCATCTCGAGACCCGACCCAGACGAAGCAGAAAGTCGCTCCTCAGACTGATCCATGACAGCCTCTCGTTTAATCAGAGCCTGGGTGAAACACGCACCAGAAGCCAGCGCAATCAATTTTCCGACATGATCCAAGCAGCACAAAGAACCAGCCGACACGGCAGCCTCATTTTCATCATCAGCGACTTTTCAAGCTTTGACGACGAGATTGAAACCCGGCTCAAACAACTTGGTCGGCACAATGACCTTCATGGCGTCCAGATCGTTGACCCACTCGATCGAGCATTGCCAGCGCCCGGTCGGTACAGCATCACCGATGGGGCCGGGATACAAGAGATCGATACCCGTTCACGGCAGGCTAGAGCCCGCCATACGGCAGAGTTTGAAGGCAGATCGCGCCAAGTCCAGCGCGGCTTTCAAAAAGTCCAAGGGCGATTTACCCAAATCGCAGCTTTTGAGCAACCCGATGATTACCTGCCGCAATTTTTTGATCAAAGAGGTCAGCTTTAATGCTGGCTTCAGCGGCTCCCACCACCCTACCGCAAGCGGCGCCTGGCATCGTGCCTCGCGCTGCGAGTGAAGATCCCCTGGCGCAGCTTCGGGACCTTCATCTGCCCCAAGCGGTGGCCGACTGGCCACCGGCACTGGGCTGGTGGTTGCTTGCTGGACTTGTTTTATTCGGGCTTGTTTGGTTCATGCGAGCCCTTTATCGGCGCTACCAAAGCAATGCCTATCGCCGCTTTGCGCAACGCGAGCTTACCGCCATTGTAGCCGAGCACGCGACAACCCAGGACGCAAGGCGCGCCCTAAGCGCATTACAATTCTTGATGAAACGCGTGGCCATGACGGCCTTTAATCGAGCCGAGGTTGCCGCCCTCACCGGGGTAGCCTGGACCCAGTTCCTGGATGCGACCAGTACAACCAGCCAGTTTTCTCTTGGCCCGGGCGAGCTGCTGATCGATGGTCCCTACGAGGCGACACAGGATCACTCGAGCCAGGAACTCACCGCGCTGTTTTCGCTCTGCGCTGAGTGGCTCAAAAATCATTCAAGGGCGAGCGTGGTTGCAACACCCACTGCCAGCGAGCAAACCCTATGATTGAATTTGGCTGGCCTTGGTTTTTTTATCTAGCACCTCTACCGCTGCTCGCCTGGCTACTGCCGCGGGCCAATCGGCAAGAAGCGGCGCTAAGAACGCCGAGCTTTAATCGCTTAAAAAGTTTGGCTGCCGAATTAGAACCCAGATCAAGCCGACTGCTTTGGCGAAGCCTTGTGCTGCTGCTTTGGCTTGCCATTATTATCGCCGGGAGTCAGCCCAAATGGGTTGGGGACGCAATTACCCTGCCAAGCAGCGGCCGAGACCTTTTGCTCGCCGTGGATATCTCTGGTTCGATGGGTACTGAAGACATGAGTTTAAGCGGCCAAATGGTCACCCGCCTTGCCGCGGTCAAAGCCGTGGTCGGCGAATTTGTCGAACGAAGGCGTGGCGACCGCTTAGGCCTCATATTGTTTGGTAGCCAGGCCTATTTGCAAGCGCCGCTTACCTTCGATCGCAATACCATCAACACCTTACTGACCGAGACACCGCTCGGCATCGCCGGTGGCAAAACCGCAATCGGCGATGCCATCGGCTTGTCCGTAAAACGGCTGCTGGACCGGCCCGCGGCCAATCGCGTGCTCATTCTCCTAACCGACGGCGTCAACAATGTGGGTGAGGTATCGCCCATACAAGCGGCAAAACTTGCAGCGCAGGAAGGCATCACCATTTACACCATTGGATTTGGCGCAGATCAGATGGAAGTCTCTGGCCTTTTGTTTAATCGCACGGTGAACCCATCAGCCGAACTCGACACCGAAACGCTAACAGAAATTGCAGATCTTACCGGCGGACTCTATCAAAGAGCGCGCTCAACGCAGGAACTCGCAAGCATTTATCTCGCCCTCGACGAACTCGAGCCCATTGAAGTTGATCAAGAAACCTATCGGCCCGAAAAATCATTATTTTTCTGGCCACTGGGCAGCGCCCTCCTCTTAAGTCTATTCATTGCTGGTTTTTGGCTACTCAAAACCACCTTAGCTGAGCGCACCTTCACGCCAAGGGATAATGCGAAGGTGACCCCATGAGTTGGATTGCAAACTTTCACTTCATCCGGCCTGAATGGCTGTTGGCCTTAATACCCGCCGTTGTGATCGCGGTCCTTCTCTTCAGGCGTTATCAACGATCCACAGCCTGGGCGGACACCATCGACCCTGAGCTCATGCCCTTTCTGATGGTTCAGCCAACAAAGAAACCGAGCGTTAATCCACTACCGATCCTGCTGCTCGCTTGGGTGGTATCAATCCTTGCGGTTGCGGGGCCAACCACTCAGAAAATACCCCAGCCCATTTTAGAGCGCGAAGATGCTTTGGTTATCGTTTTAGATTTGACCTGGTCCATGTACGCCTCGGACGTCACACCAAGCCGGCTGGTAAACGCTAAACGCAAAATTACCGACCTGCTGATGGCCCGAAACGAGGGTATGACGGGACTGATTGTGTTTGCCGGAGATGCGCACGCGGTATCCCCGCTCACCGATGACAACAAAACCATCCTCGCGCTGTTATCAACCCTCGGCCCCGAAATGATGCCGGCGCCGGGCTCCGCACTCGCCCCCGCGTTAACGTTGGCGCGAAGCCTGTTCGTGTCTGCGGGTGCGGCAACGGGACGCGTTCTGGTCATCACAGATGAAGTTCGGGACGCACCAGCCGCCTTGAGCGCGGCGAGCGCCCTGAACGATCAGTACCCCTTATCCTTGATGGTTGTGGGAACTCAGAGCGGAGCCCCCATCAGGCTGCCGCAATCGATGGGCGACAACTTTTTGAAGGACGCCCAGGGCAGCTTGGTCATTCCGGCCGTCAACTTTGATGCCATTCAGCGTTTCGCCAATGCGAGCGGCGCCTCGCTCACAGAACTCAACTTGCTGAACGATGATTTATCCATCTGGCTCGAGCCGCCCAATCGCTTAGATGAGTCATTTCGAGTCGTCGAGCGCGACTTCGACCTATGGGAAGAGCTGGGCCCTTACTTGATTATCCTCCTACTCCCACTTGCGATTTTTGGGTTTCGGCGCGGCTGGTTGTGGGTCCTGGCAGTTGTGATCCTGATGCCTGCAGATCAAGCTGTGGCCGCTGATTTTTGGACTGATCTCTGGCAAACGCGCGATCAGCAAGGTGCAAGCGCCCTCGAACTCGACGCTCCCGAATCAGCAGCAACACTATTTGAAGATCCTGCTTGGCGCGCGACAGCCCACTATCGAAATCAAGATTTCCAAGCCGCGGCTGAGGATTTTGCCGCAAGCGAGGGCATTGAAAATGATTACAACCGAGGCAATGCCCTCGCCCGCGCTGGGGATTTAGACAAAGCCCTTGCTGCCTTCGATGAGGTGCTTGCCAGCGACCCCAAGCATGAGGATGCGGCCTTTAACAAAGCCTTGATCGAGCAGCTCCTCGAGCAGCAATCCCAGGAGCAAGATGCCTCTGATCAGGGCGAGCCTGATGAGCAGAATCCGCAAGAGGGCGGTCAAGGCGAGGAAAACCAAGAATCCGGCGAGCAAGATCCGTCGCAAGATGCTCAAAGCCAACAAGAGGGCAATGCCGAGGACGACGCCCAAGATTCAGAAGCCGAACGCGAGCAGGCAGAAGCAGATCAACGCGATGAAGAAGCTGATCAGACGAGTGAGCAAGCAGTCCAAGAAGCCGATGCGGCATTGGACCCAGAAGAGGCGCAAGCCCTAGAACAATGGTTAAAGCGGGTGCCCGATGATCCTGGCGGTCTACTTAGACGAAAATTTGAACAGCAATTTGAAGAGCGGGTCCGTCAGGGCGAGATAACGCGACAAGATTTTGAGAGGAACTGGTAATGCGACGACGTCACGTAGCGCTCTTAATTTGGCTATTGAGCATCAGCCCACTATTGCACTCGGCGGTGACGGCAACCGTTGATCAAAATCAGATCAGCGAATTCGACGTATTGACCCTGACAATCCGGGTCACCGATCAAGGCAGTACCGAACCGGACTTCCGAGCGCTCGAGAACGACTTCACAATCATTAACCAGCAGTCGCAGCAAAACTCTTCGATATCACTAATCAATGGTCGCCAGACCAGTCGGTCGTACGTCGACTATCAAGTAACGCTTAGACCGACACGTCAGGGCAATCTACTCATCCCAGCGATAACCGTCGGCACCGAGCGGACGAATCCAATCGGCATTCGGGTTGTTGCTCAATCCCAAGCCGCTCGGAACCAGATGCAGCAGATTCTGTTCTTTGAAACCTTGGTGGATCGAGACGAGGTCTACGTCCAAGCGCAGCTGCTTTACACCGTCCGTTTGTATTACGCCGACTCAATTTCCGGCGACTTCCCAGCAGCGCCGGATTTGCCGAACGCCATGGTTGAGATTATTGAGAATGAACGCCGCTTCGAAACCGTGGTCAATAATCGACGGTATTACGTTTTGGAAAAACGCTATGCCATCTTCCCGCAACAAAGTGGCCCGTTAGTCTTAGCACCCGAGACCTTCGTCGGCACCCGAGGTCGCGGCGGTCTGTTTTCATCCCGGGAACGGGTTAACGCGGTGTCTTCTGGTCATACCCTCAGCGTCTTGCCCGTGCCCGCGAGCTTTCAGGACAAGCGTTGGCTGCCGGCCCAGAGCCTTACCATCGATGCTGTCTTAAACCGCCCCGATTCGCCCTTGGTGGTTGGGGACCCGATCAATCGGGTAGTCACCCTCAAAGGCGCCGGCGTCACCGCGGCATTACTGCCGGAGCTCAGCTTTGGGGACACCGATGGCGCCCGGCTCTACATTGATCAGCCAGTGGTGGAAGAACTGGCGAGTGAACAAGGCTTGGCCGCAGAATCCGTGGTGACCATTGGCATCGTTCCGACCCAGGCAGGCACCTTGGCCTTACCGGATATCAACGTTTATTGGTGGAATACTGAAGAGCGCCGTCAAGAAGTCGCTGTACTACCGGGGGTAAACCTCGCCATTGGCGCGGCCCCACAGGCCGCCCCTGCTTTGGGCGCGGCCACCGTGCCCCAACCGTTGAGCCTCGATAACGCTGAGATCGTCCTGCTGAGACAACAACTACAATGGGCGATCTGGGTGGCGGTCGTTCTGCTGGTTGTTTGGCTACTGACGCTTTTAGCCTGGTTCAAAAAACCCACAACCGCAAAACCAAGGCCGCGCCCAGCGCCACCTCAATTCGAATTGGGGCAGCTAGCCCACGCGATTAAGCTTGGAGATCCCCAGAAAACCTATTCGGAACTTCAGCGCTGGCGGCGGCAAACCTTCCCAAGCGCCCGGGCAATGGCGAGCCTGATTAAAGACTACCCGGAGCTTGAAACCCCTTATAGAACCCTTGAGGCGGCAATCTATCAAACCGGTGAAGGCGGCGACTGGCGCGGCAGTGACCTACTTGCCATTGTCACCCAGCTATCGGCGAGGCCTCACGCTCAAGCGCCAGCAAGCCCTTTACCCGAACGCCTTAACCCGGGACTATAGCGGCCGCTTTTGTCCCGGACCCACCCTCACGCTCGACTTAAAGCCCCGCCTGGCGACGCCAGGTGAAAACCCCATCAGGCCAAGGTTTTAGTGACGACCTCAAAGACATCCGGTGACAACTCGCCTGAATCCAAAATCATTTGAAGCGCCGCTTGCATCGCAGCGCCATATTTTGGATCAAACTTCCGCCATCCCGTGAGTGGTCCCAGCATTCGAGCCGCCATCTGGGGATTAAACCCATTGAGCGCAATCACGGTTTCGGCAAGCAATCGGTACCCGGCACCCCCGGCTTCATGAAACGCCCCAATATTCATCGCAAAGCCGCCCAATACGCTGCGCATCCGATTGGGCGTTGTTAAGCTAAACGCCGGGTGTTGCATGAGGGCTTCAACCCGCGCGATGGCGCCAGGCCTGCTGCTGCTGGCCTGGATCGAAAACCAGGCATCAAGGACCAACGCCTCAGCCGACCAACGCTCAAAAAACTGCGGCAGTACGGTTTCGCGCAACGCTTGCGCATTAGGATGCTGGCAATTTTCAATCGCACGGAGCGCGGCGGCCACATCGGTCATATTGTCCTGCCGATTAAATTGCGCCAGGGCCAAATCAAGGTGCGCGCTATCGGCTGGTGCTAACAGATACGTCAACGCCAGATTTTTCAAACTGCGCGCACCAACCGCTTGAGCATTGAGTTCAAAGGGCGTTAACGCATGATAGGCCTTATAGACCGCTAAGAAACTGCCCGACAAGGCTTTCGCAAGATGTAAGCGCACCTGGTCTCTTGCGGCCAAAAGCTGCAAGACATCAACCTCAGTCTGTAACTCAATCAAATATTGGATGGATGGGAGCGATAACAATAAGCTGACCATCTCGCTATCAAAAGCAGGATCTTCGGCTTGCTGCAGCGCTGCATCCAAATGATGCTGCAGGACCTCAATCAGAAGCGGCATAACCACCGGGGCCTCACCCTTGGCCAATTGCGACTGCACAGCCTCGATAGAAAGCACCGCCAAGCGCTGACCCGCTTCCCAGCGATTAAAGGGATCGCTGTCATGGCGACACAAGAACGCCAGTTCTTCTGCGCTGTAATCCATCAATAATTTAATCGGTGCTGAAAAGCCGCGCGCAATTGACGGCAATGGCGCTTGCGCGACCCCTTTTATCTCAAACACTTGCTGGGCCTCGGTCAGCGACAAAACCTGACTCCGGCTTTGGCCATCTAGACTGACCTCAGCACCCTCAAAATCAAGATCTTGACCATCCGGTCCAATCAGTCCTAACGTGATCGGCATGTGAAGCGGTGCTTTATCGCTTTGCCCAGGGGTCGCCGGCGTTTGCTGAGACAGGGTTAGCCGATAGATTTGCTGATCCGCTACATATTCTCCAGATGCCGTAACGACCGGCGTGCCCGCTTGTTCATACCAACGTCGAAATTGCGTCAGATCACGCCCGCTCGCTGCCTCAAGCGCTCTGACAAAGTCTTCGGTGGTAACCGCTTGACCATCATGACGGTCAAAATAGCAATCCGTGCCCAACCGAAAGTCAGCCTCGCCCAATAGCGTGTGCAGCATCCGCACCACCTCGGCACCCTTTTCATAGACCGTCGCCGTATAAAAATTATTAATCTCAATAAAGGAAGGGGGTCTGATCGGGTGCGCCATGGGTCCCGCATCTTCCGGGAATTGTGCGCTTCGCAGTGTTGATACCTGCCCGACACGGCACACGCCGCGTGACCAGCGGTCCGCTGAAAACTGCTGATCCCGCAGCACCGTGAAACCTTCTTTTAAACTAAGCTGAAACCAGTCCCGGCAAGTCACCCGATTGCCAGACCAGTTGTGAAAATATTCGTGCGCGACCACGGCTTCGACCCGTTGAAACCCAGCATCGGTCGTCGTGTCAGGATGCGCCAACACGCAAGAAGTATTGAAAATATTGAGGCCTTTATTTTCCATAGCGCCCATATTGAAGCTCTCGACCGCCACGATCATAAAGATGTCGAGATCGTATTCGCGCCCGTAGGCCACTTCATCCCAAGTCATCGAGGCCTTCAGGCTGTCCATCGCAAAATCGACCTTGTCGATATTATGACGTTCGGTAAAGATCTGCAGCGTCACGGTGCGCCCTGACTGGGTGATAAAGTCACTCTCGACGTGTTCAAGATCGCCCGCCACCAAGGCGAACAGATAGGCTGGTTTTTTGAACGGGTCCTGCCAGGTTACCTGTTGACGATCACCTTGAATCTCGCGGTGGATTGCATTGCCGTTGGATAATAAAACCGGGAACTGACTGACGCTGGCCTCGATCGTGGTTTCAAAAACCGACATCACATCCGGGCGATCCAGGTACCAGGTTATATTGCGGAACCCTTCGGCCTCACACTGGGTGCAGAACATGCCGCCAGACTGATAGAGCCCGGACAACGCTAAATTGTCCTGAGGCCGAATGCAGACCTCGGTCTTTAGCTCAAAGGTCTCGGGCAGCCCGCTTAAAGTGAGGCGCTCGTCCGTGATTAGGTACTCATTATTGAGCAACGTGCGATCATCAATGGATATCGCCTGGGTTGTCAGGCCCGGTCCGCCGTTTAAAACTAAATCCGCGGTCATGCTCGCGGCCTCTGGATTACGGCGCATCGACAATTGACTGATCACGCGCGTTTGGTCGTCATGGATTTCGAATCGCAAGATCGTTTTATCGATCAGAAAATCCGGCACCTGATAATCTTTTAGATAAATGACGCTGGGCTGACCTTCTTTCATAACGACCTCTTCCTGACTGTTCTGGATTGCTTCATTTTTGTGTGGGTTGCTGGCGCGTTACATCGCGCTCGGCCTAGTGAACCCGCCTTACCCTGTCTTACCCTGTCTTACTCAACCGCGCGGGGTTCTTGTTGCCTCACCGCCAAGGGCGGCCGAGACGTCCCCATTCTACACCAGCGCCGCAAATTCACATCGATTGGGCGCGATTCTGTACAATGAGATTTTCTAACCGATCCAGGGGCATCTAATGCAAGGCCAACTCTCTAAAATGTCCTGTCGCGCCGACACCGAGGTGCAGTACACCCTGGCATTGGGCGATGCCACGCAAGATATGAATGCGCTCATTGGCCAAAGGGTTCGCCTCGAGTTTCTTCAAAAAATCATCTGCCAACATTGTGGCCGCTCAACCAAAAAAAGCTTCTCTCAGGGCTATTGTTATCCGTGCTTCCAAACGCTCGCGTCGTGCGATCTTTGTATTATGAGCCCCGACCGCTGCCATTTTCATTTGGGGACCTGCCGGGACAACACCTTTGCCGAGCAGTTTTGCATGCAACCACATCGGGTTTATTTGGCCAACTCCACAGGTCTAAAAGTCGGTATAACCCGAGCTGAAAACTTACCCAGTCGCTGGCTGGATCAGGGGGCAACCCAAGGCCTTGTGATTATGACGGCCGCCACCAGGCGGCAATCCGGACTTTTGGAAGCGGCCTTAAAAGCCCACGTTAGCGATCGAACACAATGGCAACGAATGCTCAAGGGTCCCGGGGACGTTTTAGACCTACCGGCAGAACGAGACCGCTTACTGAACCTCGCCGCTGACGCGATTGCCTTGATTCAAGCTGACTTCGAGCCCGGCGCGATGGCGCTTGCCGCGACGGCCGAGACCATGCACTTCACCTATCCAGTGACCCAATACCCGGAAAAAGTGAAGTCTTATAATTTGGATAAAACACCGGTGCTTGAGGGCACCCTTTTAGGAATCAAGGCGCAGTACTTGATCCTAGACCATACGGTCATCAACCTTCGGAAATATACGGGGTATGAGGTGGCGCTCAACGTCCTTTAACGTTCCGCTTTGAAACGACGACCGGGGCCATTAAACCGATAACCGCACCCGCAAGCAGACCGCCCAAGTGCGCGCCATTGGCCAGCGCGCCCAATCCGAGTAAATCGAGCACACCGGTAAATCCCAAAGCTAAGAAACCCAACATCACCCAGTAGGCAGCCGGGGCAAGGCCAATCGGGTTGCGAGGCCGCATTCGATCCCAAACCATGCAGTATCCTAAATACGCAAAGACGACCCCGGACATACCGCCAAACAGGGAAGGCCCTGATAACGTGAACTGCATGAGGTTGGCGCCTAAGGAGCCCAGCAACGTCACCGCAAGAAATAGCGATATGCCGTGCAACTTTTCGATTCGACGCCCCAACTCCCAAACCCACAACAGATTAAAAGCCAAATGCAGCCAACTGAAATGTAACAGCATCGGCGTCACGAGCCGCCAGTAGGCCTGCTGCGCAAAAGTAGCGGTTAGAGGCTCAAAGACCAGGTACCCACCAGTCAGCGTCATGGGCGTCATCGTGAGTTGCTGAATCAAGCCCGAAAAATCCCCTTCCGAGGCCTTCAGGCCAACCCAAACGAGGCCACAGTTTAAAACAATGATCAAAACGGTCAGCGGAAAGGCCAGTGCATTCTTGATGAGACGCCCCATCAGACCGGGGCCCGCGGCCCCCTCAACGGGCGCTTGCGCTAGCCAGGTTTGATAGAGCGTAACGACGGCCGCCGGATCCTCATCCGAGCCAATCCAAACGACTTGATAAACCCCTTCAAGGGTAATCCGATGGACAATATTCTGAGTGTGCAGCAACAATGAAAAGCCGCGTAAATCGATATCCTGCGGTAGTTGTAAGGCTAATTGCAGTGTCGCCATGACCGCGCCCGACCTCCCTTGTTAGGTAAAATGTTGTACACTTCTGACTCGCCCAACATTGTAACCGCAAACCGCTATGGCCATGGAAAACGCTGACCAACAGGTCTTAAAACAACTCACGCAGTGGGTCTTAGAAGGTCGACCCAGTTGGTTGTGCACCGTCGTTAAAACGTGGGGGTCGTCCCCCAGGCCCATCGGATCCTTACTCGCCTGTAACAGCGAAGGCCAAATCGCAGGCTCCTTGTCCGGCGGTTGTATTGAAGAAGACCTGCTTGAAAAATTACAACGCGGCGAGATGGCCAACGCTTGCCCAGAAGTGCTGGTCTACGGTGTCAGCCAGGCCGAAACAGAGCGCTTTGGCCTGCCTTGCGGTGGTCAACTCCATGTCGTGATCGAGCCTTTTGTCGATCAGCATCACCTGGACACCCTCCAAGCGATTACCGAGCGGATTGAACAGCGCGCGTGCATCGAGCGAACCTTGGATATCGCAACCGGTGATATGACCCTCACCGAGACTGAGCGGTTTCGACATCTCCAGTTTGACGGCGCGTTCGACAACACCCCGGGCAAGAAAACCTTGCACCAAACCTTTGGCCCGCGCCACCAACTCTTTTTAATTGGCTGCGGGCAAGTTTCGCAATACCTCGCTGAGATGGCGAAGGCACTGGACTATCAAGTCGTGGTTTGCGATCCCCGAGCAAACCTGATGGCGCAGTGGCCGGTCGAGGGCGTTCAGCTGATCACCAGTTACCCGGACGACGCCATTAGGGCCCAAGCAACGGATTCCTTTTCCGCCATCATTGCCTTAACCCATGATCCCAGAATTGATGATATGGGTCTGATGGAAGCGCTGACCACCGATGCTTATTTTATTGGCGCCATGGGTTCGACGAAAACCTCTGAAAACCGCAAAGCCCGTCTCAAACAACTGGATATCTCGGATGATTTGATCGCGCGCCTGCATGCGCCGGTTGGCCTACCCATTGGTAGCAAAACGCCAGCTGAAATCGCGATTGCCATTTTAGCGCAGCTCACAGCGCTGCGAAGCACTGCTGGCAACACCGTGCAAGCGGACTTTCGAGCGGTCGGTTAACCCTTGGGCCCTCTCGGCGCAGTCGTACTGGCAGGCGGTCGAGGCCGCCGCTTTGGAAGCGATAAACGCCTCGCGTCCTTACCCAGTGGTGACAGTTTGCTCGAGGCGACCCTGTGTAAAATCATACCGGCCTTTGAGGAAACC
>JAFMIA010000003.1 GCA_017854255.1 Pseudomonadales bacterium
TTTTAACCAGCCCTTATCACGGCCCCGAGAAAAGTATTCGGCAATTTAATGCCGAGCACATGATGATGTCCTTTGAAATCAATACCGCGCCCATTTTAAACCTGGCCAAACATGCCCAAGCAGCACTCAAAGCCAGCAATCAACCGATCATCGTCGCGCTATCAGCTCGCGTGGGCTCAATTGCTGACAACGACTTGGGAGGCTGGTACAGCTACCGATGCGCGAAGGCGGCTCTCAATATGGCCGTTAAAACCCTTGCAATCGAATGGCAAAGAAGTCTGCCGATGGCAACGCTTATTGCGTATCACCCCGGCACTGTTAGAACCGCGCTATCAACACCGTTTCTAAAATCCGGTTCGACCAGCGTCACGCTAAGCCCCGGGGATGCCGCCGAGCACTGCCTCCAATTGCTCGATACGCTTACGCCAGCCAACACAGGATCTTTTTGGGACTGGCGAGGGCAAAAGATTCCTTGGTAATTTATTCGATGTTTGCTACAAAGCAGTTAGCAGATCGATTAACCCGTCTATAGATTATCTGTGTCGAACGCTTCTGCTGACCCGATTTAACTTTTTTGTTGACGCATGACGCGGTGTATTGGGGATCACGCGTTGGCTATTTTTTCTGATCGCCGCGACCCCACATAACGATCGATCAGGAACAAGGAGCAAGGCATGAAAGGTATCGTTATGAATATTTTAGCCGAGATGGTGGAAACACAGCTTGGTTTAGAAGAATGGAACAACGTGCTTGACGAAGCCGATGAGAGCGGCATCTATACATCAACTGCGATTTACGACGATGAGCGACTCCTCAACCTGGTCGGTATTCTCAGTCAACGCAATAACATCCCTGCAAGCGATCTTGTCTTTGCTTTCGGCCAGTTCATGTTTCCCGCTTTTTACAAGCGTTACCCGCAGCTGATCGATGGTCACGCTAATATGCTGGATTTCTTGGAATCTTTAGACAGCGTGATCCACGTCGAAGTCGTCAAACTCTATCCTGGGGCCATTACGCCCGGATTCGAGCCAGACCGACGCAGTCAGGATCAATTGTTTTTGAAGTACGAATCAAACCGAAATCTTTGCCGACTGGCCGAAGGCCTGATCGATGGGGCAGCATCACACTTCGGCCATGATTACACCATCGCGCACGAGCCCTGCGCGCATCACGGCGCTGACCACTGTGGGCTGCTGGTGAGCTTAGCCTAACTCACATGTCAGATAATCCTTATGAGAAGGCCTACCAACGCGAAAAATTGGCCCGCAATGAGGCAGAGCACCTGCTCGAAGACTTGTCTCGCAAGCTGTATGACAAAAACGAGGAAATAAACCGTCTCTACGAAGACCTTAAGCGCAACCAATCCATTATGGTGCAGCATGAAAAACTGGCATCGGTTGGTGAATTGGCGTCGGGCATCGCGCATGAGATCAACAACCCGGTCGGCTTTTGTCTCACCAACATTAATTCGCTTCAGGATCAGCTGCCCATTTTACTCGAAGCTTGTGCTGCGGGTTCTCCCGACTGGGACGCAGAGAAACGGGCTGATGCCGACTATCTCCGAGAGGACCTACCGATATTAATTCGAGAAACCATTGACGGCCTGATCAGCATCCAAACAATCGTTCGGGACCTCAGGTACTACTCAAGAAACAGCAACCAGGACGCCTTTTCAGGCGCCGACTTGAACCAAGGCATCAAATCGACCCTGAATGTCCTCCGAAACAAAATCAGTGCCCAGTATCAAATTCATTTAGCCCTTGGTGACCTTCCTTTAATCCATTGTAACCAAGGCAAGTTGAACCAAGTCTTCACGAACCTTATTCTGAATGGCCTACAAGCCATGGGGGCGTCGGGCAACCTTTATATCGACAGCTATCAAGATGGCGATCAAGTGGTCATTCGAATATCCGATGATGGTCCGGGTATCGAAGATGCGATTGCGCTGGAGATCTTTCAGCCCTTCTACACCACAAAAAAAGTGGGTGACGGCACGGGGCTTGGCCTATCGATCAGTCGCAGTATCATCACTGAACTGCACGCTGGCCAGATCTGTCTCGTTAAAGATGGCCGTGGCCAAGGCGCGACCTTTGAGATCCGCATTCCCATAGAACAAGAGGACTTAGGCTCAGCCTGAGAGAGGCGCCCAATCAAGCATTCGATTGCTTGCGGCAATATCGAGCTTACAACCAGAGCGCCGACGTCATCTTGCGCGCAGGGCTTGCCTGCGGCACTGCCAAAACGGCCATTGATTTTGTGAATCGGGACGAATCAAAAGATTCATTAGCACGTCGGCGAGCAAGGCCCTAAACTTAACCTTCTCATTATTCTTGGATTTTCAGGTTATGGCCCAACAAGGTGAAGGCAGTTTACAAGCCCCAACACGTCACCCTTTAGGATGGCAGGAAGATACTTTCTGGGAGCGGGATTCACTCAACGAGGAATTAGAGCGCGTCTATGATGTCTGCCATGGTTGCCGCCGCTGCGTCAGCTTGTGTGATGCCTTTCCAACCCTGTTTGACTTGGTCGATGAATCCGAAACCATGGAAGTTGATGGCGTTGAAAAGAACGACTTTTTTGATGTCGTTGAGCAGTGCTACCTTTGCGATCTGTGCTATCTGACCAAATGTCCCTATGTACCGCCGCATGAATGGAACATCGATTTTCCCCATTTGATGCTCCGCGCCAAGGCCCAGAAGTTTAAAGCCGATGGTGGAAGCTTCCGAGACAATTTATTAACCAGCACCGACGCTATGGGTAAGGCCCTCACGACCATACCGCTGGTCGATGTTACGGCCAATGCGTTAAACAAAAATAAGCTCTTTCGGAACGCGCTGGAGACAACGCTTGGCGTGCATGCTGACGCCCCATTACCAGAATATCACCGTAAAACGCTGCGCAAGCAGTTTTCGGCCGCCCCCAAATCACCCGCCCCCCTCGGGCGCACAACGGGTAAGGTTGCGCTTTATGCTACCTGCTACGGCAATTACAACACGCCAGATCTTGGCCAAGATTTCGCCCATGTCTTCGCTCATAACGATATTCATATTGAACTGGTGCCCAAAGAAGCCTGTTGCGGCATGCCCAAATTAGAGCTGGGTGATTTAGATAGCGTGAATGCACTGAAGGAAAAGAACATTCCCGTACTCGCGAAACTCGTCGATCAAGGTTTTGATTTAATCGCCCCCATCCCGTCTTGTGTCCTCATGTACAAGCAAGAATTGCCGTTGATGTATCCCGATGATCCGGACGTCTTAAAGGTCAAAAACGCGTTTTTTGACCCCTTCGAATACCTCTTCCTAAGACACAAAGAAGGTGGCCTAAAATTAGATTTTAAAGAAACGCTCGGAGAGGTCAGCTACCAGGTCGCATGTCACCTCAGAGTCCAAAATATTGGTAATAAAACCCGTGATATCCTGAATTTAGTGAACGATACCGTCGTGCATACGATTGAGCGATGCTCAGGCCATGATGGCACCTATGCGGTAAAAGAAGAGACTCGTGCAAAATCGGTCAAAATTGCCAAGCCTGTCGTAAAATTTGTGGACTCAAAACAAGCCAAGCATTTTGCCAGCGATTGTCCGATGGCTGCGGTTCACATCGCAAACCTTTCTGAATCGGTAGACTTGGCGGCCCACCCCATGACCCTGCTGAGGAAAGCTTACGGTTTATAAAGGCCCTAGCATCGCCCTCATTCAATCAGGCGGGTTTCAATACCGGTGAACAGCGTGGACGCGGCAAAGTCGATGAACTTTGCTTCGTCTTCGACCGCTGCACGACTCGCGTTCCGGCGGGCATCTTGGGTGCCACCGTCCGGCCCCACCCAAACCTCAGCGTGTCCTAAATAAACTGGGCACTCGAAACCCAAAGCAGCAGCAATGTTTGCATTCACGGGATGATCCAATCGGTGCACCTGGACATACCGCGCGATGCCTGAGTCGGGTGCGTGTTGCCGAATGAGGGGACCATGCGATTGCAACCAATACTGCCGTGCCGCGGCTTCTGATAGATCGCGACGATGCTGCAGCGGGAACTGCAGTTTTTTCAGGACGCCGCCGGCACTTGCTAGCAAATCTTCAGGGGTTGGATTGACTTGAGGGTATTCCATCGCAAGCCATGCGGGGGACCGCGGCGCATCCAGCCAAACGGCTTGCGCCGCAACCAGGTCCGCAAGCCGCTCAAGGCCACCGCCTGTCAAAGCCCGAACGGCCCCGGCATCGGTTGTCCACCAAAGTTCAACGACCAAATCAAAAGGGGCTTGCATCGAGCCACCTCGAGCGTGATTCATTTGATCAAACAGGTCATTGTGCTGTCCGAGTACCGCCAATGCGCGCAGGCAACCGAGGCTATTGAGCACGTCTAACCAAGCGGTTTGCAGGCCATCTTGCCAAGCGACCTGAAACCCCTCTGAACTGACATGCGGCTGCCGCCGGAGATAATACTCGAATCGAATCACATTATTTCTCCTGGGTTACGCCGGATTCTCGCCGCAACTTGTGTACTGGATGATCACGACCCAAATTACCCGGCATCAAGTCCTGCCTATAAAGACCATGGGTTTAACCTTGGGTTGCCATCTGCGGCACCCCTTCGGCCAATTCCACCCAGTTTTGTTTGCTATCACACCAAACATGGAACTGAGGTGCAAAGCTATCCGTTTGATCCAACGTGCCGGTCTTCAAAAACAACATCTCAGCCTGAGCCGGAATCAAGGAGTACAAGGGCGACCCGCAACGTCCGCAAAAATATCGCTCAACCTGATTGCCACTGCTCGTCTCAGCATCTAAATAGAGTTTGGGTTCAGAACCCGAAAACGTAATGCTGGTCTTTGGAACGCCCCATAACGTCGAGAACGCCGAACCCGCTTGGCGCTGGCAGTTTTTGCAATGGCAAACCCCAGCCATTGACGGCTCCCCCGAGATTTCATAGGTGATATCACCACAAAGACACTGACCTGAATATGACGTCATACTGCGCTCCTGAATGGGTTTAAAGACAATTTGGTCTCAACAAAAAAGGTTATCGAGCGGAAGGCGCCTAGCCAAGCCTTAATTCCCATTGGATCAAGCCCCCGCGTCAAGCGCATCCCGACCAGCACACTGTAAGCTTTATTGACAGTCAATCCAAATTCCAGACCGTAATGCTGACCCGTATCTGGCATGCAAGAACCGCGCATTCAAGGCTGATCAAACAGCGCGCCGCATCGTTCAATCAAACGCGCGCCATTTCAGCATGCGGCGACCAGCTAACAATCCGCCTCACCGCCTCAGGACCGGACCGCCTCGGCACCAAGCAATCAAACGATCCAGACCCTGTGGTGGACCGAAGACGCGACTCCGCAGGGAATCCAAGGTGCGCATCAGCTCGCAATCGCCAGGTCTTTCCTTGCGGAAAACCCAAAAAGGGTCTCAATCATCAGACGCTTTCATTCGCCGCTCAATCTTTGGTAACCTGCTTGCAAAGACAGCAAGCGCTCTAAAAAGGACCACTGATGACAGATCACCGAAAACCACTGACGCCGGAAGAATCTTGGGTCATTCTACAAAAAGGCACTGAAAGGCCTTTTACCGGAGAATACGACGATCACTTTGATGCCGGCGTTTACGTTTGTCGCCAATGTGATCAGCCGCTGTATCGCTCTGAAGACAAGTTTCAGGCCCACTGCGGCTGGCCTGCCTTCGACGATGAAATACCCGGCGCGGTTCGTCGGGAAGTCGACGCCGATGGCCACCGGGTCGAAATTCTCTGCAGTCAGTGTGATGGCCACCTGGGTCATGTCTTCGAAGGCGAGCGCATCACCGAAAAAAACACCCGGCACTGCGTCAATTCAATCTCGATGCGCTTCCAAGCTGTTTAAAGCTTCTGCATGCAATCCTTCTGAATCAAATTCTTCCGTATCGAATGCGTCTGTATTAACAGGCGCGCAGAAGGATCGCAGCAACCGGCTAGATCGGCCATTCAGGCTTGGTCTTGGCCTGCGGAAAGGGTGTTAACCCAGGCCCCCGCGGCGAACGTCATCTGAGCTTGCTCAGGTCTAACGCATCCGTTTTGCAATGATCGGCGCGACCAGCATTAAACCAATACCCATGACGACCGCCAACAATCCCAGCTTTTCAAACACGGTCACATAAACCGCAAGGGATGCCGTACCAGGGACATCGCCGCCAGCGCCTTCTATGGCCATCAAACTGGCAATCCAACCGCCGACGTAGGCTGCAAAGGCACTCGATAAGAACCAAACCCCCATCATCATGGCAGCAACCCGTTGCACCGATAGTTTGGTGACCATGGACAAGCCAACGGGGGAAAGACACAACTCACCCATCGTATGCAGCCAGTACATCAGCACCAACCACACGACTGCTACCTGGCCGTTAGGCCCGGCATAAGCCGCACCCAGCACCAAGGCATAAAACCCTAGGCCGACCAGTAAAATGGCCACGCCAAACTTCATTGGGGTGGACGGTTCGCGTTGAACGCGGGCCATCATGACCCAAAGTAGCGCAAAGATGGGCGCAAACATGATAATAAACAGGGAATTCAAACTGCCAAACATACCCGCTGTGAAAAAATCACCACGGTCCACGTTGCGGTCCGTAAACAGCGTTAAGGATGATCCGGCCTGCTCGAACAACGCCCAAAACACCACTGACAAAAACATGAGCAGCAACATCGACAACATTCGATCTCGCTCCTGGGGCGTACATTCTGTAATCGAAAACCAAATCACGTAGGCCGTGATCACGCTGGTAAACAAGGTCAATACGACCCCCATCTCCTGAGTATTCTGAATCGCAAACCAAATCAGACCCACAAACACGACGGCTGACGCATAGATTCGATGTTCCAGCGAGACACCGAACCGTCGAGCCGCCAAAGCCGCCGGCGCTGGTGGCAGGCCCAGTCCTGCGAGATACTTCGAGCCGAGTAAAAACGTCAGCAACCCGATCACCATACCGATCCCAGCTAAACCAAAACCGTATCGCCAGCCATAGGTTTCGCCCAAATACGCACACAGAAGCGTCGCCACAAAAGCGCCTAGGTTGATCCCCATATAAAAGATGGTAAAGCCACCATCACGCCGGGGATCACCCTCACCATAAAGCCCGCCCACAATGGTTGAAATATTCGCTTTTAAAAAACCAACCCCGACGATAATAAACGACAGGGCAAGATAGAAAGCTTGCTCATGTTGGGCTGACCGCTCAACCGTCTCGCCAATAACAACCGCGGGCGGACCTTCGTAGGCCATCCCGAGATGCCCTGCAACCAGCAATACCGCGCCAAAAATAATCGCCTTGCGGAGGCCAAGATACCGATCGGCAATCATGCCGCCCAACACTGGAACGGCGTAGACCATCGCCGCGTAGCTACCATAAATCATCGCGGCCTCACCATCGGCATACAACCAGTGCTTGGTGAGGTATAAAATCAACAGGGCCCGCATCCCGTAATAACTAAACCGTTCCCACATTTCGGTCGCAAATAAAACAAATAATCCGGGCGGATGGCCAAGCCAAGTCGACTCCCTAGGGGTTTGCATCATGGTTTCATTCCATTTTGTTGATCAAAGTGATGCTGTAAGCATCCAGCGCTGTCGTCAGCTTTTAACTTGGGCGGCGGTCAGCAAGGCATTGTTGGTCGATACTGGAAACACAGTTTCGGGATCCATCGGTCTAAAACTTCGAATACGATTAATGATGACATCGCCGGCGCCGACGGGAAAACTGGCCAATCGGGCGGCCCAAACTCTGGCTTGGGTTAACACCTCGTCATCGGGCACCACCGATTGAATTAACCCAATGTGCGCAAGTTCCGTCGCGCCAACTCGATCACCCAATAAAGCCAACCGCGCAAGGGTTTGCTCTGATGTTTTCAGGCGCAACCAGGCCGCATTGATTGGGATATCCGAGCCTTGCTGAATCTCGCCAATCTGAAGAAAGGCCGAGTCCCCGGCAACAACTAAATCACAGGCAAAGACAAGCGCGGCACCGGCATTAATCGCGTATTTTTCTAAAGCACAAATAAGCGGCTTGGGACAGCGATAAAGCGCGAGATGCAAGGCTCTAATCGACGCCTGATGCCAAACACCATCCTCACTACCAGGGTCTTCATTACTTTGTAGCGCTTTTAAATCAATCCCTGAGCAGAAGCAATGATCTGCGCCGCGCAGCACGATCGCCGCAACCTCAGCAGAGCGTGACAAGCCTTCTAGGGCCGTTGTGAGTTGCGCTGCCAAACCAGGCGTTAGTGCATTACGGCGCGCTGGCCGGTCTAAAATAATTTCCGCCCAGCCTTGATGCTGCTCAATTTGAACAAGATTCATCATGGCGATTCCCCTACCGATTTCTGTCATTAAAGGATGCATTAATCGCTGAAACTTTACCACCGAGCTGATCGCTTTGAATCAGGCCTTTGGGCATGGTTCGGCCTATTTCTTCATCATCGCGCGCCTTCCGAGCCAGCGTCCAAGTCAAACTTTTAGCAAGACTCGACCGCTACGGCCTTTTACCCGTGCGTGAGATCTGAGATGATCTCCGCGCAGAGACGCGTCGCACTAGACCACTACGCCGTCTAGCACTCGGGTTTCACGATCACTCAAGGATTCACAGCATGACGACCATTACCCAGCGATTAGCAATGCTTAGAACCAAGATGCGCGAGGCCAACATTGCAGCCTACATCGTGCCAACAACAGACGAATATCTGGGGGAATATGTTCCCGAGCAGAATAAACGCTTGGCCTACCTCTCCGGTTTCACCGGATCCGCCGGCACGCTCGTTGTAACCCAGGAGCAGGCCGCGCTTTTTGCGGACGGCCGCTACACGTTGCAAGCCTTAAACCAGTGCCCAGAGCCGCTCTTTGAACATCACCATCTCATCAGCGAGCCCGTGCTGGCGTGGCTAAAAGAGACTTTACTGCCCGGTCAATCCGTTGCGCTGGATGGTCGGGTTGTAACCTATCGATTTTTTAAAACGGTGGAGGCTGAACTGCGCGACCTGGGCATCACCTTGCAGGCCTTAACCCACAATCTGATCGATGATATTTGGACGGATCGCCCAGCGGCTTTGATGTCACCCGCAATCCTTTTGAGTGAGGCGTATTCGGGCGAGTCCAGCACATCAAAACGTTCGCGGGTTGCAGAAAGCCTCAAAGCGGCAGGCGCTGACGCTGCCATCATCAGCCAACTGGACTCCATCGCATGGCTGCTGAACATTCGTGGTAATGATGTCCCGCACTTACCGGTCCTGCTCAGTCAATCCATTTTGCTCAGTGACGGAACGCAGCATTTGTTTATCGACCCTGCCAAAATTCCGGATGGCTTTACCGAACATGTTGGCAAATCGGTCTTCGTGCACGACGCTGCTGATTTTTCAGGCTTCTTAGAGCGCTACGGCGCCCAACAACCTAGTATCTTGTTGGACCCGGATAGCACCAATGCGCTAACGGCCCTCACTTGCTTGTCTTCTGATTGCCGCTTAATTGAACAAAAGGACCCGGTTGAGTTACCAAAGGCGCAAAAGAACGCCGTGGAGGTCAGCGGTATACGCGCGGCACACATCCGTGATGGCGCGGCCCTCAGCGAATACCTCTGTTGGATTGACGAAGAGGTTAGCAAGGGCCACTACCCTGACGAAGGCGTATTATCGGATCGACTCGAGCAATTTCGCCGCGCCTTACCGGAACTTAAAGACCTCTCGTTTTCAACCATTTCCGCAGCAGGCAGCAATGCTGCGATGGCCCATTATTCACACACCAATGGCGTCCCTGCCGCGCTCACGCCGAACTCACTGTATCTCGTCGACTCGGGCGGTCAATATTTCGACGGTACAACCGACGTCACTCGAACAATCGCCATCAATGCGCCCAGAGTTGATCATAAGGACCTGTTTACTCGGGTCCTAAAAGGCCACATCGCGCTGGCAACCGCCCGCTTCCCAGAAGGGGTTCAGGGCCATCAGTTAGACGTGCTAGCACGGCAATTCCTTTGGGAGATCGGCAAAGACTTTGACCATGGTACCGGCCATGGTGTGGGTTGTTATCTGAGTGTGCATGAAGGACCTCAACGCATTGGCAAATCACCACACCCCACCGCCCCATTGCTACCTGGCATGGTGGTATCCAACGAGCCGGGATATTACGAACCCAACGACTATGGCATTCGCTGTGAAAACCTCATGGTGGTGGTGCGCTTGACGTCGGGCATGCTGGGATTTGAAACCTTGACCTTTGCGCCGTTTGATCAGCGTCTCATCGATCAGGACCTGCTCACCGAGGCAGAGCGACGATGGTTGAATGATTACCATGAAGCCGTTTTTGAAAAGCTTGGCGACCGTATTGATCCAGCCGCGAAGCCTTGGTTATTACAAGCCACGGCGGCGATTTGAGAGATTATGACTTGAGGCGCTTTGGCTTGTTTAACCGGGTCTTGCGTCAGCCCGCGGCTGAAAGCGTGCTCATTTCCAGTCGTTGTTCCAAAGCCCATTTTGATGCCTGACAAACCTTTTTACGCGGCCCGAGCGCAATGCGGGTTTTGGGCCAGACGCGGTCTTATACCCCACGCTTAATGAATCAGCGCCGCTTGCTTTTAAAAAACCGATACCATCATAATCCATCAAATAAAGTTTTCGAGCATCAATCAAAGGAGCTGAACGGATGAACCCATCCCGCACCGAGGCCATCAAAACGCTCACCACCACCGGTATGCCCTACGCGCTTGAAAACGGCCTTATCAATGGCAGGCCCTGTCGATTTTTCACCCATGCGCCCCATACCCTTGGGCAGCTGTTTGCGGACAACGTCTCGGATAAAACCTTTTTGGTTTACGAGGACGAGCGGCTCACTTTCTCAGAGGTTTATGATCAAGCGATGCAACTGGCTAATATCCTCGCCAGTGAATTCGGGGTCAAGCACGGTGATCGCGTCGCCATCTCTATGCGCAACTATCCGGAGTGGGTCATCTCGTTTATGGCGGTCACCGCAATGGGCGGCGTTGCGGTTTGCATGAACGCGCTCTGGCAAACCGATGAGATTGAATACGGCCTAACCCATAGTGGTAGCAAAGTCTTCATCGCCGATGAGCAGCGCCTGCAACGCGTTGCGCCGATTGCTGACAAGCTGGGTCTGAAAATTATCGGGACCCGCTATGAAAATCTCGGCAGTCTTCCGAGCTGTCGGTCATTTTCGGAACTGCTGGCACAGAACCCGTCAACAGACCTTAGCTGGGCCGCGGTCGGTCCAGATGACTACGCCACAATTTTTTATACCTCAGGATCAACCGGTCATCCCAAAGGCGCCGTATCCTGCCATCGAAACATCATTAGCGCGCTGTTCTCCTGGGAGCTTGATCTTGCAGCTCGACAATTGGAATTAGGCGTGTCACCACCGCCGGCCACCGAGCAAGCCGCAACCCTACTCGCAGTACCGTTATTTCATGCAACCGGTTCCCATGCGGTCTTCTTACAGTCCTACAGAGCCCAACGCAAAATGGTTTCCATGTATCGCTGGGACCCCATGCAGGCAGTCCAACTGATTGAATCAGAGCGCATTACCTCCTTTGTCGCCCCGGCGGCCATGACTGGCGATCTCATTGAGGCTGGCAAGCAAACCAATGCTGACCTCAGCAGCTTATTGTCCGTCGGGGGTGGTGGCGCGCCGCGCGCCCCAGCACAGGTTCAAAACATTCCCGAGGCGTTTACCAACGCGTTGCCGAGCACCGGTTGGGGCATGACAGAAACCAATGCCATTGGCACCGGTATCGGTGGCGAAGACTATCTGTTGCGGCCGGCCAGTTCCGGCCGATGCTCAGCGGTCCTCGACATTTTAATTGTCGATGATGCGGGCAACCCACTCCCTTCTGGCGAACGCGGTGAGTTGCGGATTCGTGGCGCATCGGTAATCGATCGCTATTGGGATCGCCCTGAAGCCAACGCCGAAACCTTTGAAGATGGCTGGCTCAAAACCGGCGATGTGGCCTACTTAGACGATGAGGGGTATCTCTTCATCGTTGATCGAATCAAAGATCTCGTCATTCGGGGCGGCGAGAATATCGGTTGTGCGGAAGTCGAAGCTGCTTTACTCGCGCTGGATCAGGTACTTGAAGCCAGCGTGTACGCCGTTCCCGATGCGCGCTTGGGCGAGGAAGTTGGTGCGACCTTGTATTCTCAGCATAATCTCAACATCACCGACATCCAGACCCAACTCGCGTCTCACATCGCGAAATTTAAGATTCCCAGATACATTCATCTTCAGGCAGAGCCACTACCTCGAATCGCCTCGGGCAAGATCGACAAGCGCGCATTACGAGCGATTGCAGCAGACAGATTGGGCCTCGCCGGCGAGTCCGTTTGATCCTCACCAGTCGAAAGCTGTTAATATAGCAGCCTTCCATCGAGAGTCATTGTCCTATGCAAACTCACCCAATTTCCAGCCTATTTAAGGCGAACCCGCCACTCGGTCAAAGCGTTCAAGTTCAAGGTTGGGTCAGGACCAAACGAGACTCCAAGGCAGGGTTTTCGTTTGTGGCCGTACACGATGGGTCGTGTTTCGATCCCATTCAAGCCGTCATTCCGGCAACCCTCACCAATTATACGAGCGAAGTTCTCGCGCTCTCCACAGGCTGTTCGGTCACCATCATCGGAGAGCTCACCGCCTCAGAAGGCCGGGGTCAAGCGGTTGAGATTCAGGCCACGTCCGTTGCGGTTCATGGTTGGGTCGATGATCCCGAAACCTATCCGATCGCCAAGAAGCGGCACACGTTTGAGTATCTGCGGAGCGTTGCCCATCTTCGTCCCAGAACCAACACCTTTGGTGCAATCACTCGCGTCCGAACGGTTCTGGCGAATGCGATCCACAATTATTTTTTTCAAAACGGATTTCATTGGATCAACACCCCGTTAATCACAGCAAGCGACTGTGAAGGCGCGGGTGAACTGTTTCGCGTGAGCACCTTAGACCTGGTCAATCAAAAAGATGTCAGTTTTGAAGATGATTTTTTTGGCAAGGAAGCCTTCCTCACCGTTTCTGGACAATTAAATGTCGAGGCCTACTGCCTTGCCATGAGCAAAGTCTACACTTTTGGCCCAACCTTTCGGGCTGAAAACTCCAACACCTCACGCCACCTGGCTGAATTTTGGATGGTTGAGCCTGAGATTGCCTTCTCCGATCTGGCCGACAATGCCGATCTGGCTGAGGCGCTTTTAAAACACTGCTTGAAAGCAGTCCTCGAGCACTGCCAGCAGGACATCGATTTCTTCAATGAGCGGATCGATAACACCGTTCGAAGTCGTCTTGAAACCGTCGTGCAGGCGCCTTTTGAGCGGATGTCGTACACACAGGCCATTACAATTCTAGAGGCTTCGGGTAAAAAATTCGATTTCCCAGTGGCCTGGGGCCGAGATCTACAAAGCGAGCATGAACGCTTTCTCGCTGAAACCCATGTCGGCCGACCCGTCGTCCTATTAGACTACCCGAAGGATATCAAAGCCTTTTATATGCGTCTGAATGACGATGAAAAAACGGTGGCCGCGATGGATGTGCTCGCGCCGGGAATTGGCGAAATCATTGGGGGCAGTCAGCGTGAGGAGCGCTTAGACGTCTTGGACGCAAGGATACCCGATGAAGCGATGCGAGAGAGCTTATGGTGGTATCGAGATCTTAGGCGTTACGGCACAGTTCCCCATGCTGGCTTTGGCTTAGGCTTTGAACGACTGCTGAACTATGTGACCGGCATGGACAACATCCGAGATGCTATCCCCTTCCCAAGAACACCCGGTCACGCGGACTTTTAGAGCTTACCCACCCATCATCATTTTCCAGGTTTCAGGGTCTTTGATCTTGAGATAGGTGTTGCTGCGCTTGGTTTCGCCCATCGTGGCATGGGGCACCGCACTGTAATTGTGTCCGGGCAGTAACAACGTGTCATCGGGCAAGCTCGCCAGCTGCTGCAAGCTCCGAAACATGTCCTCGGTGTTCGACCCTGGCAGATCCACCCGCCCGCAACCGTCAATAAAGAGCGTGTCTCCTGAGATTAAGGTGTTTTTAACTCGAAAGCATTGTGACCCTGGCGTGTGACCTGGGGTGTGCAGAAACTCGATTTCGATATCGCCGATTTTCAGTTTTTGACCTGAGGTCACTTTTTTAATATCCGTGTCAGATATACCGGTGACTTTCTTCACGCCCGCCGCTTCGTGTTCATTGGCATAAATCGGAACACTGTGATGTTCGAGTAAGCGGCTAACCCCCTCGACCGTATTGTGTCCAAAACTACCGCCACAGTGATCAGGGTGGTAATGGGTCAAGAGCGCGCCGGTTAATATGTAATCACGCTCCTCAATCATGCCCAACAATCCAGGAATATCCCAAGCAGGATCCACAACGACAACCTCTCTTGTTGTGCGATCTCCAACTAAATACGCAAAATTCTGCATTGGCCCGATTTGGATTTGTTCTACGATCAATTGTTCCGCGACTTGCATATTGGTCTCCTTATTCGACGGCCGCAGTGACCGCAATTTCTACCTTTAATGCCGGCACCACCAGCTTCGACTCAACACAGGCTCGGGTTGGGGACGCCCCAGGGGTAACCCATGCATCCCAAACGGTGTTGAATTCTGAAAAATCATTGATATCCGATAACCAGATCTGCGCCGTTAGCAACTTGGACTTATCCGTGCCCGCAGCAGCCAGCAAGGCCTCGATTTCTGACAAGATTTCCTGCGCCTGCTCAGCGACGGATCCGCCCGCAGTAATCTTTGCAACCTGGCCGGCAGTCGTCAAAAGTCCCCCATAGACGACCGCTTGACTCATTCTTGGGTTGGTTTTTAGCCGTTTAATTTCCATTACATTGTCCTTGTAGGTCGCCATCTTTAGTCCTGCATGCTACCACGTTGCCTGGCCTCTTAAAGCGTGGCCGACGCAAGCATCGATCGGCAAGGGGCAAAGGTCCGCCGATGATGCGGCGTTAATCCAAGCGTGCTGAGGGCAGCGCGATGTTTCAATGTCGGATACCCCTTATGGGCCGCAAACCCATAACCTGGAAATTCTCTATCTAAGGCCACCATTTCGGCATCCCGAGCAACCTTTGCGATAATGGATGCTGCCTGAATCGCGCCAACAACCTGATCGCCCTTTACGATCCAGCGACCAATGCACGATATCTTGGGTAACCGATTACCATCAACCAAAGCCAATTCTGGCGAGACCGTTAGGCCATCAAGCGCCCGCGTCATCGCCAACAAACTGGCTTGTAAAATATTGAGCGTATCGATCTCATCAACTTCGGCTCGTCCGATGGCCCAAGCGGTAGCGCTGTGTTTGATACGCTCATCCAAACGACGACGACTCGCTTCCGAGACGGCTTTTGAGTCTTTCAAACCCAAGACGGGGTCCGCGCGATCCAGAATGACGGCCGCGGCGACGACGGGCCCTGCAATGGGCCCACGGCCGACTTCATCTAGGCCTGCAATCCGAAGACCCATCATACGCTTTGACGACTCGCTGCGAGCGCAATGATGGGTTGCGCCGCTTGCCGCCTGAGGTCCCCTTTCAGCGTCAGGTGAATGGCATCAAAGGCTGCTTGCAGTCGGACTGGTTCCGCTTGGTCTAAAAGCCGCTCTAAGGCTGCCGCTAGATTAGGGCCTGTAACCTGATCCTGAATAAACTCCTCAACCAGCGCCTCACCCGATAAAATATTCGGCAGGGCAAAATGCCTCGCCTCAACCATTCTTGAGACCAACCAATAGGTCATTGGGCCTAGTCGGTAAGCCATTACCATGGGTTTTCGAAGCAGCATTGCTTCAAGGGTCGCGGTTCCAGAATTCACCATCACCGCGTCGCTTGCCGCCATGACCGTTAACGCGTTACCCACCTCGACCTGAATAACACTGCTCGCGCCGGAGGCTTGAATCAAATCTCGAATCTCCTGCGCCCTTACCGGATTAGCTGCTGCAACCAGAAATCGTATTGAGCGCGTCAATAACAATTGATTCGCAGCTGCTAAATAAGCCGGCATCATCGACGCCACTTCAGTACGCCGACTGCCCGGCAAAAGCGCAATCACCTGCTCACCGGGCGCAATGCCCAAGGCCGCGCGCGCCTCGGCATTGCGCGTCTGCGCGTCGTCATTCTGAATCAATTGCGCCTTTGGATGCCCAACAAACCGCACCGGGATACCGAACTGCTCATAGATCTCGGTCTCAAACGGGTAGAGCGTCAACATCAGATCAACCCGGCGCTTAATCGAATGAATCCGGCCTTTGCGCCATGCCCAGACAGATGGTGAGACATAGTGTACTGTGGGGATCTGAGCGCGCTTGAGCAAACCCGCCAATAAGAGGTTGAAAAAGTTGAAATCAACGCCAATAAACGCCGCCGGCTGAAGCGCCAAACAGCGACGACGAAGGCGCCAGATCAGGTTAATCAGCATTGGCAATTTCAGAAGCGGTGCAACGAACCCATTGACGGACAAAGCTTCAATATCGAACCAGACGGTCAGTCCAGCCGCTTGCATCAATTGACCGCCGACGCCCGAGAACTGCGCATTAGGTTGTTCTGCTCTGATGGCCAACATCAGATCTGCACCGAGCGCATCACCCGACGGCTCGCCCGCAACAAGGACATAGTGGCTAGCCGACTCGAGCGCCACTTTTTAGGTCAACTCGCTTTCTGTTCAGCGCACGTCAACAACGTCGAGCATGCCAATCGATCACCAACAAAGGCTTTGCCTTGGGCTTTCATCCAATGGCTGCGAAGATTGAGGATTTCAACTTCCAATCGCATTTGGTCTCCCGGGACCACGGAACTTTTAAACTTCGTCTTATCCGTGCCCGCCAAATAATAGATATAACCATCATCAAGGGTTCTACCACGCGAGGCAAATGCTAAAATACCGGCGGCCTGCGCAAGGGCTTCAACAATCATCACACCAGGAAAAACCGGTGTAGCAGGAAAATGGCCTGTGAAGACCTGCTCGTTGATGGTGACATTTTTGATGCACACAATTCGTTTGTCATCAACGATTTCGATCACTCGATCCACCAGCAAAAAAGGGTATCGATGCGGCAATAATTTCCAAATATCCGTTGTTTCCATAACTGCTCCATTGCCGTGAACGTGGCGATGATTGTTTAACTCGTTAAAGGAACCGACCAATCAAGGGTTTCTAAGACTCTATTTTGCGCAGTCGTTTATAAAGATCATCGAGTTTCTTAAAGATCACTACATTGCGCTTCCACTGCCTGCTCGGCATCAATCCCGTCCCCGAACTATACCGGCCCGGGTCACTGATGGATTGGGTTACGAGACTCATCGCAGTGATTTCCACTCGATCACAAATGGTGAGGTTATCGATGATCCCCACCGCCCCGCCAATCATACAATATCGACCAATCCTGGTGCTTCCGGCAATCGCCGTCGTACCGGATATGACAGTGTGCGCCCCGATTTTAGTGCCGTGGCCGATCTGCACTTGATTATCAATTTTCACACCGTCGCCAACCTCGGTATCGGTCAACGCGCCTCGATCAATTGTTGTGCCAGCACCAAGCTCGACCTTATCGCCAATCCTTACCCCGTAAACCTGAGGAATCTTCACCAGGCCGCCCGCTGCAGGGTCAAACTCAAAGCCGAATCCATCTGCTCCGATCACGGCATTCGCATGGATAATACAATGGCTTCCGATTTGGACCTGGTGGTACAGCACCACGTTCGAATGAATCTGAGAGCCGTCACCAATGTGCACGTTTTCGCCCACGACCACCCCTGATCCTAAAGCCACATCGAGTCCAAGGACAGCGCCGGCGCGCACTACCGAATTCGGCCCAATCGACACGCCAAATGCGAGTTCCGCAGTTTCATCAATTTGTGCCGTTGGATGGATATCCGGCCACGCTTCGCTGACATCAAATAACGTGGCAATTCTTGCCCAAGCTAAGCGCGGTTGTTCTGCAATGAGGCCGGGCCTGGTTAGTGCTGTCGCGATTTTTGGGGAAACGACGACTGCGCCGGCTTGACAAGTCGGCAGTCGACTTAAGTATTTGGCACTAAACAAAAAGGTGATATCTTCTGGCCCTGCTTCATCGAGTGCCGCAATACCGGTAATTCTAACCCGCCCATCACCGACGACTGTCAGTCCAAATTGCTCACCAATCTCCGCTAGGGTGGTTGCCAGCAATGGGCGTTTTATCGACAAGCCTCTTACTGAGCCGTTGCAGCTTGATTCAACTTCTCGGTCACTTTACGCGTGACATCATAGAGGTCACCAACATATAAAGCCGCTGCGCGAGGTAAAATCATATCGTAGTCGTTTTCTAAAACGAGGTCCTCAATGGCCTTACGTACCTTTTCTTCGGTACCGATAAACAGCTCACCCTGACGGGCAGCCACTTCTTTTTGGAGCTTTTGACGCTGATAGACAAAGTCATTATTGAGTGACTCGATCTCTTGCTGGACTCGACGCTTTTCGTCATCACTCATCACATCTGCATCTTTTTGCATTTTTTGCAAAAGCTCAGCCGCTTCAGTTTGAATCTTCTTAATGGTGTCTTCGTCTGTTTTGAACTCTTCCTGCAGCTGCCGCAGCAATTTCTGAGCGGCTTCGGATCCGGCGACGGCTCGATCAACATCAACCACGGCTATCTTCATTTCTGCCTGAACGGAAAGCGAACCGAACGCGGTCGCCGTTAATACTAAAACCAGGCTCATTAATTTGTTAAATCGCACAACGCATCTCCTTCGCACAACTGATTTCATCAGCGCTTTTTCCAAAATTCTGACCCAAAACACCAGGCCAGGTTGATTGCACCCCTTCCGAAAATACCCGGATACTCCTCGGGGCGCAGATATTGTCATACCCTGAAGCGGGATTCAAATTATTAGACTACGGCGTGTTTAAAAAGTTCGCCCCAATTCGAACTGGAATGACTCACCCTCATCCCCATCCCGCCGGTTAAAGGGATAAGAGATCGCAAAACTAATGGGTGCGAACCCGGTTATCCAAGTCACTGAAAAGCCCGCGGAATACCGCAGCTCGCCGTCTGACGGACTAAGGCAATAGACGGAAATTTCAGGGCAATTGGTGTTGAAAACATTACCTGCATCAATGAACATCGCCGACTTTAACTGGCGCTGATCCTCAACAAACGGTAATGGAAACAGTATCTCAGCACTGGTCTCAATCAAGACATTACCCCCCAAAGGATCGGGCTCGCCATATTGGTCATTTGGTGATCGCGTGGTGCGGGGACCAAGCGTATTACTCTCGTACCCTCGAACCGATCCCATACCGCCCGCATAGAAATGCTTATAAAACGGATAGGTTTCGGTACTGCCAAACGTGCCGCCATAACCCAGATCGGTTCTAAGGCGAAGCGTAAACAGTTTTGTCAGCGGAAAGAAAATCTGCCCAGAGTAATTGATCCGATAGAATTCGAGCTGACTGCCCGGCACGGTTGCTTCGAACGACAAGGTTTGAGCACGCCCTGCCGTTGGCAGAAGGCCTCGATTCAAAGCTGACATCGTGTAGGCGGCTGAAACGGTTACCAGCGAAAAGTCGTTCCCTTCCTTTGATAGGAATCGAGAGATTTCTTGGGAGGGGAAAATACCTTCTTTGATGTTGGTATTTTCGGCACCCACTGAAAAGTTGATCCTCGATATCTCATTAATCGGATAACCGAAATTAACCGTCGCGCCTAAGGAGTCTGTTGAAAAACGTGCAATGTTTCGTTCGTCATAGGATGTGCTCCGATAAAAAATTGAGTAGCCCCGACTCACACCATCCACCGTGAAATACGGATCGAAAAAAGACAAGTTATAGGCCGTTTGATAGGAGCTGCGGTTTACAGACACGTTAAACGAGTTGCCCGAGCCGAACACATTGGACTCCTGATAGGATAACCCCAGTATGGCGCCAAAATCCTGGGCATAACCAAAGGTTGCTGAAATTGCGCCGGACGGTTGTTCTTCTACGGTGTATTCGACATCGATCTGGTCTTCAACGCCAGCAACTGCTGGCGTTTCAACGTTGACTTCTTTAAAGAAACCAAGCCGCTCAAGCCGGACTTTCGAGGCTTCAATATAAGCATTCGAGGCCCAGCCTCCTTCCATTTGACGGAG
The DNA here is from genome assembly GCA_017854255.1 of Pseudomonadales bacterium. Taxonomy (GTDB): domain Bacteria; phylum Pseudomonadota; class Gammaproteobacteria; order Pseudomonadales; family Azotimanducaceae; genus UBA9926. The sequence continues at coordinate 20,114 of JAFMIA010000003.1, forward strand.
TTCTCGTCGCAACACTTCGTCCTGGGTTAAGGTGTTTCCCCGGAACGAAATTCGGCGAACATACGCCCGGTTGCCTGCGTCCACAAAGAATCGCACCACAACCGTCTCACCGTCTTCAGATAAGGCTGGATTACCCGTTGCACTCGAAAAGGTGTAGCCGGCATTGCCCAAAATCATCTCAATGCGCTCTTCCGAGGCGGTCATGAGCTCTCTTGAATAAATCTGACCTTCCCGCGATAAGATTAGTTGTCGAATAGACGCTTCCGGAATATCTCGGAGTTTGCCAGAAATCTCGACGCGACCCACCTTAAATTGTTGACCTTCGTCGACATTAATCGTGATGTAAACATCTTCCATATTGGGCGCAATGGCCACTTGGGTCGACTCGACCGCAAAATTCAAATAGCCCCGGTCCAGGTAATAGGACTCAAGGTTCTCTAAATCGCCTTTCAGCTTTTCACGGGAATATTGAGCATCTTTTGTATAGAACGACAACAAACTCGGGAGCTGCAACTCGAACAGCTCTCTTAAGGTTGCATCATCGAAAACCCGATTGCCCACGATATTGATGTGCCGAATACCGGACACACTGCCCTCATCGACTTCAATCTTAATCCCCACTCGATTACGCGGCAGGTTTTCAACTTCGGTTGAAATTTTGGCGTCATACCGACCTTGGATGACATATTGCCTTTCAAGTTCGGCGCCCATTTGATCCAGGGTGACTTTTTTGAAAATTTCACCCTCAGACAAACCCGCGCCACTTAATCCCTCGAGCAAGGCCTCACTTTTAATCGCCTTATTGCCGTCGATTTCAATCATTTCGATCGTGGGCCGCTCGCTGACAATAATCAGCAGTACGTTGCCATCGCGGCCAACTTTAACGTCATCAAAATTTTCGGTTCGGAACAACGCGCGAATGATCTGCCGAAGCCCGTCGTCATCCACCTCATCGCCAACATTAAAAGGAATCGCGCCAAACACCGCGCCCGCACCAATGCGCTGCAACCCTTCCACCCGGACATCGGTGATCACAAAGGCCTGAGCCTGAATCACACCACACAACAACAAGGCGAAGGTGCCCAAACGAACAAGAGATTTCAACGCAGCGATCTTCACAGGAGCCCAATCATAATCTGAGCAAATCATTATAGAAGGCTAGCATCATGATTCCTACAAGAAAGACCATACCAATTTGTAATCCCCAAGTTTGTATCTGCTCAGAAACCGGCTTACCGGTAACGCCTTCAATCAAAAAGTACAAGAGATGTCCGCCATCGAGCATCGGAATGGGTAATAAATTCAGCACGCCCAAACTAATGCTCACTAACGCAATAAATCCCAGAAAGCTCTCTAGCCCATTACCCGCCGTTTGATTCGCGATTTTCGCGATGGTGATCGGCCCGGAAAGGTTGCTCGTTGAAACCAAACCCTGAACCATTTTGCCGATGCTTTCAAAGGTAAACCGAGTCATCTCAAAGGTCTTATTAAGGGCGGGTAACCAAGCCGTATAAAACGGCGCTCGCGTCAGCCGCTGCATCGACGAAGGCCATTGTTGAGGCCCAAGAGCTACCCCGATCCGACCGATCGTGCCGTCAGAGGTCACAACCGCCGCTGGCGTGACCTCGAGGTACAGGTCACTCTGCCCGCGTTTAACCCGCAATGAAACGCGCTGCCCGGCGCGCGCCTGCACCAAGGAAACAAAATCAGACCACGCATCCATTGCAACGCCATCCACCATGACCACCTGATCACCGGCTTTCAACCCCCCAAGATCCGCAGGACTGCCCGCTGAGACTTCCCCTAAAATCGGCGCAATGACAGGTTGCATCAGCCTCAGTCCCAGGGCCGCGGCTGGCCGCGGCTCGTCTTCACCAGCTAAAAACCGAGCAATGGGAAGGGACAGCGTTTGCACGTTGCTCAGCCCAGGCTCAGGCCGAACGATCACCTTGATTGCCCCGGTATCGCCCAAACGATCAAATAGTCCAAGGTTAACTTCAGACCAGGTCACCGTTGCTTTATCGTCAACGCTTAGGATTTCAAAGCCAGCCTTCAGGCCAGCCCGCTCAGCCGCACTGCCTGGCAGCGGCTCATCCAAGATTGGCGCGACACCCCCGACCCCAGCAACAAACAAGATCCAGTAGACAAAAAATGCCAATATAAAATTCGCTAAAGGTCCAGCTGCAACAATTAACGTTCTCTGCCATAACGGTTTTCGGTTAAAAGCAAAGCCCAACAGGTCATCCGCGACGAACGTGTCCCGTTCATCCAGCATTTTGACATAGCCACCTAAGGGGATCATCGCGATGCAATACTCGGTGCCAGCAAGTGGTTCATTACTGACTGTGCGCGCGCCATCGGTCGCGTACGCTTCATCCAGGTTGGGCGGTTTGCCTTGCAGGCGGAATAAGACCTTGCCAAAGCCAACGCTGAACCGCTCAACATGCACACCACATTTTTTTGCGACATAAAAATGTCCGAATTCGTGCACCGTCACCAAAATCGATATTGTGACGATGAGTGCCAGCACGCTTTGCATAAATTCAATCATAGGCTACTCAGAATACGCCGGGTCAGCGTCCTCGCCAGGGTGTCACAGGCTAGGACATCATCGAGGCTGTGGAGTTCCGGGGCCTCTGCCGTATCCAGCGCCGCCTGGATCACGACGCTGATATTTAAAAATGACAACTGTTCCGCCAAAAAGGCCTCAACCGCCACCTCATTGGCCGCATTAAACGTAACCGCAAGACTCTTTGGCCCGCTCGCTACCTCACGAGCCATACGTAAAACAGGGAATCGACTCAGCTCTGGCGCTCGAAACTCCAGCGCCGTGAGCTTGTTAAAATCTAACGGCGCAACCCCTGCGTCCGCGCGCTCCGGAAACGCTAAGACATGTGCGATGGGCGTCCGCATGTCAGGCTGACCCAATTGCGCAACCACTGACCCATCAACAAACTCAACCATGGAATGCACAATGCTTTGCGGGTGTATCACGAACTCGATTTTCTCAGGCGGCACATCGAATAACCAACAGGCTTCGATCAACTCCAACCCCTTGTTCATCATCGTGGCCGAATCCACAGAAATCTTTCGGCCCATATCCCAATTCGGATGCCGACAGGCATCATCAGGTGTTACATGATCTAAAGCTGCCAGCGGCGTGTCCAAAAAAGGCCCGCCAGATCCGGTCAACAGAATTCTCTGAACACCCTTACCAACATGAGATGATTGTCCAAGGCACTGAAAAATCGCATTGTGCTCGCTATCCACCGGCAACAAGGTGGCATTCGATCGCGCCACGGCGTCCATAAAGATTGCGCCCGCCATCACCAAGGCTTCTTTGTTTGCCAGTAAAATGACCTTCCCGGATTCGGCAGCTGCAAAGCTTGGCGCAAGGCCCGCGCCCCCGACAATGGCTGCCATAACATGGGTCACAGCAGGATCCGCGGCGACCTGGACCAGCGCCGCCGGTCCGCTTAGCACTTGCGTTGCAAGTCCAAGGATTTGCAGTTTTGCCGCGAGATCTTGGGCCAACGCCGCGGCGCCCAGCACCGCGAATTCAGGCTTAAACTGTTGGCATTGCGCAAGTAACAGATCGACATTTCCATTTGCCGTGAGCGCAAAGACTTCATAATCGGGTTGCGTTGCCAACACCTTCAGTGTGCTTTGACCGATTGAGCCGGTCGAACCTAGGATCGTAATGCGCTTATTGTTCACTTCAAACTCGCAGTCAAATACAGCAATCCGCAGTAGATCGGCGCGGCTGAGAACACACTATCCAAGCGGTCCAAAAAACCGCCATGACCCGGCAGCAATTGACTAGAGTCTTTTATCCCTCGACTCCGCTTGAACATCGACAGCGTTAAATCGCCTAAAACAGAAATAAGTCCAATACCAAGGAACAGCCATAGCCAACCGGCATATCCCAACGCGCGGCCATCCACCTTCGGCATCAGCTCAAGCGTTGCAAAGCCTGCGATCACGGCAATCAATAAGCCGCCGACTAAACCTTCAACCGACTTTCCAGGACTGACATTGGGTAACAGTTTTCGTTGGCCAAACCGCCGGCCAACAAAATAGGCACCGATATCCGCCGCCCAAATCAAGACCAACAGGAGCAGCAGTACCGTTGCAGCATCACTTTGCGTTTTCAACCACACAAGGCTTGCGCCACATGGGATCAGTGTCACAACGCCAATCAACCCAATTACGTCTGGCCGCTGCCAGCGCGCTGACTGAGAGGGGTAGTGCGCAATGAGCCATAAAGCGGTGACCCACCAAAGCACGGCGGCGGCGAGCCAGGGCACTAAAAAGTCGCTTGAGACAAAAAACAAGGCGCCTAAACCACCGGCATAGATGATCCGACCGGGCGACTGAAGGCGCGCAAAATTTGCCCACTCCCATCCGGAGACTAAAAGGATCAGTAACAAAAACCATTTAAAATTTGAAGCGGAGAGATAAAACAAACCCAGGAGCGCAATCGGTGCAATCACGAGGGCGGTCAAGATTCTGGTTTTGAGCATGCTTGCTGTCGACGGGCCCTAGAGCGCCATCAAGTCGTTCTCTTTGCCGGACAACAGTTGGTCGGCTTGCTTGATCATTTCATCGGTCAACTTTTGAATCTGATCTTCGCCACGCCGGGCTTCGTCTTCGCTGATTTCCTTTTCTTTCAGGAAGTCTTTGACATCGTTGTTGGCGTCTCGACGGATATTTCGAATCGAGATTCGCGCGTTTTCCGCCTCCGAGCGGGCAATTTTAGCCAAGTCGCGACGGTTTTCTTCCGTTAATGGCGGCATCGAAATTCTAATACTTTCGCCACTACTAGACGGATTAACCCCCAAATCTGATTTAAGAATCGCTTTTTCGATCACCGGAATCATTGAGCGCTCCCAGGGCACGATAACGAGGGATCGGCCTTCCTCGACATTGACGTTCGCCATTTGTCTGAGGGCTGTGGTGTTGCCGTAATAATCAACATTCACTGAATCTAAAAAACTGGGGTGCGCGCGTCCCGTTCGAATCCGAGCGAAGGCAACCTCAAGGGCAGCCAGGCTCTTCTTCATGCGTTCTTCCGCATCTTGCCTGATTTCCTCGATCATTCAGCCATCTCCTCTGCTCTTTTTGGCACGACAAGCGTACCTTCACCTTCACCCACCACCGCATTCAGCAGGGCATCTTGTTTGTCGAGTTGGAATACCCGCAAAGGCATACCATTATCCCTGGCAAGGCAAATCGCAGTCAGATCCATGACCCCCAATTGCTGCTCTAAGATCTCATCATAAGTGACGGTTGTAAACCGGGTGGCGCTTGGATTTGTGACGGGATCCGAAGAGTAGATGCCATCGACTTTGGTCGCTTTCAGAACAATATCGGCATCGACTTCGATGCCCCGAAGGCAGGCGGCGGAATCTGTGGTAAAGAAGGGATTGCCTGTGCCGGATGAGAAGATCACCACATCACCCTCTTCCAAGTGCCGTATCGCAAGCCTGCGATCGTAGTGTTCAACGACGCCGCTCATCGGAATAGCGGACATCACAACCGTTTGGATGTTCGCTCGCTCTAATGCATCGCGCATGGCAAGGGCGTTCATCACCGTTGCCAGCATGCCCATATGGTCCCCGGTCACCCGGTCGAGCCCTGCCGCGCTGAGCTCGGCGCCGCGAAAGAGGTTACCCCCTCCGATGACGATACCGACTTGGATGCCAATACCGACAAGTTGTCCGATCTCTAAAGCCGTTCGATCCAAGACTTTTGGATCGATTCCAACCCCATTCTTTCCCAACGCTTCGCCGCTCAGCTTGAGTAAGATTCGCTCGTATTTAGGCGTCGGTTTTTTTGAGGGCATCATTCGATCTCAAGACAATTGTTGGGCGACCTCTGCCGCGAAATCCACTTCTTCTTTATCAATCCCCTCGCCAACTTCGTAGCGCACAAAAGCGAGAACCTCTGCGTTATGTTGCTTCAGCAGCGCACTGATCTTGATATCGCTGTCTTTTACAAAGGCTTGTTCAGTCAAACTGATCTCAGCTAAGAACTTCTTAACCCGACCTTCCACCATCTTCGCAACGATATCAGCTGGCTTGCCGCTTTCCGCCGCCTGGGCCGTATAAATTTCGCGCTCTTTATCCAAGATATCTTGGCCTGCATCCGCTGGTGTGACAACCTGAGGACTTGCAGCGGCAATGTGCATGGCCAAATCTCGTCCCAACGTGTCATCGCCGCCTTGAAGGTGAACCAGCACCCCTATTTTACCGTTGGTATGCAAATAAGACGCAACCTGGCCTTGATAAATCTGACCGCGACGAACACTGCAGTTCTCACCAATCTTCTGCACTAGGGCTTCCCGTGTTGCCTCAAACCCTGATGTCATAAGGCTTTCAACGTCAGTTGACTGGGCCTCAAACATCGCTGCAGTCACCTGATCGGCAAAGTTAATGAAATTATCATCCTTGGCCGCAAAATCCGTTTCGCAGTTCACTTCAACCATCAGACCTTGCGTCCCATCCATCTGGATGCGAATCAAGCCATCAGCCGCCGTTCGAGAGGCTTTTTTCGCAGCCTTCATGCCACTGGATTTTCTTAAGTTATCGATGGCGAGATCCATATCCCCATCCGATTCAACCAAGGCCTTTTTACAATCCATCATGCCAAGCCCGGTGCGCTCTCTCAGCTCCTTGACCATCGCTGCTGTCACTGCCGCCATAACCCTTCCTTAATTTTGTTCTCAAAAAAAGCGATCTCTATGACCGCTTTCGATTGTTTCTATTATTCGCGCCTACCTGCTCAAACGCATGACGCTTAAGCTGGCTTGCCTTCTTCTGCTGCGGCATCTGCCGCAACCACCTCTGGCGCTGCGGCTTCAACGGCCGCTTCGGGCGCAGTTTCTGGTGCAGCCTCTACTGCAGCTTCTGGGGCAGCCTCTGGCGCAGGTTCTGGCACTTCTGTTGCTGCTGGCGCGTCAACGGCTGCCGTCTCTGGCGACCCAGCATCGGCTTCTGCCACTTCAACAAAATCGCTCTGAACCACGTCCGTTTGGCCCTTAGCCTCTAAAATTGCATCGGCAAACGTACTCATGAATAACCGGACCGACCGAATCGCATCATCATTGCCGGGTATCAAAAAGTCCACATTGTCTGGATTGCTATTGGTGTCAACGATTGCGACAACAGGAATACCCAGGGTTTTCGCTTCCGTCACAGCAATCTTTTCATGATCTACGTCAACAATAATGATGACATCCGGCAAACCGCCCATGTTTTTGATTCCACCAAGACTGCTTTCGAGTTTCTCGAGCAATCGCTGCCGCGTCAGCGCTTCATGCTTGGTGAGTTTCGCAAAGGTGCCATCGGTGCTTTGCTCTTCGAGGTCTCGCAATCGGCGAATCGATTGACGAATCGTTTTATAGTTCGTCAGCATGCCGCCTAACCAGCGTTTGTCGACATAAGGCATGCCGCACCGAGAGGCTTCTTCTTTAATGATTTTACTGGCGCTGCGCTTTGTACCCACGAACAGCACTTTGTTCTTTTTCGCGGCCAGGGAGGCCACGAACGCTAAGGCTTCTTCGAATGCCGGAACGGTTTTTTCCAAGTTGATAATATGGATATCGTTGCGAGCACCAAAGATAAATTCACCCATTTTAGGGTTCCAGTATCGCTTTTGATGTCCGAAGTGGACGCCTGCTTCTAGCAGGTCACGCATGTTGACTTGAGCCATGATGTCTCCAAATTGTATGGGTTAGGCTTCCACACATCCCAGACTGCAACCCGAAGGCACCCGCAACCTGTGACGATGTGTGTGCTGATTTAAGATGAAGGCGTTTGCCGACACCCCGATTTACGTTTCCGCGGCGCGCTTTATACCATGTTTGGCGCATTAAACCAATGATTTAGCCTGCCATAGGGCGGCTTGCCTGCTATACTCTCGCCCGGTTAAGGAGGCGAACGTGGTCAACATCAAAACAGCGACTGAGATTGAAAAAATGCGCGTGGTGGGCGCTCTGGCGGCGGAACAGCTGGAAATGATCGCAGACTACATCACCCCCGGGATCAGTACGGGCGAGCTCGACCGTATCTGCCACCGGTATACCATCGATCATCAAAAAGCGACGCCTGCCCCGCTCAACTACCGAGGATTTCCGAAATCGATTTGCACGTCGGTGAACCATGTTGTGTGCCATGGCATCCCGTCAGATGACAAAATCCTGAAAGACGGCGATATTGTCAATATTGATGTGACCCTCATCAAAGATGGTTTTCATGGCGATACCAGCAAAACCTTTGTTGTGGGCAACGGCACGGTTCGCGGCGAGCGCCTGGTTCAGACCTGTAAGCAGAGCCTTAATCTTGGCATTGCGGCGGTTAAACCGGGGGCGCAACTGGGCGACATTGGCTTTGCCATCCAAAGTTTTGCGGAAAAACATCGGTTTTCAATCGTTCGCGAGTACTGCGGCCACGGCATCGGTCGCGTCTTCCATGATGAGCCTCAAGTGCTGCACTACGGGCGAGCAGGAACGGGCATGACCCTCAAGCCCGGCATGATTTTCACCATCGAGCCTATGATTAATGCGGGCAAGCCTGCCGTTAAGCTGCTGCCAGATCAGTGGACCGTTGTGACCAAGGATCATCAATTAACCGCACAGTGGGAACATACTATCTTGGTAACCGATACCGGCTATGAAATACTCACCCACCGGTGCGATGATGACCTCCCTCGAATTGGTTAGCCCGGATCTTGCGGCACTCACTGACGCGGTTTCTGGGAGCAAGACCCCATTACCCCTGCTAAAGGCGGCACTCGCTGATTTCCGAGCGCATCAGCACACCGACTTTGCGAATGGGACCAGCGTTACCCAGCTGATCACCGCAAGGGCTGCCTTTATCGATCATATTCTGAGCCTTTGCTGGCAACGATTCAGTTGGGATGAAAATCTATCCAGCCTTAGAAAAAGTCGGATTTCTTTGGTTGCCGTTGGCGGTTACGGGCGTCGTGAACTCTTGCCCAACTCCGACATCGACCTGCTGATTCTCATCGAACGGGCCAACGCGCAACACCATAGCTCGAACATTCAATCCTTTCTTGCCCTGCTTTGGGATATTGGTTTGGAAGTTGGGCACAGCGTTCGTTCTGTTAAAGAGTCTCTTCACCAAGCTGCGCACGATGTAACCATCATGACCGCCTTACTCGATGCAAGAGCAATCTGTGGCGCGCCTTACCTGCTGCAACAGTTGCGCTTAAAGTTACGATCCAAAACCGGCTGGAAAACCAAAAGCTTCTTCCAAGCAAAATATGCCGAACAGCAAGACCGACATGCCAAGTCCAACCACACCGAATACAGCCTGGAGCCCAATTTAAAAACGGCGCCCGGCGGACTGCGCGATATCCAGACGATCTTATGGATCGCACAATTTCACCATCAAACCAGCGCGCTCAACGCTTTAGTTGACGAAAAATTTTTGGAACTGGAAGAAGCCAATAAAATCCTCGATGCCCGCGAATTCCTGTGGAAGATCAGGTTTGTGCTGCACGATCTCCTTGAGCGCGATGAAAACCGGTTGTTTTTTGACAATCAGAAAAAAGTAGCCTTTGCACTAGGCTATCGGGATGACGCGCAACTGGCGGTTGAGCAATTCATGCAGGACTACTATCGATTTGCAAAGTCTGTGAGCACCATCAATGAGATCATCCTGCAGGATTTCGATGAGCAAGTCGTTCAGGGTGGCCGACGTGCCAAGCCCATTAAAATCAACGAGCGATTTCAAACCAACAACCACTATTTGGAAGTTACCCAACCCGATATTTTCGAGCGCAACCCCGAGGCGCTACTTGAGATGTTCGTCATTCTGGGCGAAACACCCGAGCTTAAAGGCATTCGAGCGAGCACCATCAGGCAAGCCCAAACCTCAGCCGCACGAATCGATGATGCCTTCAGACAGAGCGAACTCGCAACAACCTTGTTTTTGAATCTGCTGCGAGTCGAGCACCATCTTTTTTCCCAACTTAGGCGCATGAATCGCTATGGTATTCTGGGGGCCTACTTGCCCGAATTCGAACGCGTTGTGGGTCAAATGCAGTTCGATTTATTTCACATTTATACGGTTGATGCGCATACCCTGCAGGTCGTTCGCAACATGCGCCGCTTCCGTTACAAAAATCAGCAACAAGAGTTCCCGATCGCCGCGCACATCCATCATCGTTTACCGAAAATCGAATTACTCTACATTGCTGGCTTTTTCCACGACCTTGCAAAAGGCAAAGGAGGCGATCACTCCGAGCTGGGTATTGAAATCGCCAGCGCCTTCTGCGCCCGCCACCAATTGGGGACTTGGGATACCAATTTGGTTTGCTGGCTGGTCAAAAACCACCTTCTCATGTCGACGACAGCCCAACGCAAAGATATTTTCGACCCGGATGTGGTCCGAGACTTTGCGGAACAAATGGGGGACCAGGTGAGACTCGATTACCTCTACGCCCTGACGGTTGCGGACATCAATGCCACCAACCCAACGCTTTGGAATAGCTGGCGCGACGCCTTAATGAGCCAACTCTATCTCGAGACGAAACGAGTCCTACGACTTGGCGTTGACAATATGATCGATCGAGAAGACTACTTAGCACAAGTGCAATTGCGCGCGAGCGCCAAGCTCACAGCCAAGGGCATCGCGCTCGAGCGTGTGCGGTCTCTATGGGAAGGGTTAGACGATGACTACTTCCTACGCGAATCAGAGCTCAACATCATTAACCATACCGAATCACTCGATGCTTATGATCCTGCAACTGGACCACTCATTCTCATCGAAGACAGCCAATCACGGCTCACAACCGATTCCGGCGTGACCCATATTTTTATTCATCTGCCATCAGATCAACCGCTATTTTTCGCCATTGTGTCTGCCTTTGATCAGCTCGGTATGAACATTGTTGATGCGCGCATTCCAGGCAACACGAAAGGTCGCACAGACTACACTTTTGACGTGCTCGAGACCCAACCGCTGAGTCAGCAGAGCCGAGAAAACAGACTCAATCGTGTTCGCCAAACGATTAACCAGGCAATCACGGCAGGCGATGACTTTAAAGTTTCCGCCCGACGAACGCCCAGAATTTTAAAAGAATTCAACGCTCGAACCCAAATTTCGATCGACTCCCGCGCCAATGAAACCTTCACCCTGCTTGAAGTCGTTGCCGCAGATCGACCTGGATTACTGGCGAAGCTCGCCCGCGTTTTTCAGTCCCACCACATTCAGATTCAGGCCGCAAAAATCACGACCCTCGGTGAGCGCGTTGAGGACGTCTTCCATATTGTGAACAAAAATGGGTTGCCAATGAATGACCCTGATGCTGAAGCCCAACTCTCAAAGGCGATTCAAGCGGAACTCGACCAGCACATTCAAAGGTTTTCTGCATGAACCCCAATTTAGCCCGATTAAATCCCTACCCCTTCGATCGGTTGAACCAGTTGTTGAAGTCGGTGCAACCCGCTGACCAACGCTTCATTTCTCTTGCTATGGGTGAGCCACAACATGAACCCCCTGATTTCATTATCGCGTTTTTAAAACAAGGCGACATGGCAAAGCAAAGCTTAAAGACCTATCCGCCAACCAAAGGCACGGACCAACTTCGTCAGGCCATAGCGGGGTTTCTCCAAAACCGTTTTTCACCCGCTCATCCTGACCCGGATCATCAGATATTGCCGGTTAACGGAACCCGTGAAGCCTTATTTGCCGTCGCACAGGCTTTGAGTCGGCCCCTTACAAAGCCGCTGACCTTGCTGCCAAATCCCTTTTACCAAATTTATGAAGGCGCTGCCCTGCTGGCAGGCACCACACCCCATTACCTCGACTGTCCTGCCAGCCAGGGTTTTAAACCCAATTTTAGCGAAATCGATGACGAGACCTGGGCCCGCGTGGGAATGGTGTACCTGTGTAATCCCGGCAATCCACATGGCGCCTTGATGACCGAGCAAGATCTGCAAAGCCTCATTCGCACCGCGATAGAGCATGACGTGATCCTTATCGCTGACGAATGCTACTCCGAGATTTATGCCGACGAAGCCGCGCCACCGGTGGGTCTTTTGCAGGCCGCAGCCGCCATGGGCAATACCGACTTTAAGCAATGCCTTGCCTTTAATAGCTTATCAAAACGTTCAAACCTGCCTGGACTGCGGTCAGGCTATGCCGCTGGTGATGCCGACCTAATAAGACAATTTTTGCTGTACCGGACCTATCATGGCAGCGCGATGCCGGTGCATACGCAAAAACTGAGCGCGTTGGCTTGGTCGGACGAAGCCCACGTTATCGATAATCGCGCCTTGTATCGAACTAAAACCCAAGCGTTCATACAGACTCTCGCACCTGTTTGGCCGATCACGGCCCCCGCCGCAAGCTTCTATTTATGGCCTGAAACCCCCATCGATGACGAAGAGTTTACGCAGAACCTCATGCGGCTCTGCAACATTAAGGTGTTACCGGGCCAATATTTGTCCCGGGAGGTCAACGGCCTAAACCCCGGAGCAGGACGTGTTCGAATTGCCCTGGTTGCCGAGCAAGCCGCCTGTATTGAGGCCGCCGAGCGAATCAAAGCGTGTTTTCAGGCGCTTGGCTGAAAGTTCGGGTGAAACCAGTCATAATCCTGTCCTTTGGCAGCAAGCGCCCTGAGTCGTTGGAGACATTATGTTCAGTATTGGAATTGGGATCGGAACAAAAAACGCAAACGATGACTGGCTTGAGGTCTTTTATCCTCGCCCACTGTTGCAACCCAGCCCGGACTTAATCGAAAGCTTCGGCCAGATCGTTGATTTCTCAGCAAGCGAAGGCCTGTTCCCCCTCGATGAGGCGGCGCGTGCGGCTTTATGCACTTGCATTGAGCAGCCAGAGCAACTTGCCTTACTCAAAGCCCTGCAAAACAGCCAAAAGCCGTGTGTCCTGACCTGGCTAAAAACCGACGGTCCGATTACATCGACTCCCGCGGCCTATCTGAAGCTTCATTTGCTATCCCACGGCTTAACGCGACCCAACAGTCTGAATCTAGACGGCATTTATGCTGCACTGCCCAATATCGCCTGGACCTCAGAGGGCCCTATGGCAATCTCAGCGCTGCCCGATGCGATGTTATTGGCCCGCGTCGAGGGACGCCATTTAGAGGTCACAAGCCTCGATAAATTTCCCAAACTTACCAACTATGTCGTGCCCGACGGCGTGCGAATCGCCGATTCGGCAAGAGTCCGTCTGGGCGCTTATCTCGGTGCGGGCACGACTGTCATGCACGAGGGTTTTGTTAATTTTAATGCTGGGACGGAAGGGCCCAACATGGTCGAAGGCAGAATCTCACAGGGCGTCTTTGTCGCCAAAGGCACTGATCTTGGTGGCAGTGCCTCTACAGCCGGCACCTTGTCTGGGGGCGGTAATCATGTCATCACCATCGGCGAGGATTGTTTGATCAGCGCCAATGCTGGAACCGGCATCTCGCTGGGTGATCGTTGCACCATCGAAGCGGGCCTGTATATTACACCCGGCACTCAGGTCAGTCTGCTGGATGAACACGGCGAAACGGTTAAAAGGCTCAAAGCGCGAGAACTCAACGGGCAAAGTGATTTACTGTTTATCCGTCATTCTCAAACTGGCGTGGTGCAATGCCGAACCAATCGCCAAGCCATCGCCTTAAACGCCCAACTCCATCAACACAATTAACCGGATGACGAATTCCATCGAACCCATTGACGACACCGAAACGCTGGCCCTGGCCCAAGCGTTGATTACAAAACCTTCTGTTTCACCAAAGGATGAAGGCTGCCAGGCCCTCATGATTGAGCGCCTGACGGCGATGGGTTTTGATATCACCCCCATGCCCTTTGCCGATGTCGAGAATTTTTGGGCCCTCAAGGACAGTGGCATACCGGGTCCAACCCTGGTTTTTGCCGGACACACCGACGTGGTCCCAGCGGGGCCCTTGACGGACTGGACCTTTCCGCCTTTTGCGGCGACGGTATCCGATGGCTGGTTATACGGTCGCGGCAGCGCTGACATGAAATCGGCCTTAGCCGCCATGATCATTGCCTGTGAGCGATTTATCCACCAACAAGGTACTTTCACTGGCAAGATTGGCTTTCTCATCACAAGCGATGAAGAGGCCGCAGCAAAGCATGGCACCGTGCGCGTGATGCAAGCCCTTGCCGATGCTCAGATTCATTTCGATTACTGTGTTGTCGGCGAACCTTCAAGCTCGCAAACCTTGGGCGATATGATTCGAGTTGGTCGTCGCGGTTCATTGAACGCCCATCTTGTGATTCGAGGCAAGTCAGGCCACGTGGCCTATCCAGACACCCTCATAAACCCAATCCATCAGGCCATGCCAGCCATTAACGCCTTGGCCTGCAAACAATGGGATCAGGGCAACGACTTCTTTCCGGCAACCACCTTCCAAGTCTCCAATTTCAACGCGGGTGTGGGTGTCCAAAATGTTGTGCCCGGTGATGCCCAGATCGAATTCAACTTCCGCTACTCATCTGCCTCAACCCAGGCTGGGCTGATTGCCCAAACGGAAGCGATTTTGGACGCACACGGTCTCGACTTCGAAATCCAATGGTCGCTCTCAGGTGAGCCCTTTTTGACCGAAAAGGGACGGCTCATCGATGCAGCCGTTGCTACCTTAAGAGCCATCACTGGCCAAGAGGTCATCCTATCCACTGGCGGGGGCACCTCTGATGGACGATTTATCGCGCCCTACGGCATTGAGCTCATTGAACTGGGACTGGTTAATAAAACCATTCACAAGGTCAACGAACGCGTTCGCGTTGGGGATCTTGCGGTGCTCACAACCATTTACACCGACCTGTTAGTTCGTTTGCTGGGCAATCATGACTAAGACCCGCTATCCAGATCTTGAAATTTATATTAAGGCGCCTGAACTGGACCTTGTTGCCGATACCATCACGGCAATCTTAGGCCCCGTCAGCTGGTCAAAAACGCCGAGCCTGTATCAAGGCTTGGCCACAACCGATCAGGGCAGCAGTGAAGTAATTCTGCAAACCCGGGCCTATAAAGCCTTTACCAGCATCTGGCTTAAAGCCAATATATCGACTTGGGACACCGACCTTGATTTTGCGCTCGCGCTGAGCGCGCAACTCTCAAACGAAATCCGCTGCAGCATTGATTCCTGGCAGGAGCAAGAAGGCGACGCGCCGGATCTTTGGTGGCGCATCCTTGATGGTGCTCAAAAGAAAGTCCAATGGGGTTGATCCGTTGGGGGATAACCGGGCTGCTAGCCTTGGTCATAGCCCTCGTCGCGACCGCCTGGTTTCTGCCCGCAAGCCTTGCCTTTCGACTCATTGAGCCAAGCCTTACTTTGCCAACGGATATTAAGGTTGCCCTGCCCCGAGGGTCCCTTAGAGCCGGTCATGTGCTGGTACAGTTTCGAGGCTTTCCGCCATCACGCGTATCTTGGCAGTTGCAATGGCCCAGTTTTTCCCTGGGTACCATGACATTCTTCCAAACAATGAGCATTGTTGGGCCCGGTCATCAGATCACCGGCAGACTCGGGATCATACCGGGCCAAAAAATTCTAATGATAGAAAATCTCAGCGGTGAAATTAACAGCAGTGACATTAACCAACTCGCAAGCGTCTACGGACATCAGTTTTCAGGATCGGTAACACTCAAAAACGGCTCTGCTAAGGCCTCCGCGGAATGCTTAACCGATTTCGCAGGCGATTTGGTTTGGTCAGGCGGCCGAATCGCACTCAATGGTTTTAATGGCGTTGCCCAGTACCAACTGCCCCCGCTACAGGCCAAACTCAACGTTGAAGCTTGCTCGCCAGCCCTCAACCTCACTCGGGACTCGGACTATCTGGCGCGTTTTGTGCTGAGTCTCGACGGTTGGTTCAGCGCCGAATTACAGCCCCGGTTGCTCGTGCTCGCGCAGGTTCCTGGGGCCATGCAACTCACGCAGCCACTGCTGTTTGAAGAAAAAATCCTGTAACCTTACGAAAACACAATCGCTTAAGTCTCCATGGGTCAATTCAATCTCGAAAGCTTCCGAAAACCGGTGTCTTTAGGCGTCTTGTTCATGCTGGGTGCCTGGACTATTTATCTCGTGGTTGAAAATGTGTTTTTTTATCTGGATGCAGATTTAGCAGCGACGGTCTCTGAGCCTTCCGAATCTGTCCAAAGCCCTGCGTCGACCGTTGCCGGCACCGGGCCAAGTCAAGCCACACGCCAACTTTTTGGCCGCGTCGACGACAATCAACCCGAACAAGTTGTGAGTGCACCAACCACCCGCCTCAACCTCGAGCTTCAGGGCGTTTTCTTAAGTGATGTACCTAGCACCTCAAGCGCAATCGTCGCTGAGCGCGGCAAGGACGGCAAACTGTATCTCGTTGGTGACAAACTACCGGGAAACAGTGTCCTACATTCGGTTGAATCCGATCACATCCTCTTGCGTCGCGGTGCAAGGCTCGAGAAGTTACTCTTTATCACGAAGCGCCTGAACATTAAGGCCTCGAGCACGGCGTCTACTCGCGCCAAAGATCGCGGCCGTAAAACGGCATCAAATACGCGCCAACCCGCCCAAGCGCCACAAGCGGGCTCATCCAGCGCTGGGTCAACAATCCTGAGTCAGGTCCGAGACCGACTACAACGCAACCCCCAGGCCGTCCTCAAGGAATATGGTCTAAGCGCTGTTGCCCCTGGTAGTAGCCAAGGTTATAAGGTCGATACGGCGCATCCGGCACTCAATAACACGGGTTTGCAACCTGGCGATCGCGTCGTATCGGTGAATGGCGCGCCCCTAGGCGTCGCCATGAACGACGCCAGATTAATCGATCAAGCCCGTGCAGCGGGCCGAGTTCGGGTCGAAGTCGAACGCGGCGGCAGACGCTTTTTCCTCACGATTCCGATACCCTAAGCGAGCATGATCCAGTAAACTCAAACGCAAAGAGCGAACCGCAAACCTTATGACTTTTGTTGCAAGAATCCTTTTCCTTCTGTGCTTAATGACACCAGCAATGGCTCAGGCAGATGACAGCTGGAAGATCAATTTAAAGAATGCCGATATCCGGGAGTTTGTGACCCAAGTCTCGGCGATCACGGGCAAAAGCTTTATCATTGACCCCCGTGTAAAAGGCGATGTTACGGTTATCTCCAACGTCAACATGGATGAAGAATCGGTTTACCAACTCTTTCTCAGCGTGCTTCAGGTCCATGGCTTTGCAGCGGTTTCAGCAGGATCCGCCATCAAAATTGTTCAAACCGTCCTGGCAAAACAAAGCAGTAATCCCGACGACTTTGTCGATGATCTCGAATCCCAAGAACTGGTGACCCGCGTGATTACCGTCACCAATGCGCCATCAGAAGAAATGGTCAAGGTGCTGCGTCCACTGATCCCACAGTATGGTCACATTGCCGCCTTAAGCGAGCCCAATGTGCTGATCATTAGCGATCATGCCTCCAACATTAACCGCTTGGTTGAAATCATTAATCGGGTCGACATCGCCGACAGTCTTGAAGTTGCCATTATCAACCTCAAAGAAGCCTGGGTTGAAGACATGGTTAAATTGCTCGAAGAGCTCGCGCCCGATCAAATCGGTAAAAGCGCTAAGGGTCCCAATCGGATCAGCATCGTGGCCAGCGAACGAACGAACAGCTTGGTGATTAAAGGTGAACGCTATACGCTCGCACGGGTTAAAGCGCTGGTTGATCAGCTTGATGTTCCTGCGAATCGATCAGGGACTATTAAAGTCATCCAGCTGTCGCACTCTGATGCGACCAAGATGGCGGAGATCCTGAGCAACTTGATCAGCAGCAAGAGCAAAAGCAGCGAAGACTCGATGGTTGAAGTCAGCATTCAGGCCGATGAAGCGATTAATGCCTTGGTCATTCGAGCCGACCCATCCAATATGATCGATTTGATCGGCATCATTGAAAGCCTTGATGTCCGCCGAATGCAGGTCTTAATTGAAGCCGCCATTGTCGAGGTGACCTCAGATTTCAGCCAACAGTTGGGCAGCGAGCTCGCGGTTGGCGATGCCTCAACGGGTACAACGCCCCTGGGACTCACCGCCCCGAGCGGTACCTTGGCTCAAATTCTGCAAGGCCTGGCTGCCCCGAGCGGCCTCATTTCCCCCCCATCAAGCTTTGGAGAATCACCCCTCATTGCCGGCGGCAAGGTGTCGACAACCGGGACGAGCTTTGCGTTTATTGTGAAGGCCTTGGCCGCCAATAGTGATGTTAATTTGCTATCAACGCCGAGCATCACGACCATGGACAACGAAGAAGCTAAAATCGTTGTGGGTCAAAATGTCCCCTTCAGAACGGGCTCCACCGTCACGGGTAGTCAGGGTACAACCAATCCCTTCACCACCATTCAACGCGAAGATGTGGGGTTAACCCTTGAGGTAACGCCGCACATCAATAGCGACAGCCTAGTCCGGCTTTTAATCCACCAGGAGGTCTCTGAGGTCGATGCCTCGAGCCTAACCGTGATTGGCTCCGAGGCTGCAGCCGACTTGATCACCAATA
This sequence comes from Pseudomonadales bacterium, assembly GCA_017854255.1. GTDB lineage: Bacteria > Pseudomonadota > Gammaproteobacteria > Pseudomonadales > Azotimanducaceae > UBA9926. The sequence goes on from JAFMIA010000003.1 coordinate 38,620, forward strand.
AACGAACCATCGATACCACCATTTTGGTCGAAAACGGGGAAGTCATTATTCTCGGCGGTTTGATTCGAGACAAAGAAACGCAAGCCGAGTCTCGTGTCCCCTTGCTCGGTAGCATCCCGGGACTTGGCGCGCTGTTTCGAAGTCGCACCAAAAATATCGAAAAACAGAATTTGTTAGTCTTTCTTAGACCCACGGTTTTAACCTCTGGAGCGGATGTCGCCGCGGCCTCTGAACGAAAATTTAATCGTATTTTTGAAGTTGAAATTGAAGGCAATGGCCGAAACACTGCCGAGCGTCTTTCCGATCTGCTAGATGGCAGGCTCTAGCCGCCCTCGTGGCTCTATTTATAGAGTCATTAACCAGCAACTTCTGCATCTGTTTAGACTCTGGCTACGGCCGACTTTCATCAACCATGAACAAACAGCCCTTGCGCTTGCCCAACACGCAATCCCCACCAACGTTCGCTACATCCTAGATTCCGACTCGTTAGCCGACCGGCTATTGCTTGAACTGGGCTGTGAAGCGAGCCGCTTACCAGAGCCTCTGACGCTAGACCCCAACGCGCCCAACGCCTACTTTTGCCTAAATCACCGAGAAGGTTTCTGGGGTCGCCGCTCAGCCAGAGGAGACGCTCGGTCCACCTCACTGAAGGTTGATCCCGCTATCGGTGACGAATTGGCAACGCGCCTAATACCCGTTTCCATTTACTGGGGGCACCAACCCGACCGTGCGCTTTCCCTGTGGAAAGTGCTGCTTTCAGATCAGTGGGCATCAACCTCAAAATTTCGAAAGATCTTGTGTATCGCGCTCACCCGACGGCATATCTTAGTACACTTTGGTGACCCGCTTGATGTCGACGAACTTACCAACGACCTACCTTCCGCAGCCCTTAAAACCAAACGCATCCATCGATTACTCCGGCGTCATTTCAAGAGTCAAAAACAGTCTATTATCGGCCCCGACTTGTCACACCGGCGAACACTGCTTGATGAACTATTAGCGGCACCGGCGGTCGATGCCGCCATTATGACCGTTGCCGAAGCCAGCGAACGGCCCCGACATCGGGTCGCTGCGCAAGCTTACCGTTATGCCTCTGAAATTGCGTCGGATCAGTCTTACCGCGTGATTCGTTTTTTTAGCATCATCCTGACGTGGCTTTGGAACCGACTCTATAACGGCATCGAAGTCAGCCATCTAGAGCGGGTACGCGCCGTCTCGGATAACGCTGAGATCGTTTATGTGCCGTGCCATCGAAGTCATATCGATTACCTATTACTGTCCTACGTGCTCTATCACAACGGCTTGGCGCTGCCGCATATTGCCGCCGGCATCAACCTCAACCTATTCCTCGTGGGCCCCCTCTTGCGACGCGCCGGCGCGTTTTTTATGCGTCGTAGCTTCAAAGAGGACCTGCTTTATAAAGCAGTCTTCGACGAATACATTCACTTACTTTTATCGAAAGGCTACAGCCTAGAATACTTTGTCGAAGGCGGCCGCAGTCGGACAGGCGGTATGCTGACGCCTCGACCTGGCATGATCAATATGACTTTAAGGGGATACTACCGAGATCATCATCGAGACATACAGTTTGTTCCAGTCTACTTCTCCTACGAGCGCGTTCTGGAAATCAGCAGCTATCTGGATGAACGCAAAGGCCATCAAAAAAAGACCGAGTCCTTACGCGACCTCTTCGGCGTGTTTCGATATTTTAAACTCGATTTTGGCCAGGTCTCGGTTAATTTCGGCGAACCCATTTCTCTTGAGCAGTTTTTGTCTATGCGAGTGGACTCGGACTTGGAAATGATCGAGCCCGACAAGCACAAAGCCATTTGTCGCGAGCTCGGACATCACATTGTTCAAGGCATCAATGCCGCTATACCGGTTAACCCAACTCAGATATTAGCAACCTTGTTTGTGCATGCGGGTCATCTCGAGATTCCTGAAGAAAGACTTCGCCGCCAACTTCGGTTTTTAACCACCCTCATTGAGGCCGATCAAATCTCCTCAATTTTTGACCAATCCGATGCGCAAATAATCGACTACTTTTTATCAACCTCTGGCGCCGAACGACAGCTCAGGGACGGTGAGCCGATGATTACCATTACGCCCGGCGGACTCATTGATATGCGCTATTACAGCAATAGCGTCACGCACCTTTTCGTTTTACCGAGCCTCATTGCCAATCGTTTAATCCAAGAACCGATGATTGACCCTGAGCCGTTTTTTGATCAGCTTACAGTGCTCGCGCCCCTGCTCAACGCAATTTGTTTCTCCAAGCTTGCGCCTAGCGCTGAACGCATCAATGAACTGCTTGAGATCTTCGATTATAAAACCGAGGGCCAGCAAGTGTCTTCGGCGCGCGTTGACAGCCCCTTGGCCTCTGATCTAATTCAAATCGCCGGTATTATCGAGCCCGCCCTAAAGCAAATCGCCTTAGCTTGCGCGCTACTCAAGGTTAAACCCGACTTACTGGACGATCTCGCTACAATCAATGAACGCATCAAAACCCTGACAATCACGACGACCGCCTTCAACCCAGAGGATTTGATCTTGACTGAACGACTGATTCAGATGCTTAGCCAAACTCAGCCGATCAATGATAGGAAGGCGCAGGACAATGCGAATTGGATTAAGCCCCAGGCGGCGCTCGCCACTCTAATCAGCGAGGCGAGTCAAACCGATCTGCAGCACTTGGCACTAGACTTGATTAAAGAAAACATCCAATCGGCTGCTACGACCCGTTAGCTGATACACAGGGCGAGGCGCGTTAACCAAAGGTGCTCGGTCGAGGCGAGGCCGTTTAACAATCGTACGCCGAATACCCAGTGCCTGGGCTGCCGCTAAAAACGGCTGGAGTTCAGCGCCTTGGCCTAAAAACGCCTGCAACATCTGCATATTTCCGGGCGGCAGCGCAGACTTCTTTTTCTCTTCAAACATCGGGTCTACCAAGGCCGCATCAAACCCTTTTGCTGGCAGAAAGGGTGAGGTGCTATCCCAATGGTGTATTGCCAAACGGGCCACCACCGGCTGCAATTCGTCATCTTGCGCCGCCCGCTTAAGCGCATCCTTAACCAACAAAAAGACTGTTTTAGAACGCTCAAGCATCATCACATGATGTCCGTAGGACGCCAATATCAACGCATCAATACCAAGTCCTGCGGTCATATCAAGCACTCGGGCACCCGGCTTTTCTTTCACTGCGCGAATCAAGAGCTCGCCCTTGGATGAAATTTTTTTCTGGCGGAGTCTTAATGAGGGACTGCCGTAGTCGACGGTCAGCGGTGGTTTTTGGCCATAGTGATCAACCAGAGCAAGTCCGGTTGGGAGGGCCTTTAATCCATAACGCATCTAGGAACGAGACTTCTGAGCAACGGTTTCGCGAACATAAAGGGGGGCCGCCTCAAGCGCTGAAACGACCTCCCCAGCAGCAAGCATCGCCTCCGCGATCTGTAATAGGTTGTGAACATCCGGCGACGTAATGTCGATGACACCTTGGGGTTGAGGCGATAGTGCTTTCATTAAAAAAACCCCATCGCCCGCAAGAGACCAAGAGGCTAAGTCATGATTGGTTAACATGGCCGTGGTGTAGACTTCAGCCTGCCCGATAAGACGAGGCACCAATCCATCACACCCGTCATAAAAAGCACCATAAAGCTCTTCTTCACGTGCGTGCATTGTAACCAATACCCGGGCAACCTGAGCTTGCTGACCCGCCGCCCGGGCAACAATCGCCATGGTTGGAACGGGGATGACCGGCAGACTAAGACCATAAGCAAGGCCTTGAATGACGCCAACAGCGATTCTCAATCCCGTAAACGATCCAGGTCCCTGACTGAACGCCAGAGCTTGAATGGATTTTAAGCTTTCACCTTCTTCGCGTAAAAACTGCAGGAGTTGAGGCAAAATCTGGCGTGAGTGCCGAAGATCATTGCTGAACAGGCGACTTCGAACTTCTCCTTTGCAAATAAGGCCCAGCTTTAAATCACGGCCGGTGGTATCGAGTCCTAAAATCATCGTCTTTTATCCATAAAGTCTAGGGCGTCTGATGCACTCTGCGTCCATCTAAACTCAGGCAAGCTGGCTTGCAGTAAACCGGAGTAACTCGCATTCCAAAAACGCGGATCTCCGATGATAAAAATACCTTGATCACATTCTTTTCGGATCAATCGGCCAAAACCTTGCCTTAATTTTAGTGCGCAGTCTGGCAAAATATAGTCAGAAAAGAAATCCAAACCGGCCGATTGGCACGCCTTCCGCCGCGCAATCAACCTCGGATCATCCGGCGTTAGGAACGGTAATTTATCGATCACCAAACACTCAACGCCCGCACCGTTGAAGTCAACGCCCTGCCAAAAACTACTCGTTCCCAGCAAAAAACCATGGGTCACTTTTTTGAAATCTTGAACCAGCCGCTGACGCGGGCGTTCACCTTGAATAAATATCTCACCTGGGTAGGACGTCGCCAGATAACTCGCAGCACTCGCGAGCGCTCGGTGCGAGGTAAACAGCATCAGCGTTTTTAGCGGGCGCAGCGCCTTTAGATCCTCTAACAATGCTGGTATGAACGCGGGATGATCCGGCGCCAGCTGCTGCGAGGTTTGGAAGCCCATAACTTGCTTAGAATAAGAAAAAGCATTCGCGACCTTGATCGCTTTGCGAGCGTCATAGCCGATCTGTCGGCTAATAAACGCAAAGGAACCATTCACGCTGAGCGTTGCTGATACGAATATTTTTGGCGCCGGGGTCGTTAAGACATCCGCCATGGCCTCATCCGTTGCCGCCACAACGCTGCGGAACGCAGCGCCACCCCGGGCGTCCTCCTCCCACCAATAACTTTGTGCATCCTCTTCAACATCGGCTGCGAGCGCGAGCAGTTGATCCATTCGCCAAGCGAGATCTTGATGCGCATCGCGCAGTATTTTCCCATGATTCAACCTTGATTCTAAAACACGCGTCAGCCGAGCAAGCAGCAACTCCAACTCATCGATCTGCCCCAGCACCCTCGCTTTTACCACCGGTTCTGAGAAGGCGCGTCCGACAATCGCCTCATAGGCCCTTTCAAAACGCACTTTTTCTCGACCGAGCAACACCGCCCAATCACCAAGCACCGCGTCATATTGCTGCGGGTCTGCATTGATCCGGCCTAGGGTGATCGCAAGTTCCCGCATCCAATTAAAACTAAAAGCAAACTGCTTGCTCTCACGCAGGAGTCTCAGGAATTGATCAGCTTCATCAATTAATTGCACATCCATCTTATCGATCACATCAACCAGGTCATCGCTTGGGTTTTCATATCTAGACATGAGCAACTGATGATTCACAATCACCACGTCAGCCAGGTCGGCCGCCTTACGAGCGTTATAAAGCGGGCACTGATCGAAGTTTGGACAAAGCCGCTTCTGGCACTCTTCAGCGGTTGCCGTGATCAAGGGCGTCAAATCAGCGCTTAGGACTTCGAGTTCAGATAAGTCACCCGTATGGGTCCGGGTCGACCAAGCCTTTATTGCGGAAACCGCCACAAGCGCGTCGGCGGACAGCTCCTTGGTAGGCGACTCAAACAACTGCCCAAACTTGAAAGGACAAAGATAATTACGCCTGCCTTTCAGCACCGCCACCTTTTTAGCCGATGCTAAAACCGTTCGTGCGATCGAAAGATCCTCGTAAAAAATTTGATCTTGTAACAGTTTGGTATAGGTCGAGATGAGCACACGCTTGTTAGACAACAGAACGGGCATTAAATAGCCAAGGCTCTTCCCAATACCGGTCTCGGCTTCGATGACCGAGTCACCTGACTGCTGCAGAGACGCCTCGATGGCCTGCGCGAATTCAATTTGCCCGGCTCGCGAACGAAAAGACGGCAGGGTTTGACTCATCAATCCCACTGGGGAGAATAGCGCTTTGAGTTGGTGATCAGACATAGCCATCGAACTAACCGTAGTTTGCGCTTATGCTGGCCTCTTATCCTAGGAATTACAAACGATGAACAGTGCGTTTTCGACCATCATACTTGCCGGCGGGAAAGGCCAGCGATTGGGCGGGCAGGATAAAGGTCTCGTGCCCTATCAGGGTCATCCCCTTATCCATCGCAGCGTTGGATTAGCGCGCCAATGCAGTAACGCGATTATCATCAGCGCCAATCGAAATGTCGCAAGATATGAAGCCTTTGCCGAGTCGGTCGTTCAAGACAACACGCCAAACTATGGTGGCCCTTTATTGGGCATTCAAGCCTGTGCCAACAGGGTTTTAACAAATTACACATTGATCATGGCCTGCGACCTACCGAGACTGACGATTGATCTAGTACAACCCTTACAAAGCGCTTTGCTGGATCAGGGGCCCCAACTCGATGCGGTCGTTTATCGGCAAAATGGCTTTTTACAGTGCGGGTTGGTTGCAATCAGAACAGCCGCACTCGCCTCAATCGATTCTGAACTGGAACATGGCCAACGCTCGATAAAAAGATGGCTAGAATCGTTATCGCTTTTAGTGCTCGACAGTGATGACGCATACGCGTTCACGAACTTTAATACTCCAAACAGCTTCACAACCGCGTTGTAACCTAAAGCGAGATGGCCCACTGCAAACGACGAACCAATTGTAAAGTGTGGGGAAAGCGGCCGCCTTCCTGCACCTCGGCAAACTATCACCGCAACACCGATTTAAACGCGGCCGCGCGCTAACTTTTTTCAGGCAATAAAAAAGCCCTATAAAAGGGCTTTTTTATTGTCCAGCGCATTGATAAGCGCTGATGGTTTTGACACCTACTTCTTTTTCTTAGCAGCCGCTTTCTTAGGAGCGGCTTTCTTAGCAGCAGCCTTCTTAGGAGCCGCTTTCTTAGCAGCCGCCTTCTTAGGCGCGGCTTTCTTAGCAGCCGCTTTCTTAGGAGCAGCTTTCTTAGCAGCCGCTTTCTTAGGAGCAGCTTTCTTAGCAGCCGCTTTCTTCGGAGCAGCTTTCTTAGCAGCCGCTTTCTTTGGTGCTGCTTTTTTAGGCGCCGCTTTCTTAGCGACTACTTTTTTAGCAACGACTTTTTTCGCAACTGCTTTCTTAGCAGCAGGCTTTTTCTTTGCAGCAGGTTTCTTTTTTGCGACCACAGTTAATACTCCTTTAGTGACTTTTACTTTTAAGACTCACTCATTTTAGCTATGAAGCATCTCCTCGGCATAACTCAGAATCATAGCGTAATTCAGAGCTGGGGTAACATCGATGCGCTGGGGTCAAGTTTAGAAAATTCTCTCCACTTTGCACACCTTTTTTTTAAAAAGAAAACACAACAAAAATCGACCCTAATTTGTTCGCCGGTGTTCTTAGCCGAGCCCTAAAGCGCCTTAAGTGTTTTTTGAACCATAGACTTAATTTCGTCGGTGGTCCCTTGTCCATCGATCATCGCGTATTGCGCGCCGGTTTGGGCTGTGAGGGATTTATAAAACGCGACCAGCGGTGCGGTTTGATCGAGATAAACCCGAAGACGATCCCGAATCGTTTCTTCTTGATCGTCATCTCGCTGAACAAGGGCCTCGCCTGTTTCATCGTCGATGTTCGCGGTTTTAGGCGGATGATATAAAACATGATAGGTCCGACCAGAACCGGGATGAACGCGGCGCCCACTCAAACGCTTTATAATTTCCTCATCCGGCACCGTGATCTCGATCACATAATCAATTTCTACACCGGCATTTTTTAACGCTTCCGCCTGAGGAATCGTTCGAGGAAATCCATCGAACAAAAAGCCCTCTCGGCAATCGTCTTGTTGCAAACGCGCTTTCACTAAATTGATTATGATGTCATCGGTCACTAATTCACCACGATCCATCACCCCCTTCACTTCAAGTCCCAAGGGCGTTTGATCCTTAATCGCCTGCCTTAACATGTCGCCGGTTGAAATTTGGGGAATGCCATAGGCTTCAGTAATGAACTGCGCCTGCGTTCCCTTGCCAACCCCTGGCGCACCTAACAAGATTAATCGCATAAAATTCCCTTACCCTTTTTAACTTTATTTTTAACTTGTGAATCGACGTGCCGACACAACATTCGGAATCTTTTGCATCATTTCTAAAACCTTAATCAAGGTTTTCAAAGATTCAACTTCAATCGTCATATCAATATCAACGCGCTGAGCAACCTGGTCCGTAACAGAATGTAACCTAATCACGTTTATGGCTTCTTTGACAAACAACGCGGTTATATCAAACAGAAGACCAGACCGATCATAGGCTTCAACTTTTAAGTCCACGGAAAAGACGGCTTGTGCACCCTCTTGCCAAGACAATCGCATCAACCGACCGTAAGCATCGCCCTGAAGCACCTCGACGCATTCTTGAACGTGCACGCCAACAATACCCGTGTCACTGATAATACCCGCGATAGAATCTCCGAGCACTGGATTACAACACTTTGCGATTTCATGCGCTCGACCGCCCAGGCCTTTAATTAATCTGGGCGCGAGATCCGTATCAAAGCCAAGGGGAAGCTGAGAAGACTTCCGGATATCCAATTCATTAACAGCTACCCATTCAGCGACATCTGACAACTGAAGGTCACCTCGTCCAAGGGCGACCAAGAATTCCTCCTCATCTGAAAAACCAAAAGCAGCACCAATCAAAACTTTCCGTGCCGCATCAATCCCCAATTGACGGAGTTCACCTTCAACGAGTCGCTGCCCTTCTTCCAGATTTTTTTTGCGTTCCCGAAGCCCAAACCAAGCTTGGATTTTTGTTTTCGCTTTGGAGGTTGTCACATATCCTAAATGAGCATGGAGCCACTCGCGTCTGGGTAAGGCCTCATTACCTGTGATCACCTCAACATGATCTCCGGAGATCAAAACCTGGTTGAGCGAAACCACCTTGCCATTGACCTTTGCACCACGACACTTATGGCCAATCTCAGTGTGAACCTTGTAGGCAAAATCAACGGGGGTTGCCCCGGGCGGCATGTCGATCACATGACCGTCAGGGGTAAACAAATAAACTCGGTCAAGACTCACATTGGCCATCATTTCACTAGCGGACTCGGGCAAGTTCTTCACCTCATCTTGCCATTCAATCACTTGCCGCAACCAAGACAAACGGCGTTCATAACGCTCGACGCGGCCAGTTGGCGACTTTTCCTTGTAGGTCCAATGCGCGCAGACCCCATACTCGGCTTCATGGTGCATCCCTTCCGTTCGAATTTGAACTTCCAAGATTTTGCCCTCCGGGCCAATAACTGCCGTGTGAAGGGACTGATAACCATTGTCTTTTGGATTCGCAATGTAATCATCAAACTCATTGGGGATATTGCGCCAAAGGTTATGCACAACCCCTAAAGCCCGATAGCAGTCATCCGATGAGTTAACCAAGATTCGAATCGCGCGAACATCATAGACTTCAGAAAAGGCGATGCCTTTTCGGTTCATCTTTTTCCAAATACTACAGATATGTTTTGCTCGGCCTTCAAGACTTGCTTTGAGCTTCACAAGCTCAAGTTTGGACTCAAGGGATTCCAGCACAGAGCCGATATAGCGATCTCGCATCGTCCGCTTTTCATCAAGCAAGGCTGCAATCCGGCGATACGCATCGGGCTCTGTAAACCGAAAAGCGAGATCTTCTAGCTCCCACTTCAAGTGCCCTATACCAAGACGATGGGCCAACGGTGCATAGATTTCAGTGATTTCTTGCGCAAGCCTTAATTGCTTGCTTCGATCTGCGTGCCCGGCGGCCCTAATGGCGCAGGTTCTTTCCGCCAACTTAATCAGCGCAACGCGAATGTCATCGACCAAAGCCACAAGCATTTTCTTGGCCTGCTCAACCTGATCGGACGTCTCTCCCAAGACCATTTCATTTTTGAGAATATGGATATTGCTAATGGCGGCCATTTTCAGAACGCCCTCAACCAAATTTGAAACCTTTTCACCAAATTGCTTACGGATGTGATTAACCGTAATTTGCTTCTCTCTTGCGGCTCGATAAACAATTGCGGCGATCAAGCCATCTTCATCAACTCGAAAATCTCGCAAAAGATCGGCAATTTCTAATCCCATAAAATAACTGCTGCGACCCGACGGCCAACCCGATCCCAACTGAATTGCTTTTTCCTCGGCTTGCGCCGACAGATCACAGGCTCGACTAATTCTGTCTAGATCCAAGTCTTCTCGGTCTGCGCCCAGCTCATTCAACCATTGCGCCCGATCAAACTGACCCGCTTCAAAAACAATTCGCTGCTCTCGTGCCTTAACCATTTTTTGAGCCTCGACTGAAACAGGCGATCGATTCCATATGCGCGGTATGGGGAAACATATCGATCATCCCAAGATGATCCAACTGAAATCCGCCTGCACGCAGGATGTCCGCGTCCCGTCTCAGCGTCTTTGGATTACAGGACACGTAAACTATTTTGTTGCACGCGCTGGCAACGAGCTTCTGGCAAACCAGTTCCGCTCCGGACCTAGGTGGATCCAAAAGCGCTTTATTGATCTGGGGCAAAACAAGCGATGCGCTTTCAGATTGGTAGAGGTCCGCGACCTCAAAGGAGACATTGCCCAAACCATTGAGCTGGGCATTGCTACTGGCTCTGTCAACACTGGCTCTGGATGCTTCAAGACCAATCACGCGAGCGGCCCGTTGTGCGACCGCCAGGGAGAAATTACCAATCCCGCAAAAGGCATCTAAGACCAAATCCTCCGAATTTAAGTCAAGCAAATCTAAGGCAAGGTTCACCATGTTTTGGTTCACGGCTTGGTTGACTTGGGTGAAGTCCATTGGATGAAACTCAAACACCAAGCCTTGATCGGTTAAGCGGTAATGCAACAAGGGATTGGCACCGTCATCGAGGGGCTTAACCGAGTCAGGACCTTTGGATTGCAACAAAATCATAACCTTATGCGCGCCCTGAAATGCCGCGAACGCCGCCAAGTCCTCAGACGACAAAATTGCCAGATGCCGAACAACCAAGGCTACGGCGCCACTCGAGGCCGCCACTTCTATTTGAGGAATCGTGCTGCGACTGTCTAGGCCGTCAATCAGGCGAGACAGCGGCTCAATCAGTCTTGCAAGTTCAGGGACCAACACCTGACAGGACGTCATCTCGGTAATATAGGCTGAGCCGACCTCTCGAAAACCAATCAAGGTTCGGCCCTTCTTAACAACATGCTTAACCCCAAGGCGGGCTTTACTCCGATAGCCAACTGCATCACCTGAAAGCGTCGGGATCCACTGCTTGGGTGAGCAGTCATCGAACAAAGCCTGCAACCAATCACGCTTAAACGCCAGTTGCGCCGAACGATCAAAATGCTGGAAGGAGCAACCGCCACATTGCGCGGCGTGCGCGCACACAGGGATCACACGCGCCGGATGATCCTGTTCGATATTTTGAGCTTGACACACCCACTGACCCTTTTTTTTCTTCAAAGGAACAATAAGCGCTTGCTCTCCTGGCAAAAGCCCATGGATTGCAAATCGAGCGTCTTCGCTGACGCAGGTCCCCTCAATCGTCAAGGTATGTCCGACGTCGGTAAACGGCAGTTTCTTCTTTCGCATAATCGCAGCCGGTAGCGTTTGGTGGACAACCCCAGACTAACGTTCAGGGCCAAACCGGCATTTTATGCCAAGTCGGCAGTATATACACCCGTCGATAAGTAGCGATCGCCACGATCACAGATAATGGCAACAATCGTTGCATTTTCAACCAGCGCGCTGATCTTAAGCGCCGCCGCCACCGAGCCGCCGGACGAAACCCCAGCGAAGATCCCCTCCTCACGGGCCAGCCGGCGCATCATGGCCTCGGCATCCTTCTGATCGATATCCATGACTCGATCGACGCCTTCTGGCCGATAAATCTTTGGAAGATAAGCTGTGGGCCAGCGCCGAATGCCAGGAATCGCTTGACCCTCAACGGGCTGCAAACCGATAATTTCTACTTCAGGTTTGACTTCACCGAAGTATCGACCGACCCCCATAATGGTCCCGGTGGTTCCCATCGAGCTCACGAAATGCGTGACCTCGCCATTCGTCTGACGCATGATTTCTGGCCCCGTACCATGATAGTGCGCAAGTGGGTTATCAGGATTTGCAAATTGATCCAGCACAATACCGTCGCCGGCCTGCATCATCGACTGTGCAAGATCGCGCGCGCCTTCCATGCCTTCTTGCTGTGTCACCAAAATGAGTTCTGCACCATAGGCCTGCATTGCCGCTTTGCGTTCGGCACTCATATGCGCGGGCATGATCAATTTCAAACGATATCCTTTTATCGCAGCCGCCATGGCCAAGGCGATTCCCGTGTTACCGCTGGTTGCCTCGATCAACACATCTCCCGGTTGAATCACGCCGCGCTGTTCTGCGCGCTGAATCATGCTCAGGGCGGGTCTATCCTTGACCGAGCCGGCCGGGTTATTGCCCTCAAGCTTTGCGAGCACGGTGTTGCTGGTCACCCCTGGTAAGCGCTGTAAGCGAACCAAAGGGGTTTCTCCGACGCATTCCTCAATCGTTGGGTACTGGATAATGGGCTCCTTGCCTCACTGGCCGTTATGGATTACAAAAGCTTAATCGAATGCAGTCTTTCCTTGAACCATTGACTGCCTCTAAGCTCAGTTCAATTCGGAATAAGGACATTTCAAAGGAAGCGATGACGCAATCAAAAACCGAAAAGCGCACCATAAAAAGGTAATCAAGCAGGCTAAACGGGACAGGCCAGCCTACTGGCTCGATCATAAGATTAAAGGCTTTGCACCGGACAGCACAGACGTTGAAACCCTCAAGACGGCAGTGCGACGATCAAGCAGGCTGACCCGTTTCTAACCTCGCACAAGGTCTTCGGTTGTTTTGCCGCCACGGGAGTCTTCATGTCAAACAGTCATATTGCTGCGGATAGCCAATCCGTTATGGTCCAAGGCGAGCCCAAGACCCAAGCGCTCGCCCAATCGCAAAACCTCATCTTCGTATTGACCAGTTACGCGCTCGATCCAAATCGAGCCATACTGACGCGATTGCTCATCGATCTAGATCGAAAATTTATGCTTTTACCGATCGAACGCTTTACCCAAAGCGCCATTAAGATCGCAAAGACAGATCTGATTCTCATTGATGCGGTTCACTTAAGTCAGGCAGGTTGCGCGAGTCGTGTCCCCAAACTTCTCTTTGACTATCAGGATGCGTGCGCCGTTGTCAGCGACAAGGGTAATCAGACGCCAAGCACGAATCCTGAAAGATTTGTGTCCCATCAACAATTACGGCGACAGCTGTCTCTGCCGGCAACCGTTAACCGCCCTGCCTCCCCGCAGATCACCGTCTTAGACCACAATCAAACCCCATCGCCAGAAAGGAACCTTTTAGCGGAAGCAGAGGTGGACGATAAGACGCCGGACTTAGCCTTGACGACCCCGAACTTGGAATCCCTGTTCGATCAAAAGCTCGCCATCGAACGCGCTCGCGGACAACGGAATTTGGCGATGGATCTATATCATCTACTCAAAGTCAGCCTCGAGGAGGACCTTGCTGATCTCGCGACGGCGCTTCGCGACAATGATTTGAGTCAGCTGCAACGCATATTACATAAATTATCCGGCGCGCTCGCGCTAACCGGTGCTCGTCAGCTAGAACAAGCTGTCGAGCGCGCCAAAAAGGCTTTAAAAACTGGCGAGGATCTCTCAGCGGCGCGCTCGGTCTTGCTTGCCGGTGAACCGCTATTGGCCCTGATGAACCATGTTTCGTGGGAGGCGCCGCCTAAGTAATCGGCGCCAAGCCCTCGGCGATGGCCACGCTCACGACGAACCCTGCCTCATCACTGAGTGATAGATGCCAGCGCTGAACACCCAGACTGGCCGCTTTCGTTAAAGCCTCGCGCAATAACTTGACACTGGGTTGTCCGGCACTATTTCGCAGAACTTCGATTCGATTAAACTGCACGCCTTCGCGCATACCGGTACCCAGCGCTTTACTCACAGCCTCCTTTGCCGCAAATTGCTTTGCCACATAGGCAGTCCTGCTAGGCCCAACTTCGAATGCGTCAAACCGCGCGCGCTCGGCCTGGCTCAAGATTCGACCAACAAATCGATCCGGATGTCTTGCTAAGACCCGAGCAATCCGATCAATGCAGACGAGGTCTGTACCAACACCAATAATCATAATTGAGGCGACTCCAACAAATCTCGCGCCTTTAACGGTCGACCACCCAACAAATGATGAACAACTTGCCGAACCACTAACTTAACAATTTTGGCACCCTGATCACTCATAATCCCATCTCCCAAAGCAATCAGGTCAGCGCCGCTATAACCAGAACCCTCCGGCCGAGCTAGCCAGCGAAACCCTTGTTCCGGGAAGAAGTCGTACTGCCCCTCAATCTTTATCGTGGTTTGTCGACTCGCATCGAACCGAAAATCAATACCAAACCCGAGCTCCGCCAACATCGCTAATTCAAAAATACGGAGCGCTTTCAAATCGAGCGGCGTCACCCTCAGCGTCCGAATCAATCGATCATAGGCATCGAATAAAGCGCTTTGGGCCTCAAACCGCCCCACCAAACGGTAAATCAATTCATTGACATACAGCCCAACAATCGCAGCTTGTCCCACAAGCGGCACGTAATCTCCAAGACTTTCTATTACCTTCGCCGTTGCAAGCTCCCCGCGACTTAACCGTTGAACGGCTAACTTGCGAAACAAGTGCAACTCTGCCCGGCTTGATAGTTGTTTTTTTTGCTGACGGCGAATTCCCTTAAACAGCAAAGCGCATCGTCCTTGATCTCGTGAAAAAAACTCAACGAGCAGACTCGTTTCTTGAAACTTACGGGTATGCAGAACATAACCCGTTAAACAATCGGTTTCAGATATCGTCATAGCCTAGGCTCTTGAGGGCTCGATCACTGTCCGACCAACCCGATTTCACCTTAACCCAAGTATTCAGCATCACCTTTTGCGCCAGTAATGCTTCGAGATCCTTTCGTGCCTCGATCCCAATTTGCTTCAATCGTTTACCTTGGCTACCGATCAAAATACTTTTCTGACCCTCGCGCTCGACGAAAATCGTCGCTGTAATGTGGGCAACACCCCGTTCTTCCTTAAAGGCATCAATCTGAATGGTTAACGCATAGGGCAACTCGTCACCGAGCTGGCGCATCAACTTTTCTCGGATAATCTCTGAGGCTAAAAACCGTTCACTACGATCGGTCACCTGATCCTTCTGAAAGTAAAATGGACTTTTAGGCAGATGCGCACAGACGTCTGCCTCTAGCGCCTCTAGGTTATCGCGCTTTTCACCAGAAATGGGCATTACGACCGCTTTGGGCGAGCGGGCTTGCAACGACGCAAGCAGCGGTAGCAAGCTGCCTTTATCTTTCATCAAATCGACTTTATTGACCGCGATGATCAAGTGCGCCTTCGTACCTTGAATGGCATCTTCGACAAGTTGATCATCTTCATTCCAATTTTTACGATCCAGGACAAAGATCACGACATCAACATCCCGAATCACGCTCAACGCATTCCGGTTCATGTAACGATTTATCGCGCGCTTACCCGCCACATGAATCCCTGGTGTGTCGACATAGAGAATCTGATCACCCTGGGTTGTCTTGATCCCAAGCAATTGATGCCGAGTGGTTTGGGGCTTTCTCGACGTGATACTTAACTTTTGCTCGAGCAAGGCATTCAACAAGGTCGACTTACCAACATTCGGGCGGCCTACTATCGCCACATAACCACAACGCGTCTTAACTTCATCCATTTGGTTTCTCTCGATGTAGTTGTGCAAGGCAAGTTTCGGCGGCTTTTTGCTCCGCTTGTTTAATTGAGTCGCCCTCTGCAACCGCGGGGGTTGCAAGCAACTGACAGGTGCACGTGACGGTAAATCGCTGCTGATGACCGAGGCCCGTGGTTTGAAGTAACGCATAGGTCGGTAGGGGCATGCCCTCGGCCTGCAAAAACTCCTGCAACGCCGTTTTGGAATCCTTGATCACACGACGCGCATCCAAACGGTTAAACTGATCTTCAAACCAGTCTGTGATGAGCTCGGTCACAGTCTGTAATCCCGCCTCCAGATAGATCGCGCCGAGAATCGCCTCAAGGCTATCCGCCAGGATAGAGTCTCTCTCCCAACCGCCGGACTGCCGTTCACCCGGGCCCAGGATCAGGTGCCGCCCGACCCCAAGCTCGCGCGCCTTGCTGGCCAAGCTCTCTTTCCGAACCAACTGCGCTCGAAATCGGCTTAACCGGCCCTCATCAACCCCTGGAAACTGGTGATACAACCGATGCGTCACCACAAGTTCCAAAACGGCGTCACCCAGGAATTCTAGACGTTCATTATGAAGCCCTGCGGCACTGCGATGGGTCAGCGCTAGTTTGAGACCGGTAACGTCGGTAAAAACGTAACCTAATTGCGCTTGTAGTTGTTCTATCTTGTCTTGGGCCGGCAAAATATCAATCGTCTAATCGAATCGAGTCATCAAAGGCAATGACATAGTCTATGTTCACTGCCAAATCCCCACGCACCTCGTATTGCAGGCGCACAACCGACCGGTCCGATCCCGATTCTAATTCGAATCGATTTTCTTTAATAAAATCGTGCAGGTTGTTCAATTTAAACCGCCGTTCAATCATTGTTTGCAGCGCATCAGATTCTAATTGAGACGTCTCAGGGCTTTGCGCGAGGTCTTCCACAATCGAAATCGCCGTTCGATGATCCCAATAGACTGGCACAAATTTAGCGCCAATCGAACCGACAGCAATACAGATCGACAACCAAATCAGAATTTCACTAAAGGCCAACCCTTCGGTCTTTCTGACAAAAGTCATCTCGACCACTTTATTTTATCCAACCGTTTCGCGAGAAATTGGGTAACGATAACCCGGGCTCCTTGTGCAGCCAGACCGCGAAGGCCTTACCGACAATCTTATCTTCTGAGGCAAAGCCCCAATACCGACTATCGCTGCTTTGATCACGATTGTCGCCCATCATAAAATAATGGCCGCTGGGCACTAACCATTCCTGGACTCTCGCATCCTGGTATTGGTTTCGATGGATCTCATGTTGCGACGACCCAAATACCTCGCTAAATCGCAATTGTTCTGGCCGAGTGTTCGGCACTTCCCCAAGGTAGGTCTGCACCTGCTCAACATTATTAATATAGAGCACCTTATTCTGGTACCGAACCCGGTCGCCTGGGAGCCCCACCACGCGTTTGATGAAATAGTCTTCCTGATGGGGCGGAATAAACACCATCGCGTCACCGCGAGCCGGTTCGCCGACCTCAAAGACTTTGGTCCCAACAACCGGCAACCGAATACCATAGGCAAACTTATTGACCAAAATAAAGTCACCGACCTCAAGCGTTGGAATCATAGAGCCTGAAGGAATCTGAAACGGCTCCGCGAGGAAAGAACGCAAGATCAAAACAAACAACAGTACGGGAAAAAAGGAGATCGCGTATTCCACAACCGCAGGTTGAGCGAGATTGCTTTGATCAGGACTGTCTTCGGCTTTGGGTCGCCGAGGCGCAAGCCAATAGGCTTCAAACAGCCAGATCAGGCCGCACCCACCGGTTAACAGGACCAAAATCAAGGGGAAGTTAATACTCAAATCCATTGGCTTGCCTCCTTGGCCGGAACACGCTCAGCGGTCGACTTTCAGCACCGCTAAAAATGCTTCTTGTGGAATTTCAACACTACCCACCTGTTTCATTCTGCGTTTACCCGCTTTTTGTTTCTCGAGCAGTTTCTTCTTTCGGGTGATATCGCCACCATAGCATTTCGCTGTGACATTTTTTCGAAGCGCTTTAACCGTCTGACGCGCAATAATCTGTCCACCAATCGCCGCTTGGATCGCCACATCAAACATTTGCCTCGGAATCAGTTCCTTCATCTTGCTGGTAAGGGCCATACCTTTACTTCTGGAGTCTTCTGTATGAACGATAATCGCCAGCGCATCGACTCGATCGCCATTGATCAAAACATCTAAACGCGCCAGTTTCGCCGCTTGAAAGCGCACAAAGCTATAGTCAAGTGACGCATAACCGCGTGATACAGATTTAATTCTGTCAAAGAAATCCAGAACGACTTCATTCATTGGCAACTCATAAGCCAAGGAGACTTGCTTACCCACAAACTGCATATCTTTTTGAACGCCACGCCGCTCCTCGCACAAAACAATCACGTTGCCTAAATGCTCCGAGGGCACCAAGATATTCGCTAAGACAATCGGTTCACGCATTTCTTGAATACTACCCATGTCGGGTAGCTGCGATGGATTATCAACGCTAATGACCTCATTTCCCTTTGTGAGCACC
This sequence comes from Pseudomonadales bacterium, assembly GCA_017854255.1. Lineage (GTDB taxonomy): Bacteria > Pseudomonadota > Gammaproteobacteria > Pseudomonadales > Azotimanducaceae > UBA9926. Next base: position 56,872 of record JAFMIA010000003.1, read on the forward strand.
TCATAGACCACCGTTGGCGCGGAGGTAATCAGATCCAGGTCATACTCGCGCTCTAAGCGCTCCTGAACGATTTCCATATGGAGCATGCCCAGAAACCCACAGCGAAACCCACTGCCCAAGGCATCGGAGCTTTCTGGCTCATAGATCAAGGAAGCATCGTTCAGGGTGAGTTTTTCTAGGGCATCTCGAAAATTATTAAAGTCATCTGCACTGACCGTAAACATGCCGGCATAGACTTGCGGGCTGACCCGTTCAAAGCCAGGCAAGGCCTCGGTGCCTGCCCCAGGGCTCACAATGGTATCCCCAACAGGTGCACCTCGCACCTCTTTAATCCCGGCCACAACAAACCCCACTTCCCCTGACGCAAGGCTGTCAGTTTCGGTCCGCTTGGGCGTAAAGATACCCACCGCATCGGCTTGGTGGGTCTTGCCGGTTGAATGAATAATGAACTTATCTTTCTTCTTGATCCGGCCCTTAATCACTTTAATGAGCGATACCACACCCAAATAATTGTCGAACCAAGAGTCGATGATCAGTGCTTGGAGCGGCTCTTCTCGATAATCTTTTGGTGGTGGGATCAGCTCAACCAAACTTTCCAACAAGTCCCGAACGCCAACACCCGTTTTGGCACTAACCGAAATCGCAGCACTGGCGTCAATGCCAATAATTTCTTCAATTTCCTGACAAACCCGCTCTGGCTCCGCTTGGGGTAAATCAATTTTGTTCAAGACCGGCAGGACCTCAAGCCCCTGACCTACCGCTGTGTAACAATTTGCAACCGATTGCGCCTCAACGCCTTGTGCTGCGTCAACCACCAGTAAAGCGCCCTCACAGGCCGCCAAGGAGCGGGAGACTTCATAACTAAAGTCAACATGCCCAGGGGTATCAATGATGTTGAGCTGATAAACCTGGCCATCGGCTGCAGGGTAATTTAAGGAGACACTTTGCGCTTTAATCGTGATCCCACGCTCTCGCTCGATATCCATCGAGTCCAGTACCTGGCTCGCCATTTCTCGTTCGCTCAGACCGCCGCAGAGCTGGATAAAGCGGTCAGCCAGGGTCGACTTCCCATGATCAATATGGGCGATAATCGAAAAATTTCGGATAAATTTAGGATCCATCAAAACGGTACTAACCCTAGGAAATGCGGCGGAGTCTAATGGAAATCACTGGATTTCGCCATCAGACTTCCCGGATCTTGCCGCTAAGAATCGATCTTTATGGCAATGAACTGTGGCTGTTTCGCCCGAATGATTCGAACGGGCACGGCAACGCCGACTGGCAGGGTCGCGATCGCGGTGTTGAATTCCGTGATGGAGTCTACCCATTGGCTGTTGATCGTGGTGATCACATCGCCAACGTTTATGTTCCCAGATTCACCTGGGCCTTGCCCGACCGCAACCACCAATACCCCTTGCGCCGCATCCAGCGCTACTTTCTCCTCCGCTGTCATCACACGAACCTCAAGTCCCAACCGGTTCTGAGTGGGTTCTGGGCTGGCCTGCCTGGACGGAAGCCCTGCATCCTGCGCATCGAGTTCACCGACCTTGACCGACAATTTTACTGACGCGCCAGCACGTTGAACGACCAGGTGCGTCTCGGAACCCGCTTTAAACCGCCCAACAACATGCGGCAGATCGGAGGACAGATCGATCACCCGTCCACCGAACTCAATGATAATATCCCCCTCCCGGACACCCGCTGCTGCGGCTGGACTGTCGGCGAACACCCGGGTCACGAGCGCGCCCGCCGCACGATCCAAGCCAAAAGACTCAGCCAAGTCACGATCTACTCGTTGGATTTGGACGCCCAACCAACCCCTCGACACCGAGCCTTTCTCTTTGAGTTGCGCCACCACCTCCATCGCCACGTCAATTGGAATGGCAAAAGACAATCCCATAAAGCCACCCGACCGGGTAAAAATCTGGGAATTAATCCCAACCACTTTGCCGTCTAGATTAAACAAAGGCCCACCAGAATTGCCGGGATTAATCGCAACGTCGGTCTGAATAAATGGCACGTAGTTACCGAGATCGTCTGGCAAACTCCGTCCTTTAGCACTCACAATTCCGGCTGTCACCGACAGCTCGAAACCAAAGGGTGAACCAATGGCCATGACCCATTCACCCACTTTGAGCGATTGAGACGATCCGATCGTTACAACCGGCAAATCCACTGCATCGATTTTCAATAGCGCTAAGTCAGAAACCGGATCGGCGCCAATCAAAACAGCTTCTCGCTCCCGGCGATCGCTCAGGGCGACAATGATTTCGGTCGCATCCTGAACCACGTGGTGATTGGTCAGCACGTACCCATCCGATGAGATCAGGAACCCGGATCCGGTTGCAGGCCGAGGCGTCCCACGCTGCTGATAGTCCCGAAAAAAGCGCCGTAGCATTTCCGGCACTTCTTCTTGATTGTTCTCCAGCAAAGCAGGATCTTGTCGAGTTGCCGTAATGTTCACAACAGCGGGCGACGCATCCGTTACCAAACTTGTGAAATCAGGCAAATTGTTTCGCGCGAGACCATCGAGGCTGAGGGTACCCAGCAGAACAAAAAGACTGCCTAAAATAATTCTTTTCATGACGAACACGACGTCTCCTCTCTGCTGCGAATATGGATTAATGATTGCGCATAGGCCCGGCAACTCAATCGTCCGATGCCCAAACCCAAGATAGCCAGCCCAAATTGCAGCCCTTCATGCAAGCCCCAAAAATGTCCGAGCCCAGCACCGAGGAGCAGTCCCATTAAGGGCAACCCTAGAGAATTTGCCAATAACAACCCAAAGTCTAAGGCTTTGATGTCAACACCGATGGGACCTTCATTGAGGGCGGTGTCGACCGGGATGCGATGTGTTTTCGCTCGGCAGCCTGCTTTTTGACAACCGGCGCAAGCTCGCCCGCTTGCGACCTCGGCAAACCGGATATTGTTTTCATCGATAATCAGATGTGCGGGCACTGTCAACATTGACATAAAGATCCCATGCCTTGGTTGTTGCTTGGTTTCAAACCCATGGGCTCTATTACGATCAACCTTCAATATAAGATTGGTTCCACAGATTCGGCAAGTCTTTGGGCCGTCGTAACGGGTAAGCCGCCAATAATCGTCACCTGGCCTTTGCTTTGACCCAACGCGCGGGTCACGATCGTTCGCCCTTCAACTTCAGTAGCAAGATTCGGTAGCCCGCGCTGGGCCTCAAGAAAGACCGAGAAGGTCACGATACCATCGCTAAAATGTAACCGATTGCCGGACTGACGCACGACCTTAAAACCGTCAGGCAACCACTTCACTTTGAAACTGGGCTTGGTGTTTTGATCAATAAAATCATCTGCTAAGCGATGGCTCACTGTTTGATCGGGATCAATCGCTGTCATCAATAATTGCGTATCCGGCATAAAATCGATGTCAGAGAACGCAAAGACCTCTTTAACGCGACCCCGCTCGACTAAATGAGACTGAAGCAATAATCCAGTTTGGTAATCAAGCCAAAGCAGGTAACCAAATCGATCTGCATTGACCGGTTGAATAGACAACCTGATTGCACGCCGATCGGCGATACGGTCCTCACCATGCAGCGCGGTATGATAAAAATGGCTGGACTCACTGATCAAGGCCGTAAACGATTGGCTAAAGGGCCCGAGTAGCACGTGATGCCGAAGATCACCAGGATCGTTGATATCGTGATAACAAATAATCTCATCTTGCCAGCGCCGGATATCAATCTTTTGACCGTTAAGCTTCAGAATTGACTCTCGAACCGTGTCTCCGGAGGCATCATGAACGATCCGCATTGTGTTGAATTCTTTGCCTCGAATATAGGTAAACGTTCCAGCGTAGGTTTCCTCACTAAACGCCAAGGCCATTTTCTCTAACCAATACTCGGGGCTTGCAACGTTCAGATGTTGAGTACCGTCAGTTTTTTTATTTTCAATCTGCTCTTCAGACTTTTGAACATCAATCGCTGATGGTTCCGCCAGTGTTGAGCAGACGAAAACAGTGGTCGCAATACCCAACCCTAGATTCGACAAAAACCGATTGAAAACAAGCGTTACCATCTCGAACGACCTTACGGGTTAATTTGAAGAAGTAGACGAAGGATAATTGACAAAGACCTGTCTGGAACCCAATTGCGATAATTCATCATGCTGCTTCAGATAAGCCCGTAACTGCGCGCGCCCGACTTCATCTAAAGCTTTTAGATCCGGATTGGCGCGCATCTCGTCAAACGCAACCTCACTTGTATCCGTTGTATTGAACGCGGCCAACGCCACGCTTTGACGCGGATCAACCGGCGCCTGAACAGCCACCTGGCTCGGCCCAAGCGTTGGCGCCGGCACTTGCAGGCTTGGCACGATAAAAGCCGCAAGCGCAACGATCAGAACAGACGCTGCAAGCCCATAGATCCAGGGACGACCCAAGGAAAACGTGTTCGTCTCAGGGACCGCAAGTCCGTCCGTCTCAGCAGCCACCTCGGCTTGAATTCGACGGAACAGCGCTTGCTGCTCTGACAGATCCACGTCAACCGCTTGCCCCCCTCGGAGCACACGCCCGATCAACTGCCAACGCTGAACGGTTTCGATCGCCATTGCTGGATCATGATCCCGAAGAAACCGACGCTCTTCGAGTGATTCTGACTCGCCATCGATCAAGGCCGAAAGGGTTGCTTTTTCATCACCATTCATAAAAAAACCTTCATTGTCACTAATGCGCTTAGCGGCTCTTTTCTAACCGCTCTTTTCTAACCGCTCTTTTCTAACCGCTCTCTTCTGTTCACTTTTTTCTGACCACGCTCTTCTGGCCACGCTCTTCTGAAAGCGGCCCGAACCTTACGCGTTGTCTCCGCGTTCGTTTTCGCCGCATTTTAGATACGCGTTAACCCATCTGAGCGATTTTTTTCTCGATCGTTTCCCGGGCTCTGAAGATTCTTGACCGCACGGTACCAACCGGGCAAGCCATTATTTCAGCGATTTCTTCATAACTTAACCCATCAAACTCCCGTAGCATCAGGGCCGTTCTTAAATCCTCCTGCAGATCATCCACCGCAGCTAATATGACAGACTGCAATTGATCCCGCGCCAGCAACGTTTCGGGCTGATCCTCAGCTTCTAAGACAACTGAATTCTCGGAAAATTCCCCGTCGTTAATGTCTTTATCCGTATTCGGCGGCCGTCGAGACTTGGCAACGAGATGGTTTTTTGCCGTATTGATCGCGATTCGATAGAGCCAAGTATAAAACTGCGCGTCCCCTCGGAAATTCGCCAGAGCCCGGTAGGCTTTGATAAAAGCCTCTTGCGTCACGTCAGCGACTTCATCCTGATCTCGAAGATAGCGTGAGACAATGCTCGCAATTCGTTGCTGGTACTTTAAAACCAACACGTCAAAGGCACGTTTGTCCCCTTGCTGGGATCTTACAACCAGCCGCTGATCAGATTCGTGCTCAGATTTCAAAACAAACCCTATTCCTTACCGCGACGCTTAAGTCACTCTTTTGACCACGCGTTTCAATCTAGGTTCGCGATTTACCGTATTTTACACAATCCATTGCGCGAATTGATAATATCTAGCATCCGCGGCCTGGCTGCGGCCCCACTGACTTTCCCTTCAATCAACAGGACTTTCTCAGTGCTCAAGCCTAAACCAGAACATTTTGACGTTATCATCATTGGCAGCGGCGCCGCCGGCATGACGTTAGCGCTGCATTTACCTGATGACTACCGCATCGCAATGCTTTGCAAAGAGGCGCCGCTTGAGGGTTCTAGCTACTACGCCCAAGGCGGTGTTGCGGCGGTGCTCGATGAGTACGATAGCATTGCCGCACACATTGACGATACGCTCGTTGCAGGAGACGGTCTGTGTAATCCCGATACCGTGGCCTTCGTGGTCGAGCAAAGTCCAGGCATCATCGATTGGCTCGTAACACTTGGCGTGAACTTTGACACCCGCATTAGCAATAGTGGTCGTTCAGAGTTTCACTTAACCCAGGAAGGTGGACACACCCACCGCCGAGTAATCCACGCAGCAGATGCCACCGGCAAAGAGATCACCGAACGACTCGCTGAGGCGCTGAGTGAACGCAAAGGCGTTGAATTCTTCACCGATCACATTGCGATTGATCTGATTACCAGTGATCAATTGGCCGAATCGTCAAAATATTGCTGTGGCGTTCACACCTTGAACCTAAAGACCACCGAGACGCAGACCCTGTCCTGTCAAAACTTGGTCCTGGCAACCGGTGGCGCCAGCAAAGTTTATCTGTATACCAGCAACCCTGACACGGCATCCGGAGATGGCATCGCGATGGCTTGGCGCGCGGGCTGCCGAGTCGCAAACCTTGAGTTCAATCAATTCCACCCCACCTGTCTTTACCACCCGACCGCCAAGTCGTTTTTAATCTCAGAAGCACTTCGGGGGGAAGGCGCAAGGCTTCTACTCCCGGACGGCACGCCTTTTATGGAGCACTTTGATCCGCGAGGGGAACTTGCGTCTCGGGACATTGTGGCCCGCGCCATCGATTTTGAAATGAAACGTTTGGGCTGTGATTTTGTGCTGCTCGACATCAGTCATAAAGAGGATGATTTGATTCGATCGCACTTTCCGAATATCTACGAGCGATGTCTTAGCCATGGCTTTGATTTAACCCAAGCACCGATTCCAATTGTGCCCGCAGCGCACTACACCTGCGGGGGCGTCGTCACCGATCTCAGCGGGCGAACCGATATTGAAAACCTCTATGCCATTGGCGAGGTCAGCTATACCGGGTTGCATGGCGCTAATAGAATGGCCAGTAACTCCTTGCTCGAATGCATGGTCTTTGGCCGCGCAGCCGCGGAATCTATCCGAAAAACGCCTAAACAAAAGCATCCGGTCAATCCCATTCCACGCTGGGATGACAGCCAGGTCTCGCGCTCTCGGGAGGACGTCATCCTCGCCCATAACTGGGAAGAGCTTCGACGACTCATGTGGGATTATGTTGGGATCGTTCGATCTGATCGAAGGCTCTTACGGGCCCAGCGACGCATCCAATTATTACAACAAGAGATCAACGACTATTACGCGCATCACACCATCAATCGAGATTTACTTGAGCTTCGCAATCTCGCCCAGGTCGCTGAATTAATTGTTCGCTCCGCCTTGAGCCGAAAGGAAAGCCGCGGTCTGCATTACAACCTTGATCACCCGAATCAAAGCAGTAACGCCACTGAGACCATTCTGATGCCAACGAATTACTTCGGATAAAACCGCAACCAAACGCTCGCGCGACGATAGGCGCTTGGATCGGTAACTGCCTTCAAAACCGGCGCCGCGTACGGCCTGGCAGAAACAGTCTTTAACCGCACTAAAAACCCAACTGGGAGCATGACTGGGCACTCGAGTGTACACGCTTCCACAGAGCCATCTTTGTATCGAACGCAGTAACCCTGACTGCCAAAATAAACACCGGTAATCGACGGCCCTCGCCCCCGCGCGCACCCTATTTCAGCGACTTGCACCATAAAAAGGGTCAGCCAAACGCCCACCACCCAAGACTGTGATAGATCGATCATAGGCAACACCATAACGGTTGCGAGCAAGCCGCTTACCGAAGCCCAAGACTGCCATTGGTCATGATTGAATTGCAGGTCAAACACAAAGCCGTGACCCACTTTCGGGTCTCGTTGGGACGCAGTTTCAAAACCGGGGCCTTTCAGGGCTGCAGGCGCCCTAACATCACCGTGACCAAATCAAGATACTCCGGATCTTGAGGCGTCGCACGCTCGCTGAACCATTCCCAAAGCTCAGGATCCTCTTCCGTTAACAGGCGGACAAAAGCGTTTTGTCTGGTTTCCGATAAAAAGGGGAAAACGTCATCAAAAAAAGGAATAAATAGAATATCAAGCTCCGCCATCCCCCGCCTGGACCGCCATCGGATTCTGTTCAGCTCTGCTGGTGTACGCAACATTTATCCACTCCTTGTTTAATCCAGTGCCGGAATCGCTTTACAACCTAAAAGCCATGCTGCCGTCATCACAGGACGCCTGGCAGCACAGCGGCCCTCTACCCGCATTTCGATCTCATGCGTTTTCAGCTGGCGCTTTCACTCCCGCGATAAGAACCCCTTTTGAGGGCTGTGCTTTGCGCGCCCACCCACCAAAAGTTTTGACAAACCTTCGGTTTACTCTAATCTACGATCTTTTGCTGGCCCAGTTCATACCCAGGTTGATATTGCGACCCGGGTAGACATACTCGCCGCGCTTGATGCCTCAATTTGATGACCATTTTATGACTGTAACCGCCCTCACAGACCCAGGTATTCTTGAAATCAGAGGCCGTGACGCCGTCAAGTTTTTGCAAGGGTATTGTACCTGCGATCTATTGACGTTAACCGAAAACCAGGCCCTTTACGGCGCCATCACCAACATCCAAGGGCGGGTTGAAACCACCTTCGTTGCAATCCTTGATACGGCCCATGTGCTCACGCCGTTGGATGAGCCCAGCATCTTGCTACGAATGTCGCGTACTTGCCTGCCCTATATTCAAGAATTCCTTGCCAAATATGCCGTATTTTCGAAAGTAACCTTGATCGATCGCTCTCAAGACATTGTCTGCTTTGGCTGCGATGAGGCCGTGTCCGCACCCTCGGGTCTGGTTGTCAAAATTCCGCAGAGACCGACGGCCTATGAATTCTGGTCACGCACAGCCATTCAAGCCACATCTAACCTTGAAACTTGGAAGGCCCTGGAGATCCAAGCGGGCCTTGCGTGGTTAGATCAGCCGCAAGCCGGAAAATATCAACCCTTCGAGCTGGGCATGGCGGATAACGCCAGCATCGATTTTCAGAAAGGGTGTTACCTTGGCCAAGAAATCATTGCGCGCGTTCACTATCGCGGTAAAACGAAAACTGTTTTTCGGGTTGGCTCAGCAGAAGGCGCCTGTCGACCCGGTGACCCGATCTACGCAGGCGCCAAACCCTGCGGTGAAGTCATCAACAGCGCCGCCGCGGGCGCGACCACCGCATGTAGCGTGATCATTCAAACCGATGTCTTGACCCAGTCCTTGACCATTCACTCAAGGCCCTTCGTCTTACAACCTTAAGACGTCATTGCCTCCCGCACGGATCAAAGGCGTGGGGGCATTCGAACCCCCTCTGGCCTCCAGGCTTTTGCTCAAGCCAACAACCCGCAACCGCGCCAAAAGGGCCTCAGGAGATCGCCGTGCACCCAAGGACCCATCCCTCACATGCCGTGACAGAATCAGTGACTGAATCGGTAACTGGGATCCTCGGGACAAAGCCCTTTTTTGAGCCCGTTTGTCAGACCCAACAGCGCTCGTAAAGGCGCCGCCCAATCCTTGGTGATCTTCGACCGTGACCCATGTCACCAATCAATGGGCCGTTGAGCTTGAGCCATCAAGAACCGATTGCATTGTGAAAAATGGCCACAGCCCGCAAACCCGCGATAAACAGAAAGTGGCGATGGGTGCGGCGCGGTTAAAATAAGATGGTGATCCCGCTGGACGAAACTCGCCTTACGTTGTGCCGCTTTACCCCAAAACATGAAAACAGTCGGCTCGGCCCTTGCGCCCAGATGTGCAATCACCGCATCGGTAAAGATCTCCCAACCTCGATTGTGATGAGAACCCGCGACCCCTTTCGAGACACTCAGCACTGCATTGAGCAACAACACCCCTTGCTTAACCCAGGGCATTAAATCGTGATCGGGCAAAGGCGCTTCACGCGGCCCAAGATCGCGCTGCACCTCGGTCAGTATATTGCGCAACGAAGGCGGCGGCTTGACCGATTCCGGCACCGCAAACGCGAAACCATTGGCAAGTCCCGCACTGTGGTACGGATCTTGTCCGAGGATCACCACCTTAACCCCTGAGGGCGGGACGGCATTTAATGCATTAAAATAGTGTTCGGGCGCCGGATAAACGGTGGTACCCGCCGCGCGGGTTGCAGCCAAAAACGCATCGAGCCCGGCAAGATGCTTCAGCATCGCCTCATTGAGCAGCAGCGAGCGCCAAGCGGGCTCAAGCAGTCGTGCTTGGATCACAGCTTAGGTTTTGGGACGCATATGCGGGAAGAGAATCACATCTCGAATCGCAGCGGAATCTGTTAGCAGCATAACCAAGCGATCAATCCCAATGCCTTCGCCTGCGGTTGGGGGCAGGCCATACTCAAGCGCCGTGACATAGTCTTCGTCGTAGTGCATCGCCTCTTCATCGCCCGCAGACCTAGCTGCAACTTGTGCTCTGAATCGACCTGCCTGATCCTCGGCATCATTCAACTCTGAGAACCCATTGGCAATTTCTTTACCCATGATGAACAACTCAAATCGATCGGTTAATTCTGGATTGGTATCGCTCCGGCGCGCCAAGGGTGAGACCTCGATCGGGTGCTGGGTAATAAATACGGGTTGCTCAATTTGATCCTCGACCAAGGCTTCAAACAATGCGAGGTGGATCTTTCCCAACCCCCAGTCCGAGGGCACGTGGATGCCATGCAGGCCCGCAACGCCTTCGGCGGATTCCCGCGTCGCGATGGCTTCTTTTGAGATATCCGCCACATAGGTCGTGATCGCGTCCGCCATCGTCAATCGAGCAAAAGGCTTTCCAAAATCAACTTCACAGCCCTGATAGGTAAACGTCAATTGGCCAAGGACCTGTTCCGCAACGGTTCGAAATAAGGTTTCAGTGAGGCTCATAATGTCCTCGTAATCCGCATAGGCCCAATAAAATTCAAGCATGGTGAATTCAGGACTGTGTTTCGTCGAGACGCCTTCATTGCGGAAATTTCGATTGATCTCAAACACCCGTTCAAACCCACCGACGACGAGACGCTTCAAGTTAAGCTCCGGCGCCACGCGCAAGTACATCTCGGTATTGAGCGCATTGTAATGCGTTACAAACGGCGCGGCAGTGGCGCCCCCGGGGGTGGTTTGCATCATCGGGGTTTCAACTTCCATAAAATCCCGATCCACAAAAAAACGGCGGATTTGATCCACTATTTTTGCCCGTCGAACGAAGACCAAGCGACTGTCTTCATTCACCATCAAGTCCAAGTAGCGCTGACGATATCGAGTTTCAGTATCGGTCAACCCTTTATGTTTTTCAGGTAAGGGCCGCAAGCTCTTGGTCAGCATCCTAATCTGGCTGACCGCAAGGGAAAGCTCCCCCTTCATCGTTTTCATCAAAACGCCCTCGGCGCCAACAATATCGCCAATATCGACGCTTTTAAAATCCTCGTAGGCCGCGTCGCCCAGACCTTGACGCGTGACATACAATTGAATTCGTCCCGAGCCATCTTGCACTGTTAAAAAACTGGCTTTCCCCATTAATCGCTTCAAGATGATGCGCCCTGCAATCTTGGCTTGCGCCTTTGTTTCGGCCAAACCTTCCTTGGTCGCACGCTCAAATTCGACTTGTAACGCATCCGCTAGGTGGGTTCGGCGAAAATCATTCGGAAAGGCCTGGCCCGTCTCTCGCAAGGCATCCAGCTTGGCCTTGCGTAAGGCAAATAGTTCGTTCTCATCCAAGCTTTGATCGATTGATTCCATAGCGGTTCCTAAAAGGGTTCCTAATTGAGGGTTATTGGTCTCTTAAAGTCCTTGCTTCAAGCTGGCCTCAATAAAAAAGTCGAGCTCGCCATTTAATACCGCTTGGGTATTGGAGGTCTCAATATTTGTCCTGAGGTCTTTAATTCTGGCTGAATCCAATACATAGGAGCGAATCTGGCTACCCCAGCTGATGTCGGATTTGTTGTCTTCGATTTCCTGGAGTTCCGATTTACGACGCTGCTCTTCTAATTCGTAGAGCTTTGCTTTCAATTGCTTGATCGCCTGATCCTTGTTTTTATGCTGACTGCGTTGGTTTTGACATTGCACAACAATGCCACTCGGTTGATGGGTCAAGCGAATCGCAGAGTCGGTTTTATTAACATGCTGACCACCGGCACCACTTGCTCGATAGGTGTCCACGCGAACATCAGACATATCGAGCGCAATATCAATATCATCATCAAGTTCTGGCGAGATAAAGATAGACGCAAATGAGGTATGGCGACGACTGCCTGAATCAAACGGAGACTTTCGAACGAGTCGATGCACCCCCGTTTCAGTACGCAACCAACCATACGCATAGGCGCCCGCGACCCGAACCGTCGCTGATTTAATACCGGCGACGTCACCGTCGGACAATTCGATAATTTCTGCTTTGAAGCCTTTGCTCTCACTCCATCGAAGGTACATTCGAAGCAGCATATCGGCCCAGTCCTGTGCTTCGGTCCCGCCGGATCCAGATTGGATCTCAAGGTAGGCACTATTGGGATCCATCGCCCCAGAGAACATGCGTTGGAACTCCAGTTTAGCTAAGTCTGCAAGATAACCGTCAAGGTCAGATGCCGCCTCAGCGAACAAGTCTTGATCTTGCTCCTCAACCGCAAGGGTTAGAATTTCCGTCAAATCATCTAGGCCTTGTACCAATCGTTCAATCGTTAGCACAACCGTTTCGAGCGCAGCACGCTCTTGACCCAGCTTTTGAGCCCGTTCGGGTTGGTCCCAAATCTTAGAATCCGCGAGTTCTAACGAAACTTCAGCCAACCGCTCTTTTTTGTCATCGTAGTCAAAGATACCCCCGAAGAACCTGCGTTCGATTCTGGCAATCTTTTATCTTCGCAAAGAGCGCGTTACTTTCAATCATAATGAACCTTCTAATGAGGTGCTGGTCGACATAAGGTCCCTTTACCGACGCAACAGACTCGCGCGGTGTTACGCTTGCAGCCGACGACGCGCTGCGGGCTACGCTATTGTAAACCATGGTTTGCGACCCAGCCATCGTTCAACCGAGCTATGGCCAATAATGAACAATCAATAACTGCACTCGATCGACGCCCCGATACCGATTCACATCCAACTTAAACGCGAACCGAACATTTCGACGATCAATCACACGATCCTGGTTAAAGAAGATACCTTCCAGGGCTGCTGGAAATCGAACGCTGAGGAGTTTGAGCTTTAGGTGCCCGCCTTTTAGTACCTTCTGTTCTACGATTTCGAGGCCCTCGTCAAAGATCGGCTCCGGAAACCCTTGCCCCCAAGGGTGGTCTCGAACCAGGCCTGCTACCCTTTCAAGATCGAAGCTGGGCACTAAGCCCTCCGATACAATGCGCTCGTTCAGATCGCGGCCTGACAAGTGCGCTTTAGCGTGCAGGTCAAATAGCCTTGCAAACTCAGAAAAATCTTCTTGGCGAATGGTGACACCAGCCGCCATCGCATGCCCCCCAAATTTTTGTAGCAAACCCTGCCGGGCTGCATCCATCTCTGCCAATAAATCCCGCAGTTGCAACCCCTCAATCGACCTGCCAGATCCTTTAAGCAACCCATTTGAGGCCTCAGCAAAGGCGAATACCGGCCTGGCACATTGGGCGCGTACGCGCGAGGCCAAAATACCAACAACGCCCTCATGCCATCTCGAATCAAAGAGACTGATGCCAAATCGTGCCGAATCCGGCGCCCGGCCCACCGCCAGCAGTAATTCAGCTGCCTGGGCCTGCATCGACTGCTCGATTTCCCGGCGCGTCCGATTGAGCTCATCCAGGCGAGCCGCCGATGCCTGAGCGGCCTCGGGTGTTGCAAGCAAACAGGCCACACCGAGCGACATATCCTCAAGCCGACCGGCCGCATTCAACCTTGGCGCGACGTTAAAGGCCAGCTGGGTTGTGGTCAAAACACGATGATCTAACCCTGAGATTTCAATCAGCGCTTGAATTCCAGGCCTTGCCCGACCCGCACGAATACGCTTGATCCCAGATTGAACCAGGCGACGGTTGTTCTCATCGAGTGGGACGAGATCAGCAACTGTGCCGAGCGCGACTAAATCCAAGAGTTGCGCTAAATTAATTCGATCGCTGCCCTCGGGCAAGGCGGCAACCAACAGTGCCCGCGTCTTGATCAGCAGATAAAACGCCACACCAACGCCAGCCAGAGCCTTACTGGGAAATTCACAACCATTTTGGTTCGGATTCACAATCGCATCTGCCGCCGGCAAGCCCTGACCCGGCAAGTGGTGATCCGTCACAATGACGCGAACGCCCGCCGCCTTGGCGGCAGCAACCCCTTCAAAACTGACGATCCCCTGATCGACCGTAATGATCAGATCCGGGCGCTGGGTCAGCGCAAGGTCCACCAATTCAGGGCTTAAACCATAGCCATACTCAAACCGATTCGGGACCAAATACTCGACATGACGGGCCCCAAGCAGCCTCAGGCCCTCTATCATTAACGCGACACTGGTCGCGCCATCGGCGTCATAATCACCGATGATCAGGATCCTTGATTGCTGCTGAATTGCCGTGACCAAAAGGCTTGCCGCCGGATCCAACCCTTTCATCGTGTCGGGGGGCACCAAACCCGCTAACGCGTAGAGTGGTTGAGTACTGACCGCTATGCCGCGAACCGACAAAAGCGTCTCAAGGCTTGCTAAATCCGTTGCCGTTTGACCCGGTCGCCGAATCAGTTCGATCGTCACAGGTTAACGAAACACTCGAATCGATTGGACGGGCGCAATCACGGAGGTCATCTCTTGAAGTTCATTGATGGCATCTGAGATCACGCCGTGCTGGATTGGATCCGTCACCAGGACAATAAAGGATCGGTTCGGCGCGATATCTTCTTGAAGTATTTTGTCTAACGAAATCGTCCGCCGAGCTAAAATGGCGGTCACTGCAGACATAACCCCCGGTTGATCCTCCACACTAATCCGCAAATAGTAGCCTGATACAACCTCTGCTGCAGGCCTGACGGGTAACGCCTTGAGCGCCGATGATCGGCCACCAAGGCTGCCGCTGGAAGAAGTGCCTTGGACCAAATCGATTAAATCTGAAACCACCGCACTGCCGGTGGGCCCTGCGCCCGCGCCAGCACCCGCGCATAAGATCTCACCTGCTGCATCACCGCAGACCAGCACGGCATTCTGAACACCGTCGATCTGAGACAAGATGGCGGTCGCCGGCACGAAACTAGGATGCACGGCCATCTCAAGCTGTCCATTCTGGCAACGAGCAATACCAAGGTGTTTAATTTTGAAGCCGAGTTCCCGCGCAAATTTAAAATCGACTGAGTCGAGGGATGAGATTCCCTCTATCTGAACGTGAGCAAGCATAAGCGGCTGATCGAAAGCGAGCGCCGACAGAATCGTTAACTTATGCGCCGCATCAATGCCTTCAATATCAAAGGTTGGGTCGGCTTCGGCATAGCCTAACGTCTGGGCCTCTTGCAAAACCTCATCGAAGGTTCGCGTGGGCCCCGATGCGGCCATCTCTGTCAGAATGAAATTGGCCGTGCCGTTAATAATGCCAGCAAGCCAAGCAACTTGATTACCCGCAAGGCTTTCTTTAATCACTTTAATAATAGGAATGCTGCCCGCAACCGCGGCCTCATACAGCAACGCAACCTCATGCTTCGTAGCGAGCGCAAAAAGCGCATCACCATGTTCCGCAATCAATGCTTTATTGGCGGTCACCACCGATTTACCGGCGCTTAGCGCTGTTTCGATAAGCACTTTGGCGTCGGTTGTGCCCCCCATTAACTCAACCACCACATCAACATCCTGGCGCGCGCAGACAGAACCAATATCGGCGGTATACGCAATGTCCTTGAAAATCTCATCGGTCGGCACCGATCGAGACGCAACGACCGTAATCTCAATCGCCTTGCCTGTACGCGCGGTTATCAGAGCCTGATTGTCTTGCAGAATCTGGGTCACCCCCCGCCCGACAGTACCCGCACCACAAATAGCAATTTTCACAGTCGACTCCTTAAGCGAAAAACTCGCGTTTGGTCATTTAGCCAGTAACCGCTTGATGCCTCGTAAGGCTTGCCGGGTTCTGTGTTCGTTTTCGATAAGCGCAAAGCGAACATATTCATCCCCATATTGACCAAAGCCAATGCCCGGAGATACCGCGACCTTGGCCTCTGTAATCAACCGCTTCGCAAATTCTAATGAGCCTAAAGACCGGAATCGCTCAGGAATTTTTGCCCAAACGAACATCGTCGCCTTAGGCGGGGTGACCGCCCATCCTGCTGCATTTAAGCCTTCACACAAAACATCTCGCCGGCGCTTATAGATCAGGCGCGTTGCTTCCACGCAGCTTTGATCCCCTTCAAGCGCTGTGATCGCCGCAACTTGAATTGGGGTAAAACTGCCATAGTCTAAATAAGATTTAATGCGGGCCAGCGCGCCTACCAAGGTCTGATTACCAACACAAAACCCGACTCGCCAGCCGGGCATGTTGTAGCTTTTAGACAGCGTAAAAAATTCAACTGCGACGTCTTTAGCACCATCAACTTGTAAAATTGAAGGGGCTTTATAGCCGTCAAAAACAAGGTCAGCGTAGGCGAGGTCTTGAACCACCCACAAATTATGGGCCTTGGCGATCGCCACAACCCGTTCGAAAAACTCGAGATCAACGCAATGCCCGGTTGGGTTGCCCGGAAAATTCAGCACCAATACTTTCGGTTTCGGCCAGGTATTGAAAATGGCTTGCTCAAGTTCTGAGAAGAAATCCAAATCTTCGGTCAACGGCACGTGCCGCACATCTGCGCCGGCAATGACAAAACCGTAAGGGTGCACTGGGTAGGAGGGATTCGGCACCAAAACGGAGTCGCCCGGTCCCAAAATAGCCATTGCAAGGTGCGCCAAGCCTTCTTTCGAGCCGAGCGTCACGATGGCTTCGGACTCAGGATCCAAACTCACCCCATAGCGGGTTTGGTACCAGTTGCAGATGGCCTGGCGAAGTCTCGGGATACCTTTTGACTGAGAGTAGCGATGGGTGTCGCCCCGATTTACCGTTTCAACTAATTTTTCAACAATATGAGGCGGCGTTGGCTGATCAGGATTACCCATCCCAAAATCAATAATATCCTCACCTCGGGCCCGAGCATCGCGCTTTAAGGCATCGGTAATGCCAAAAATGTAAGGGGGAAGCCGCTGAATTCTTTGAAACTCGGACATGGGTGCTGCCTTCAAGAAATGCGCGACAGTTTAATCAAGTGCGCTCAACGCGTCACCTATGATGACGCTTTCCGCAGCACTATTTTGAGAAATCTCTTCAAGAATCTGATGACAAGCCGAGCTGAGCCGCCAGTCGCGCTGCCGGTAAATAACCTGGGAGCAACCGGCCATCTTCAAAGATAATCGACGGCGTTCCAGTAACGCCGACCAATTCACCCAATTCAAAATGCGCTTTAACCGGGTTGTCGCAGGATCGTCCCGGAATAGCGTCCCCAGCTTTCGCTTGGGTTAATGCCTTCTTTTGATCCGGAGCGCACCAGGCCGAAACAATTTTATCGTAACTGGCCGAGTCGATGCCCGCGCGAGGATAAGCCAAATATCGGACCGCAATGCCAAGCCGATTTAATTCTGGGACCTCCTGATGCAATTTACGGCAATAACCGCAATCAATATCGGTAAAGACCGTGATCGTTGTCTTCTGCTTAGCGGGCGGCGGCGCAAAGACCACCATTTGCGCCTCGTCCAAACCGTCGATCAGCGCCTTTCTTGAATCGCTGCGTTCTTGCTCCGAAAGGTTAACCATCCGACCGTTGGTCTTCTGATAAATATCACCATGAATGAAGTAAGTCCCGGTGGCATCAGTCAAAAGGGTTGTGCCGTCTGCCAATTTCAAACTAAAGAGTCCGGGCACTTCGGAATCAGCGATTGATTCGATCGGGAGGTTACTCGTTTTTAACGCGGCTTGCAGGTCGTCAAGCGCATCGGCTTGGCTCGTCATGCCCCACAGGCACATCAACCCTAATCCTGCCTGCAGCCAAGTGATGACTCGTGATGAAGCCATGAAACGCGTGATTCTGTTCGTCACGTTCATTTGGATACCTCTGTTTTAAAGCCATAGTTTAGTGCATCTGCAAGGACTGCCACAAACGGATTAACCCCTGGGGTGGTGCTCGGCATGCAAGGCTTGCATTCGGTGCTTGGCAACATGGGTATAAATCTGCGTGGTGGACAGGTCACTATGCCCCAACAACAGCTGCACAACCCGGAGGTCCGCGCCGTGATTGAGCAGATGGGTCGCAAAGGCATGTCTTAAAGAATGGGGCGACAATGAAATACCAATACCGGCCTGGGCAGAATGCCGTTTGATCAAATACCAAAAGGCCTGCCGCGTCATCGCTCGACCACGATTGCTGGGGAACAAGACTTCATCGGACCCTGCTCGGCGCATCAACGCCGCGCGATGATCTTGAATAAACGCATCGAGCCAATCAATGGCCTCCGCGCCGATCGGAACTAAGCGCTCTTTATCGCCCTTCCCAATCACTCTCAACACCCCTTGACGAAGATTTACATCAATCATTCTCAGGTTTACCAATTCCGAAACCCGAAGACCGGTGGCATACAGTAGTTCCAGCATGGTTCGATCTCGAAACCCGACCGCTGTTTTGGTATTCGGCGCAGACAGTAGCGCATCAACGGCTTTTTCCGACAACGATTCCGGCAGTTTTCGACCCAATTTCGGGTTTTCAATTCGAAGCGTTGGATCTTCCGAAATTCGTTCCTCGCGGACTAAAAACCGGTAGAGCGATCGAATAGAGGACAAGGCTCGAGCCGATGAACGCGCCGTGATGCCCTGCTCAACCCGATGGGTCAGATAGGCCAAGACCTGGTGCCGACTCGCCCCCAGAATGGTCTCATTATTGGCCTGGAGCCAGTGCACGAAGTATTTCAAATCACGACCATAAGATTCCAGGGTATTGCGACTGAGGCCTCGCTCCATCCAAATACTGTCGAGGTATCCGTCCAGCAGATGACTGTGCGCCAAAGTCAAAACGTTTACGCCAACGGGCGACGCCTTCGGCGAGGCCTTTGGCGAGGCCTTCAGTGCAACCTTCATCCTTTGAGACCCCCATGCACCAGCGCATTCAGACGCGCCTTATCGGTTTCATAGAATCGTCCTGCAAAGTAAAACAACGGAATTGCAGCAAGCGAGATCACAGTGAACCAAAGCAGTGCCTGGGTGTAGGGCTCAGGATTGCCGATCGCCATCAGATAATCGATGTAGATCCCAGCGAGGCTCACACCAATCGCCACCCCCGCCATATTCAGCAGTAAGATATAAAACGCGACAACGGTTGCTCTAATCTCCTCGGGCACCAACTCTTGTACCGTTGAGAAGGTTGGCCCGTAGAAACAGCCTAGCTGGAAAAAGCCCGCGCCCACCCCAAGCCAGAAGACCCAATGATCCGGTTCAACCAAGCGATACGCGATATTCACAGGCGCCAGCACCAGCATGACCAAAAACAAGAACATCGGTCGACCGACCCCAGTCTTTTTCAAAAAGTAATCCCCCCCGAGTCCGCCAAAGAGATTGCCCGCGATACCCGCTGTAATACCAATCCAGCCGGTAATTTGTGCGATCTCGGCCTTATCAAATCCCCGCTCTTGGACATACCACAGCTGATCAAAGGTCGCCGCGCCTAAAATGAAATGAAAAGCGACCCCGCCGCCAATGGTCATGGATAAGGCTGGAGAGGCTTTAAGCGCTGCGAACAAAATTTTTAAAAGATCAAAAAACCCCGGCTGAACCGCATCCGGCGAAGCGTTCACCGAATCACCCGACCGCTTCGGGTCCTTTAAGAAAAACATCACGAGGGCCAACGCCAGTCCAATGCCGCCCAACAAATAAAAACAATTGCGCCAGCCAATAACGGGGCCAACATACCCAACAATTAAGAGACTCACGCCGACGCCAATCGGCACGCCCATGTAATAAAAGCCCGATGCAAAACCCAGGCGATGCGCTGGAAATCGGTCCGCCAGCAAGGACATCGCTGTCGGTGTCAGGATCGACTCGCCAACACCAATTAACATCCTGGGCGCAGCCAATGACAAAAACCCTTTTGCCATGCCTGACGCAGCCGTGAGGAGGCTCCAGAGCCCAACCCCTAGCGCGATGAAGCGCGTCCGGTTCACCCGATCGGCCAAGGTGCCCATAAACAATCCGGCGACGGAGTAAAAGGTCAAAAAAATGAGCCCGGTGAGCAAGCCAAACTCGGTATTCGAAAGCCCAAGATCCGGCACAATATAGTTTGAGAAACTGGCCAACAACTGGCGGTCAACAAAATTCATCACGTTGAGGATCGTCAGAAATCCCAAAAATCCATAACTTCGCATTGTCACGACCGGTGTCGTTTGACCCATTTTGCATCACCTCAACAGTTGCCTGCGGGGCGCAGGCGGGATGCTGCGCGTCTGATGAGAATGTAGCACTATTGTTTGGTTGGAAGAAAGGAAGGATGCCAGGAGGACCATTGAGCAAGCGCCGCGGCCGACGTCCAATGCTGGCATAAACAATCGGCTCAATGGCAAGTGCACACCGCGACCGAAGGCCGTGGCGATTAGCGCGTTAGCTGTGGATAACAACAGATCCGTCTTAAAAGATCAGCCTTAATCGCTTAATCCATCGGAAGGACAGACTCAAAGGATCCCAGGGAGGGACCCATTTCACGTTTCACTTTCTGAATCGTTGTGGAGGAAGCGGCTCCCTTTAAGGGAGTAAGCCTCTAATGTGTAAGCCTCGCACAGTAAAAGTACGCCTCGCAGTGCTCGACTTACTTCAATTTTTCTTTGATTCGAGCCGAACGACCGCTTCGTTCTCTGAGATAGTACAGTTTTGCCTTACGAACATCGCCGCGCCGCTTCACCGTAATACTTTCGATCAATGGGCTGTGGGCTTGGAAAGTTCGCTCAACGCCGACGCCGTGGGAAATCTTTCGAAGGATAAAAGCAGAATTCAGCCCTCGATTTTTCTTTCCAATGACCACGCCTTCGAATGCTTGTAACCGCTCGCGGTTGCCTTCTGCTACGCGAACTTGAACGACTAACGTATCGCCGGGCGCATAGTCCGGAAGGTCTGTCTTCAGCTGAGCTGCTTCAATTTGCTGAATGATCTTATTGTTGTTCATACCGTTTCCTCATTACTCAGGCTTCTGACTCTTTGTCTCAAGAAAGCGTGCCTCTTGATCTGTTACACCGCGGCCCTTTAGCAGATCGGGGCGTCTTAATTGCGTGACCATTAAAGACTGCTGATGCCGCCACTGCGCGATGGCCTTGTGGTCGCCGCTGAGCAACACCTCTGGCACGACTCGCCCACCGACTGTTTCAGGACGCGTATACTGCGGGTATTCGAGCAATCCGTCAATAAAAGACTCATCATTTTTTGAAGATTCGTCGCCCAGAACCCCAGGAAGTAGCCGAATCAAGGCATCAAGCGCCATCATCGCGGGCAATTCGCCCCCGCTGACGACAAAATCCCCAACACAAACCTCAAGATCGACAACCGACTCGATAACCCGTTCATCCAAACCTTCATACCGGCTGGCCAAAAACACCATCTCATCAAAATGCTCGATCCACGATGCAAGCAATCCCTGATCTAGCGGTTTCCCTCTTGGCGAGAAATGGACAACGATTGGCCGTCCCCCTACTGCCGCCTTAGCAGCCTTCACCGCTGCCAACATGGGCTCCGCTTTGAGTACCATTCCTGGGCCGCCGCCATAAGGCCGATCATCAACCGTACCATGTCGATCTTCTGCAAAGGTCCGAGGATTCACAACGGTTAGGGTCACCAAATTCCGTTCAAAGGCCCGGCTTGTCACGCCGAAGTTTCGGATCGCATCGAACATTTCAGGCATTAACGACACGACGGCAAACTTCATCAGAAATCCTTGGACCAATTAACCAAGATTGAGCCGGTTTCAAGATCGACCTTCAAAATAAACTGCGGCTCGACATAGGGAATGAGCCGCTCAAGACCGTCGACACTGCCGGCACAAGGTTCAACCACCAAAACATCATTAGCGCCGGTTTCAAACAACCGCGCGACCCTGCCAAGGATTTCACCTTCCGTATTATCAACTGTTAGCCCCATCAACTCATGCCAATAGAACTCGCCTTCTGGCAGTTGCGGGAAATCAGTCTTTTTGGTCCAGATCGTCGCGCCGACCCAAGCCTCAGCCTGATTTCGGTTATCAACGTCTTTGAATCGAACTTGGATTTTTTTTCCCTGCTGGCGCACTTCCGCCACTTCTACAGCAATGAGTTTGCCGTGTTGACGGACGTGCCAGGGATGGTAGCTTAGAATTTGTTCTGCGGGGTCGGTATCGGAAAACAGCTTAATCCATCCCTTAACGCCATGGACCCCAACGATTGATCCAATCTGGATCAGGGCATCCTCTGAAGCAAGCAATGGATTAATCTTGCGCGTTAAGCCGCAGCTTCGGCTTCAGGCTCAACTTGAACGACCTTGCGATAGGCTTTGATCAGTGACTTTACGCGATCTGAAGGCTGCGCACCTTGGCGAGTCCAGTAATCAATGCGATCAAGATCAAGCCGCATCTTTTCGTCGGAGCCCTTTGCTAACGGATTGAAGAACCCAACACGCTCTATAAAGCGCCCATTGCGGCTTTCGCGACGGTCAGCAACACTGACGTAGTAAAAAGGCCGCTTTTTGGTGCCGCCGCGCGCTAATCGAATTGTTACCATGTTCTCTTCACCCTTACTTCAATGTCTAAGAAATTTTCTGTGCTGCACCTGTTCAATCTCAGCAAATGCTTACCACAGACGTTTGTTCTACGCCGCCCAGAGTCTCAAGCGTTGCGCATCTTTTAAATACTCACTTTATACCGGCTCAATAGGGTCTAAGCGGCCCTTGCTACTAAGCCGTTCTTTTTAAATCTCCGAGCATCGCCTTTCTATCCAGACCTCTTTCCGGGCTTTCTATCCAAGCCTCTCTCCAAGGCCTTTCTATCCAAGCCTTTTTACACAGCCTTTCTATCCAAGCCTCTTTACACAGCCTTTCTGTGCAAGCGATTCAATCCTTCCTTGGAACCGCGATGGGATCTCTGGGCCCTTTTGTCGTGCACTTTACGTACGGCCGTTTCTCCCCGATAAACCACGGGTTCATCGCAAACCCGAGCACCTTAAAACAACCCAGCTCGCGAAGGGCGCCTATTGTAAGACAATCGCCTGCGGAATAAAACCTTTGTAATACCCCCGGTCGGCAATGCGCGCGTCGGCAAAAAAGCGACCGCATCCTTGCCTTATTGACCTAAAACGGACGGCCGCCCTGATTCATCATGCCGCCCAATCCGCGCATCATATTGGTCATGCCGCCTTTCTTGCCAAGCTTTTTCATCATTTTTTGCATTTGTTTGTGTTGCTTGAGCAGACGGTTCACATCTTGAATTTCTGTTCCCGAACCTCGGGCAATCCTGCGTTTGCGCGAACCACTAATCAGGTCTGGAAAACTACGCTCTTTCGGTGTCATTGAATTGATCATCGCTTCAAGCTGACCAAAATTTTGTTGATCAACTCGCGCCTTTGCCGTTTCAGCCATGTTGCCCATCCCTGGCAGCTTATCCAGCATCCCCGTTAACCCGCCCATGTTGTTCATCTGTTGGATCTGATCTCGAAAGTCCGAGAGATCAAAGTTACGGCCCTTTTGGATCTTTTTAGCAAGCTTGGTCGCTTTGTCTTTATCAATCTTTTGCTCAGCTTCTTCGATCAGCGACATTACGTCGCCCATGCCCAGAATCCGGGACGCAATTCGATCCGGATGAAATAATTCTAAAGCCTCGATTGTTTCGCCTTGACCGATAAATTTGATCGGCCGGCCAGTGACTTGGCGGACTGACAAGGCTGCGCCACCTCGGGCATCGCCATCTGCTTTGGTTAAAACAACGCCCGTCAGGGGTAAGACTTCGCCAAACTGTTTGGCTGTATTGGCGGCATCCTGACCGGTCATCGCATCAACAACGAAGAGCGTTTCAACCGGGTCCAGATGCCCGTGCAGCTTTGAGATTTCCTGCATCATGTCGTCGTCAATCGCAAGCCGCCCGGCGGTATCAACGATCAACACATCAACAAACTGTCGCTTGGCCGCCTGCAATGCATCTTTCGCGATTTGCTCAGGCGCCTGATCAATCGATGACGCAAAAAAATGAAGCCCTGCACTCTCCGCTAGGGTCTGCAGCTGCTGAATGGCCGCCGGACGATAAACATCGGTGCTGACCAACATGACCTGTTTATTCTCGCGTTGCTTCAACCAAACACCCAACTTGGCCGCTGTCGTGGTTTTACCCGCGCCCTGAAGTCCGGCGAGGAGAATCACCGCAGGCGGTTGGCTATTGAGGTCAAGGCCTTCTGAGGCGCCGCCCAGCACCGCCACCAATTCTTCATTGACGATCTTTAAGAAAGATTGCGCCGGCGATAAACTCGCGCCCACCTCGGCGCCAATCGCCCGCTGTCGGATTCGATCCATAAAATCTTGAACCACGGCCAAGGCAACATCGGCGTCAAGTAACGCCAGGCGGACCTCACGTAAGGTTTCTGCAATATTGTCTTCTGATAAGGTTTTTTTACCGCCAATTTGACCCAGCGCCGCACTGACCCGGCGGGTTAAATTATCAAACATAGTGTTGTACCTTCTTTAAAATTATTCCAAGGATTAACCTTGCGGAATCTTATGCTTGTGTTAGCCGCGACAAACCGATCCTAGTTATGGAAAAACGTTAACCAAACCGAGGCGCATGGTTGCCCGGGCGCGACATCGCTTCCGTCTTTAGCTTACGCTATCAGCGCATTACAAGAAGATCGCGTCTTTCAGCAGAGTTTAATCTGACGAGCTGATATTATAGACCAAGAACTCCTCAAAGGGCTTACGATGAGCGAAAGCTTCCAAACCTCCCCGAGCTTCATCCTGCTGGCGCTGCTGACCGGCTTGCTCTATTTCGCGAATGGGCTCCGTGCGCGCAGTCGAGTCCAAAAGCTTAGCCAAGCCACCCAGGCTGACATCTTGAGCATCCTCCTCGGGTTAATCGCCTGCTTGGGTCATGGTTTTCTACTCAAAACCAGTTTGCTTCAAGGTGACGCCATCAGTCTTGGCCTGCTGCCCATGCTGAGCGTGACCGCCTTTGCGATGAGCCTCGTGATCGCCCTCAACCAAATCAGACGCCCAATGAATCACATCGCTCAACTGGTCTTCCCGGTCGCAGGCCTCACCCTGCTCATACAAACCGTCTACCCAGGCCAGGGCCCAGTACGGGTCGATGTTGCCCCCGCACTCACCTTGCACATTATCCTTTCGATCCTAGCCTACAGTTTGTTGGCGTTAGGGGCCCTGCAAGCGCTGTATTTGACCTGGCATGATCAACGAATGCGGAAAAAGCAATCCGGGGCCTCTTTATTTTTACCCATTCAAACCCTCGACACCCTCTTGTTTGAGTCAATTTGGACCGGTTTGATTGCCTTAACCCTCGCTATCGGCACGGGCTTTTTATTCATAGATTCGCGTGGGGTCCCGGGCCTTATTCATCACACCATCCTAACCGCCATGGCGTGGCTGGTTTTTGTGGTTCTCCTCTGGGGCCGATATCGACTCGGATGGCGTGGCAGCCTAGCGGCTGGTTGGACGCTGCTGGGTTTTGCCTTCCTTGCCCTCGGTTATTTTGGCAGCAAGTTTGTGGTCGAAGTACTGCTTTCATAAAACTCGGGCCTTGACACGAAAGGGATCGATCCGCTACAAGGTCTTCTTAATACTACAAGGCTCGACTCATATTGGACGCCCCCTCAACAGGCACGCTGCTCATGGCCGTGATTTGCCTGGTTTTTTTATCCGCTTACTTCTCCGCCTCCGAAACCGCCATGATGGCCCTGAACCGTTATCGGCTGCGGCACTTAGCGAAGAAAGGTCATCGCGGGGCGCAACGCGCAGCGCAACTCCTTGAGCGCCCGGACCGGTTGCTCGGCGTCATTCTGATAGGCAATAACTTTGTAAACTTCTCGGCGGCATCGATTGCAACGCTGCTTGCGATTGAGATACTCGGAGAAAGTGGTGTCGCCTGGGCGCCCGTGATTTGCACCTTTGTTTTTCTGATTTTCGCAGAGGTTGCCCCCAAGACGATTGCAGCAGCGTTTCCAGAGCGTGTTGCATTACCTTCCTCGCATCTCTTGCGCGTGCTCTTGTTCTTGTTCTACCCGCTTGTCTGGCTGGTTTCAGCGCTTTCCAACGGCTTGTTGCGCGTATTTGGCATCAATCACCTGGCCTCACAAAATGATCATCTCAGCCGAGAAGAACTGAGAACCCTTGTCTTTGATGGTGCAAAAATCGCATCCCAATCTCAGAATATGATGCTAGGCGTGTTGGATCTCGATGAGGTATCGGTTGATGACATCATGGTGCCCAAAAGCGAAATCATAGGCATTGATCTCGATGACGATCTTGACACCATCATTCAACAACTGCGTAACGCCCAGCATACGCGGCTGCCTGTTTTTCATGAGAGCATCGAAAACATTGTCGGGATCTTGCATGTTAGAAGCGCGATTCGCTTTTTATCGAGCGAGACCCTAACCAAAGCCGCTTTGATGCAGGAAATTGATGACGCATATTTCGTGCCTGAGAACACCTCCCTGCAGACTCAAATCAGACATTTTCAAAAGCGAAAAGAACGGATCGGGATGGTTGTTGATGAGTATGGTGACATTCAAGGCATTGTCACCCTTGAGGATATCCTGGAAGAAATTGTCGGTGAATTCACGACCGATCTTGCTGCCGCAAGCAGCGACATTCATCCTCAGGAAGATGGCTCATTTTACGTCGATGGCGGCGCCACCATTCGCGCGATTAACCGTGCGCTGAATTGGCAATTACCCTCGGAGGGGCCAAAAACACTGAACGGACTCATTACTGAAACCCTCGAAACGATCCCCGAAGCACCCGTTTGCTTAACCATTACGGGCTATCAGATCGAAATCATTCGCCTTAAAGGCAACATGATCGTCACCGCCAAACTTTTTCCTCGTTTAGACGTCGAGCACTAAACCTCAGAAGAACAACCCATGGATCCCCGGGGCGTACCCGATCAGCCCTTGAGCCTAGGTGACGATTGCCTGCGCAATGGCGTTCTTTGTTTCATCACAAATCGATTGCAACGACCCAAGGTGGGTTTGTAACGCAGGCGCCGCCTTCGCTTTACCCGCCAATTCGAGTTCGAAGCAAAGGTCTGCCAACCTATGGGCGCCAACGGTGCGTGCAGACGATTTTAACTTATGCGCTTCAGCTCGAATTCGGTCGTAATCTTCGATCTCAAACCCAGACAGCATTCCCGCGACGCCTTCATCGAGTGACGACACAAACTCCGCCAAGAGTTGATTGAGCACTTCAACGTCATCACCAAATAAGGCATTGAGTTCTGACAGATCCAAAATAATCGAGCCGGCGCTAACTAAATCGGTTTCAGCATGCACCTCAGACGCATTAGCAATCGATTGATCGGTCTCTTGTTGGGCATCGGTTGTCGCATCCTGGTCCTGATCAGCGCTTGGCAAATAGGTTCTTAACATCGCTTGTAGCGCACCGATTTCGAGCGGTTTAGAGAGGTAGTTATTCATTCCCGCCTCAAAACAAGCCGCCGCGGCACCATCCATGGCATTGGCGGTAATCGCAATAATGGGCAACGGATTATCCAAGCTAACTTCTTCCTGGCGAATTCGACGCGTTAGTTCGTATCCATCCATATTGGGCATGTCGCAATCCGTCAAAAGCAGCCCAATGCCGCCCAAGCGAATGCGGTCCAACGCCGCAACCCCGTCATCCACCAACTCGCAGGCCAAGCCGAGGGTGTTGAGTTGTCGCCGAATAACTTGCTGATTCACCGCATTATCTTCAGCCACTAAAATTAAGAGCCCCTCTTGCGCAGCTTCTGCCGCCGTCATCGGTACCCAAGCATTTTGAAGCACCTCCGCCATCTCGGTTTCGGTCACTAACCCATCGCGCCCTACCACCCGCGCCGCGGCCGACATTAGTTCGCGCCGCCTAAAGGGGTTACTACTGATCAGCGCCAATCGTTCGTTGACCAAACGCAGCCGCTGCCCACGACCTGCGCTAAAAAAGACCCATCCCACCTTCTGCGGCAAGGGATTGGCTTCAACTCGGCGGTAGATCGCTTCTTGTTCAGGCCGACTAAAACGATCGGTCAAAATCACCACCGGCCGGGTTGAGATCGCATCCAATGCCAAGGATCTTTCCAAATTCATGGGATCCACAACCGCATGGCAATTGGCACCCAGCGGGGTTAGGACACCGCTGATCGATTCAAAGCTTCGCTCTGAAGCACTGACATAGAAAATATCAACTCCAGAAAGGTCCACGGCGCCGCGCTCAGGGGCCACATCCGGTGACTCTAGCAACCGAAGCTGTATTTGAAACTCCGCCCCCTGACCCAATTGACTGATCACTTCAATCCGGCCCTGCATGACCTCGACAAGACGGCGGCAGATTGCGAGGCCCAAACCGGTCCCTCCATAAATTCGACTGGTCGATTTTTCGGCCTGTGCAAAATCAGCAAAAATATTTGCTTGCGCCTCAGCGGATAACCCAATGCCTTGATCAATAACCCGAATCAAAACATCGCAATAATCCCCAACTTGACGTTCAAGCTTCTCTATGCGGACAACGATCTCGGCCGCCAAGGGCGAAAACTTGATGGCATTACCCACCAAGTTAACGAGGATTTGTCGCAAACGCAGGCCATCTAAGAGCAAATTACTCGGCAGAGCCGGGTCTTGGATTAAGATGAGGGACTGCTGATGCTTTGCCGCATTCGCTGAGATCACCTCCAGCGCACTTTCTGAGACTTCCGCGAGATCTGAAGGCAAACTCTCCAGCTCTATTCTCCCAGCCTCAATTTTTGAGATATCCAAAATATCATTGATCAATGACAAAAGGGCTTTACCGGAATCTTGAATGGTCGCCACCATTTCCTTTTGATCCTCACTCAGCGGGCTGCGCTTCATCAAATCAACCATGCCCAGGATGCCGTTCATGGGCGTTCTAATCTCATGACTCATGCTGGCCAAGAAATTTGACTTGGAGCTCGCGGCAATCTCAGCGTTTTCAATGGCCGCTTTGAGCTCTGAAATATCAACCACGGTAATAATCTGATCACCTGCAGGCAAACTTTTGATCGTGACTCGAACCCAGCGGTGACCGTTCAACTCAAGATCCTGCTGCGCAAACCCCGCAAGGCTGCCCTGCTCAAACCAAGTTTTTACGATGGTTTTATCCGCACTCGACGGCGCAAGGATCAGCCCCTGATCGAGCATCGCATCGATCACTCCGATCCAATCCATCTCAGGGCGCAACATCTGGGCCACTTCCGGAAAAATTGCTCTGACCCTGCGATTTAGAAAGCGAATCATCTGGGACGGATCGACCAGAATATAGCCTTCCGAAAAATGCTCTAGGGCCAAGTTCAGATACGTCTGGGCCTCACCCAATGAGGCCGATTTCTGGCTCAACTCGGACTCAAGGGTCTTCTCCGAATCTCGCAGAATGGCTTCTCGTCTGCGTTGCTCGGTCACATCAAAGATCATCAAAACCCGAGTATTTTCGCCGCCAAGGGACAACATAGAGGGTTGCGTTACAATCGTAATCACCTCACCGTCTGGTTTGACGATTTCATATTCTCGTTCAGATAATTCTGGCTCTATACCCACCTTTTGCGCGAAGGCGGCACTTGACTGCGTCATAAACGCCGAAGCTGGCCGGTCTTTTAGATCGCTTAAGCTGCGGCCTAGTAACTGTTCCGCTGCCGGATTTACACTCAAGATCACTTGCCGGCGAACGACGATTGAAGCAACTTTGCTTGATTGAAACCATTTCCAAAAACTATCGTCGCCCAATTCTGCTTTAGACGCAGCCGGTATCACCTGATTCGTCGGTTTTTGTTCTAACGCTTGAGCAATTTTCTGATCAATCCGGCGACTCATTCTGTAAAGCCCAAGCAACAGCGCAATGACACAAATCACTAAGACCCATTGAGCATCCATTGGTGCACCTCTTATCGAAATCCATTATTTCAGAGCAACCCCGGTCCATCACGTTATCCGAGGATCGAGTCTTTGGACCAACCCGCTGCAAAGCGGGTACTCATTGGCGGCAGGTCACAGCCTTTGCACCATCAAAGCATTCGCGGAAGCCCCAGCGACCAGCGCTAAAAGCCGCCGTTGGGTGCGCGTAATGACGCTCAGAACCTTAGCCTTTGCGCGCAGTGAGAAAGCGGCTTTAGCGCCAAAGCCGGTTCAACGCTGCGATAATTGATTTAAAAGCCGCCGTTGTCGTGTTCGGACTAATCCCAACACCAAAACATTTATTGGCTTTCGAATCCGCAATCTTGATAATACTGATCGCCTTCGCTTGACTGCCTTCGTTAAGCGCATATTCTTGGTAGTCCACAACATTGATGGACTCGTTCAGCGTCGAGGCCAGCGCGTTCACAAAAGCATCGATTGGACCAGTGCCTTCGCCTTCAATTTTAACGTCGTTCTCGGCAACCTGCAGGCGCGCCACACAATGCTCCCGTTCGCCACCAACGGATCGCACCTCATAGTCGAGTAATTGATAGGGCCCCGTAACCTCGACCAATTCGCGGATAAACGCATCCCAAATCCGAGCAGGCTTGAGTTCACCGCCATCGGCCTCAGACTCCTTCTGAACCAGCGGACTGAGCTCAAGCAATAGCTCCCGCGGCAGGTGCACATCGAAGTAATTCTCCAAAATGAAGGCAACACCGCCCTTTCCTGACTGACTATTCACCCGAACCGTTTCACGATAAGAGCCACCAACATCAGCTGGGTCAATCGGCAAATAAGGGACTTCCCAGGCTTCATCTGAGCCCGACTCAACATGGTTCATCCCCTTTCGGATCGCATCTTGATGCGAGCCCGAAAACGCCGTAAACACTAATTCACCGGCGTAGGGTTGGCGAACATGAACCGGAATCTTGGTACAGGCTTCAGAGACCGCGACGATCCGCGCCATGTCAGTCAAATACAACTCCGGATCAACCCCCTGTGAAAAAAGATTCATGGCCATCGTGATAAGGTCGCAATTGCCGGTCCGCTCACCATTACCAAACAAGGTCCCCTCGATTCGGTCGGCTCCAGCCATTAACCCGAGCTCAGAGGCCGCAACGCCAGTTCCCCGATCATTATGGGTATGTAAGCTAATCACGGCGGCATCACGATTGGGCAGGGCGCGCATAAAATACTCGAGCTGATCCGCGTAGATATTAGGCGTCGCCATTTCAACGGTCGCTGGCAGATTCAAAATTATCTTTTTATCCGGCGTTGGGCCCCAAGCCGCCATGACTGCCGCACAAATCTCAACCGCAAAATCCATTTCGGTCGCGGTATAACTTTCAGGAGAATATTCGAGCACCACATCGGTTCCCGCATCTACTAGGGGCTGCGTGTACCGTTTAACGAGCTCGGTCGCACGCGTTGCAAGACCAATAATTTCAGGTTGACTCATACCAAAGACAACCCGTCTTTGGAGCGTAGAGGTTGAATTGTATAAGTGAAAGATAACGCGCCGGGCACCGGACACCGCCTCGATGGTGCGCGTGATCAAGTCTTCTCTCGCCTGACACAAAACCTGAATGGTCACATCATCAGGAATCAAACCCTCGTCAATAATCTTGCGAACAAAATCGAAATCGGTTTGAGACGCCGCCGGAAAGCCAACTTCAATCTCCTTAAAGCCGATGCCCAAAAGCAGGTCGTACATCGCTTGCTTTTCGGTCGGCGTCATCGGCTCAATCAGGGCTTGATTGCCATCCCGCAGATCCACACTACACCATCTCGGGGCACGCTCGATAACCTGATCAGGCCAGGTGCGGTCCTTCAGCCCAATGGCCTTAAACGGTTTGTATTTTTGATATGGCATGACCTTCTGGTCCGCCAATTTTGGAAATTGATTGGTATTAGAACTCATAGTGTTTGATCTCGATCTATTGGTATTGGTCGGCTGATGCAGCCGATAGATTTCAAACGATGTAGGAATTGGTACTGGCCGCCTACAACGGCAGTCGTAGCAGACCCAGTAAACCGCACAGCAGAAGGGGCGCAGGACCGCGCAGCAGGTTTTTGTTGATGGCGAGCTTTTGCATCATTGTGCCAAGTAAACCTATGAAGACAGACAATCTAAAACAGCAATATAACCCCGAGCGAGCATGATGCCAACCCTTAGCGCCATTTTACACGGCGATCAAACCCCGCTTATACCGCCGAGAATTATCCACGTAATGCTGAGCGCTGAGCTTTAATCCCTGCATCTGCTCCGGCGTTAAGGACCGAACGATTTTACCGGGCGAGCCCATGACCAACGAGCCATCGGGGATTTCTTTGCCCTCCGGAATCAACGTATTCGCACCAATCAGACAATTTTTACCAATTTTGGCACCGTTCAAAACCACCGCGTTAATCCCAATCAGCGACTCATCGCCGATGGTACAGCCGTGGAGCATCACCTTATGGCCAATGGTCACCCGTTTGCCGATCGTTAAGGGCATCCCTGGGTCCACATGCAAGACCGAGCCATCTTGTATATTCGAGTCTTCACCAATATGAATGGCCGCATTTTCTGCCCTTAAAACCGCGTTAAACCAAACGCTCACCCCAGCGGCCAAAACAACCTGTCCAATCACAGCGGCACTTTCAGCAACCCAAGTGTCAGCATGAACGTCGGGACTCAAATCATCCAATTTATAAATCATCAGTACTCCTTTAATAATCGATGGGGTCATCACACATTACGCGCCATCCACCGGCCTTAATGCAAGGGTTAGAAAATCCAACAAGATCAGCGCCGTTAAGCCCCAAATTCGGTAACCATCAAACTCATAGATCGGTGCCATTTGAATCACACCTTGTCGCGCCAAACGCTCGGTGGCTACTCTTACGTCTTTTTCCAGCCAGGATAAAGGCACCTCAAAAACGTCGCTGACTTCATCTTGATTCGGCTTCAAAACAACCGTTTCAGGCATCATCCCGACAAAGGGGGTCACCCAAAGACCATGTTTCGAGATGAGTCCAGGCAATTCGCCAATCAACTCAATCTGATCCATCGCAACGCCCAACTCTTCCACCGTTTCTCGTCGGGCCGTCGCAGCAAGGTCCGCATCGTTTAAGTCCCGTTTACCACCTGGAAGGGCCACTTCACCGGCGTGCGAGGACAGGGCGCTTGCTCGAACTGTGAGCACGACCGTGGGCGTCAAACCCAACCGAATCAGGACCATAACGGCCGCGTCCGCTCGGGCAAGATACGCGTCTGGGCGCGGGCTAAGGCGCAGCGCGGCAAGCCTTGATCGCAACACCTTCATCAAAGTGCTCCGGATCGCTGTGCAGCCCGAGCACAAACCTTTATCATTCCCCCATGAAATATTGTAGCCAATGCGGCGGTACTGTCGCTCAGAGAATTCCCGACGGCGATACGCAGCAACGCTTTGTCTGCGGGCATTGTGATGTTATCCATTATCAAAATCCTAGAATCATCGCGGGATGCATTCCGGTGTATGAAGATCAGGTCCTGTTGTGCAGACGCGCGATCGAACCGCGCTATGGGAAATGGACGCTACCCGCCGGGTTTCTTGAAAACGGAGAGTCTATCTCACAGGGCGCCCTGCGAGAAACCCTGGAAGAGGCCAACGCCCGCGTTGAGATTGATACGCTCTATACGATTTTCAGCCTGCCGCACATTTCTCAGGTGTATGTGTTTTATAAAGCAAGGCTCCTGGATCTTGATTTTTTCTCCGGCATCGAAAGTCTTGAGACAAAACTCTTCGCAGAAGCCGATATCCCCTGGTCTGAACTCTCATTTGCGGCCATCACGCAAACCCTTGAGCATTTCTTTTCAGATCAACGTCAAGGCGTTTTCATCACTCGAGAAGCCACCATCGACCCACGGCCAAACACGGCTTAGCGCAACCAGGCCGCAGCTGATTTAAACATCATCGCCCAAGGACTCAAATCACCCAAGCCTTGCGGTTGCCAAGACCATTGAGCGCCGCGGAAGGATCGCTCTGGATGCGGCATCATGGCCGTAACTCGGCCATCCAAGGACGCAACCGCCGTTAAGCCGCCGGGCGAACCATTCGGATTCGCCGGATAACGCTGCGTCGGCGCGCCATCATTACCAACAAATCGCATCGCAATTTGTTGATTGACAGCGAGCTGTTGCGCCGCTGCGTCCGACAGGGCCGCCCGCCCTTCCCCGTGTGAGACCACAATCGGTAAATAAGCGCCTTCTAACGCTTTTAGCAACACGCTGTGACTGGGCATCACTTCAACCATCGAAAACCGGGCTTCAAACTGCTCTGAGCGATTTCTGACAAACCGAGGCCAATGTTCAGCGCCAGGAATCAGATCCGTCAGTTGAGACAGCATTTGACACCCATTACAGACGCCCAGTGCCAACGTATCCGGACGATGAAAAAAAGCCTCGAATTGATCCGCGATGCCTGCATTCATCAAGATACTTTTGGCCCAACCAGACCCAGCCCCTAAAACATCGCCATAGGAGAATCCGCCGCACGCGGCGAGCGCCTGAAAGCCATCCAAAGATCGGCGCGCGCTAATCAGATCACTCATATGAACATCAACAGCTTCAAAGCCCGCTGCCGTAAACGCGGCCGCCATTTCCACCTGACTGTTAACGCCCTGCTCGCGCAATATCGCAACCTTGGGTTTTACGCCCACGTTAACCATCGGCGCTAACAACGCGGCCGTCACGCCGGCTGGCACCGTCATACTCAGCCCAGGGTCTGCGTCATCCGCAAGCACAGAGAACGCCTCCTCAACACACTCAGGGTGATCCCGAAGGCTCTGCAGCTGATAGCTGACCGTCGACCACCGCTGAGCGAGCGCGCCCCGCGCATAGCACGCAACTGGTTGCGAATCTTGGAAAATCCGGACCTGCTGGTCCGGTTGCGGCGCCCCCAGGTCGAGCATGCACAGGCCTCGAGCAAGCATGTTTTCAGACCACAAATTAAGGCTCTCAGACTCAATTTGAAGCACAACACCGACCTCTTCATTGAACAGAAACGGGAGTAAGGGCTCGTCCTTTGGTATATCAACGGTTAAACCACAATGTCCTGCAAAGGCCATCTCAACCAATGTAGTGAATAGCCCACCATCGGAGCGATCGTGCATCGCAAGGATCGTGGCACGCAGGGCTGGATCTTGAAGCACCGCCCACAAAGCCTTGAGACTTGAGAAGTCGGTTGCATCCGGCACATCGGCATCCATCTGTGAAAAACATTGCTGGATAATCGCGCCGCCAAGCCGCCGGTGTCCGCCTGGTAATTCTAAAAGGATTAAACGGCTAGGCCGCTTTGAGAGCTCCGGCGTAAAGGTGTGAGCAATGTCTATGACCGGTGCAAACGCGGAAATAATCAAAGACACGGGCGAGGTGACCTGTTTGTCCTCGTCGTTTTGACGCCATTTGGTTTGCATCGACATCGAGTCTTTACCCACGGGAATGCAGATCCCAAGCGCAGGACACATTTGCATTCCCACCGCCTCAACGGTCTCAAAAAGACTGGCATCCTCGCCGGCATGACCACTGGCGGCCATCCAGTTAGCCGACAACTTCACTTGACTCAAAGCGCCGATATTTGCCGATGACAAATTGGTTAACGCCTCGGCCACGGCCATCCGACCCGATGCGGGACCATTGAAGACAGCCAGCGGCGTTCGCTCACCGATCGCCATCGCTTCACCCACACAATCCTTAAAGCCCGCCGCAGTGACCGCCACGTCCGAAACCGGTATTTGCCACGGCCCCACCATCTGATCCCGAGCGACCAAACCGCCAACACTGCGATCCCCAATGGTGATTAAAAAACTTTTATTGCCGACACTCGGGTGGGTCAATACCCGCTGAACGGCGTCGTCGAGCGTCGCGGTGAGCGGCTGCCTTGGGGCCTCGCGCTTTATTTTTGTTGCCTGTTTATGCAACTTTGGCGGCTTGCCAAACAACACCGACATGGGCAAATCAACCGGTTGATCCTCAAACAAGGGATCCTTAACGGTCAAATGCGGCGCCTTGATCGCCCGCCCGACAACCGCAACCGGACAGCGTTCCCGCTCGCACAAAAACAGGAACTGTTCGAGCTGCTCGGGGCCGATCGCCAGGACATATCGCTCCTGCGCTTCGTTACACCAGAGCTCTAGCGGCGACAACTTCGACTCAGCACTCGGAATCGCGCGCAAATCGAACGCGCCGCCACACCCGCCATCTTTAACCAGCTCGGGCAGCGCGTTCGATAAACCACCCGCACCCACGTCATGAATAAATCGAATCGGATTGTTAGGCCCGAGCTGCCAGCAGCGGTCAATCACCTCCTGACACCGGTGCTCGATTTCAGGATTACCCCGCTGAACACTCGCAAAATCCAGATCCGCATCACCCGTACCGGTTGCAATCGAGGAGGCCGCGCCACCACCCAAACCAATTAACATCGCCGGGCCACCCAAAACCACCAATGCGTCTCCCGGCACAATGGCACCCTTATCGACGTGATCCGGTCGAATATTACCCATTCCGCCCGCGATCATAATCGGCTTATGGTAGCCCCACCGCTCGCCCGCCAAGGTCATTTCAAAGGATCGAAAATAGCCCGCCAGATTCGGGCGTCCAAACTCGTTATTAAACGCCGCGCCCCCGATTGGGCCCTCCAGCATAATCGACAAGGGCGACGCGATTCGCGCAGGCAGGCCAAAGTCTGTCTCCCAAGGCGCAGGGGCATTGGGGATTCTTAAATTAGAGACCGTAAAGCCAATTAAACCCGCCTTGGGTTTTGAACCACGGCCCACAGCCCCTTCGTCCCGAATTTCCCCACCCGCCCCGGTCGCGGCACCGGGGAACGGCGCAATCGCCGTTGGATGATTGTGGGTTTCAACCTTCATCAAAATCGGTGTTTGTTCAGTGCAATACCCAAAAATGCCGGTTTCCGGATCCGGATAAAATCGGTCGGAAACCGACCCCTCAATCACCGAAGCATTGTCACTGTAGGCGCTTAAGACACCCCGGCCCGCACTTTTATCATAGGTATTCTGGATCATATCCATCAGACTGTGCGCGCGCGCCACACCCTCTACCGTCCAATCGGCTTTAAAGATTTTATGGCGGCAGTGTTCTGAATTTGCCTGGGCAAACATCATCAATTCAACGTCGGTTGGATTCCGAGCCAGGTTTTCAAAGGCGGCTTTTAGGTAGTCGATCTCATCCTCAGCCAGCGCCAGACCTAAGTCCACATTGGCGCGCTCAATGGCGCCGATACCGGTTTCTAAAAGGGCAATCGCCTTACCCGGCTGCGGCGGAATTCGCTCAAATAACGGCTGGGCTGCGGAACGTTCGGTTAAGACGGACTCGGTCATGGGATCAAAGAGCAGTGCTGCAAGGGTTTCTTGATCTGCCCTTGAGACCGGGGCATCGCCCTCGATCGAGAACGCATAACGGATCCCGCGCTCTAAGTGCTGGACCCCTGTGAGCCCACAAATGTCCGCAATTTCAGTCGCTTTTGATCGCCAGGGCGACAGGGTTCCAAGCCGAGGCACAACAAATAACTCAAATCGGGTTAAGCGCGGGTTTGGCTCAGCTCCGGCATTCAGCAGAACCTTAAGTTGCGCCTGCATCTCACTCGTCAGATCGCTTGAGGTTTCCAAAAAGTATTCATACTGGGTCTCCTCGAGGACGCAGGATAATCCGGCCGCTTGGATTTTTGTTTGGAGCTTTTCGATTCGAAATGCGGAAAGCGCCTTCTGACCAGGGATGTAAAGCATGCTATCGCCATTGAGAACAAACGCTTATTATAGCCTTGCTTTGCTTGCGGTCCCATGACTTGCTGCGTTGCTGGCTTCAAAAAGGGGATAAATTATGACCGAGACCCTCGTCCTCCCTGAAACATCGGATCGGGCCACGCGCTATCACGCGCTTATTCCTCAAATACAAGCCCTGCTTCAAGATGAGGACGATCTGATAGCAAGCCTTGCCAATACCGCCGCGGGTCTTTTTCAAGGCTTAAACGTGCTTTGGGCCGGTTTCTATCTGGTTAAACACGGTGGGTTGGTGCTGGGCCCGTTTCAAGGCCCCATTGCCTGCACTCGAATCAAACTGGGTGACGGCGTTTGCGGGCAGAGTTGGGCACAACGCAAAACCATCATTGTCGACGATGTTGATGACTTTCCTGGGCATATCGCTTGCTCAGCCGCCTCGAAGTCGGAGATCGTGGTGCCAATCATTAAGCAGAATCGAGTCGTCGGTGTGCTGGATATTGACAGCATTCAGCCCAAAAATTTTAGCGACATTGATCGAGTCGCACTGGAGGATCTCAGTCGCATCTTGTCGACCAAGTTTTAAGTCCCCGGCGGGCCCTGTCGTTTAGCCTTAAAAAAGGCCTTAAGCCGCGCCGAACTCGCCGCTGCCAGAATGCCGCCTCGCGCGACGACCTGATGATTCAAGTAGGTTGACTCGAAAAAACGCTGTTGCGAGCAAACCGCCCCGGCCCTCGGTTCACTGGCGCCAAACACCAGGGTTTGAAGCCGCGCATGAACCATCGCGCCCGCGCACATTGCACAGGGTTCCAAGGTGACATAAAGCGTCGCCGGCACAACCCGATAGTTTTTCAGCACTTGTGCCGCCTGCCGAAGCGCCACGATCTCAGCATGGGCCGTTGGGTCTTGATCCGCGATCATTCGGTTATGGCCGCGGCCAATGACGATCCCATCAGAGACCACCACCGCGCCCACTGGCACTTCTCCCAGGCCTTCAGCCAAGGCGGCCTGCTCCAGCGCGAGCATCATGTAGCCTTCATCTCGATCTAAGTCGCTGATCGGCGCCGTTCCCGCGTCGTTATCAACTGTTTTGATCAAGACAATTCAACCCCAAACAACGCACCGTGAAATGTGTAAACAAAAAAGGTTAATCCACTGGCTAATCCCAGGGTCAGACCATCAAAGATCCAACGGGGCGCGGGTTTGGGGTTGTTTTTTTGTCTCCCGGACGCGGTCAGGGCCGAGGCGACCACCAAAACAAAAAAGCAACCAAACATCAGCCAAGCATGCAGGTCCGGGTTAACCGCCAAATGCGTCAGCGCCCAAAGACTGATCCCAAGGGTCATCGGATGTTGAACGCGATACCGCGTCCATCCTGGGACATTTGCTGCAATTAAAAAGAAAAAGGCCGCAAACATGAGCCAAGGACTCAGTATGCCCACCCAAGGCAAAACCGGCGCCTCGATTGCAAATTTCGGATCGTAACCCGCACTGATCAAGCCAAGTCCGAATAGGCTCATCAAACTGAACAACCCCAGATAGAGCGCTGTCGGTATAAAGGTCTGGATGCGCAGCCGGACGGGTTGAATCAACATCAAACCGTGAGGACCAAAAAATAAGCATAAACCCATATAGAACATATCGACCTCCTCGAGTCTGAGTCTTGCTTTAAACAAGGCTCAATTGATTCTACTGTCGTTACCCAATCTAGAATTACCCCGGACTTTTTTAAGTCAAACCCTGATTAAACGGGCTTTTCTTATTCGAGCATTTATCGATCGAGCCCTCAAGGCGCGCAATCGATCATCGCCTCAAAGTCGAGCCGTTCGTTGGCGCCGCCAAGGCAGCTCTATTTGCCCTATACGGGCGGCCGATTAATCGATGCAATCCGATTTCACTCAGGCGCGCTCCTCGTTGGATCCATGAGCCCTCACCTTAGTGAGCTGCTGGCTTAAGGGTCCCTTAGATGCCAGACATTCACGCCCCTTTACTTGATGAGCACATCGAAACACTCAGTAAGCGCTGAAAAATCAAGCTCAATGTCACCCCGCCAAATAAACTGCACACCCTGGCCCTGGGCGCGGGCGACTGCTCGCGCCTGAAAATGCGCGCGCGTCGCCTGCACTAAGACCGCGTCTGTCGGCCCTACCAGCCAACCCTTAACCCGTTCAATTTCGGGATGATCTGCAATGAATTTTTGTAGCGCGTCCGGGGCAAGGTCTGGTTTTGGAAAAATAACGCGATGTTGAAATAAAGGCGCCTTGATGCCAGCCTCAAGACGTCCTCTTTGATCAAAGCAATACCCGGGCGCCAGGGCCGCAGGTAGCGAACCCGATGACGGCAATTGATCAATATCCTTTGCTAACCGAGTCAGCGATGGATGCACCCCCTCGGATCGTTTGGTTTGCAGAACCCAGTCTGCCGCCGCAATCTGCTCTTTAATCAAGGGCGATAAATAAGCATCCGCGAGCAATCGAGGCGCATCGAACCCATCCACCAACGTGACCACTTTCGCCAGTGCGTAGCCTTCTGCTTGACTGGTCAAGGTCGCAAGACGGCTGGCTTTCGCAACCCCACTGGCCTCGAACACCAACGCGCTAAAATCGTCCTGCCGCAATCGGGCCAACTGGCCGGCAAGGTCCGCGCTGATCTGGCAACAGGCACAACCATTAGTTAGAGAAAGGGTTGTGCCTTGCTGGCCAGTAATCAAGGCCTCGTCCACCGCGAGCGCACCCAAATCATTCACGATGACCGCAAACGGTTGCACTGCCTCGGCAAGCATCCGATTGATCAAGGTCGTTTTTCCCGCCCCAAGATAACCGGCAATCACAGTTAGCGGACGATCGTTATGCCGACCATTAGATGATTTAAGCGGTTTCAATGGGCGCCACGCTTCCTTCAAACACGGTTGCGACAACCCGAATATCTTTGATCCGCATTGGATCAACCGTTAAGGGACTGTCGGACAAGACGGTTAGATCGGCGCGTTTACCCGCTCGAAGGCTCCCCGTGAAGGTTTCAATGCCGAGAATTTTGGCCGCATTGAGCGTGACCGCCGCCAGCGCTTGATTCGGCGTCAGGCACTCTGCCGGCCCCATCTGCTCACCTTGGGCATTGATGCGGTTCACCGCGACCCACATATTGAGCAAGGGCTGGGCCGGCGCCATCGTAAAATCTGAATGCAGGGCCGTGGTAATGCCGGCGTCGAAACAGGTTTTTAAGCGCCCCATTGTCGAGGCCCGCTCATACCCCACGGACAGTTCCGCATAACGTCCTGACAATTCATGCAGATAATAAATATTCGCCGAAACCGATGCGCCCAGTCCTTTCGCGCGCTCGATTTGCTCTGGCGTTGCATACCCCATGTGCTCCAGCGTAAAGCCATGCAACAGCCTTGGATGCTCGGCCTGGGCCTTTGCCAGGCCGTCTAGGGCAACTTCAACCCCCATATCACCGGTCACATGAACATGGATCTGGTAACCCGCCCGCCAAAAATTCAGAATATGCTCGTGCAGCACCTCGGGCGCGGTGAGCCACTCACCCACATGCCCGTTCAGATAACCTGGCGACAATAGCTGTGCGAGCTGGGAAAAAAACGCCCCATCGGAAAACAATTTCACCCGGGCTCGAAAATTCAGTCGATGACTGCTGTTCGCGGACAAGTCCGACAGCAACGCCTGGGTTTCTTCAAAACTGCGATTATGGGTAATCACGGCACCATGCGGGACTTGCTCGATTCGAAAGGGTGTGTCGTCGCGTTCGAAAATTTTAACCGTTGTGGCCAACTCTCGCTCAAAGTCGAACAAACCTACGGCCAGGTCGCCAATGGTTGTGTGACCACCGGCGTGCACGACTTGCTTTAATCGTTCAAGACCGAGCGTGAATCGCGTGTCTGAAAGGATATAAGGGTTTAACTTTTGGATCGCAAACGCCAAGCCATTTTCGAAAAAACGACCCGCCTCAAAATCGATCTGCGCGCGACCTGAAATCGACGCCTCGGTGATGCCAAGCTGCGCCATGCACGCGGTATTCATATGCAACTCATGGAAAGACCGGTTCCACGCAACGATCGGCCGATCGGCATCAATTGCGTCCAAGCGATCTCGGTGCATCGTTCCATGCCAGAGATCATGATGACCCCAGAAGATCAGAATCTCGTCGGTAACCGTTGCACTGATGCGGTGCATTTCTTGGTCAAAGGCGTGCGGCGTGAGTGATGCTGGGACCTCACACCAGGGCAGCGTCCAAGGCATTGCCGTTATAAAGTGCATCGGGAGTATCACCGCCGCCATTGCAGGGTGCAGATGCGGGTCAATGAACCCTGGCACGATCACGCAGTCCTGAAAGGTCTCAATGATTTGATAATCGTCGCGGATGAGCCATGGTGAAAGGCTCTCAAGACTCCCCACTTCAAGGATCTCGCCATCACGAATCGCAATCGCCGTCGCCTCTGGCAACGAAGGATTCATCGTGACGATATTTTTAGCGACATAAACCTCGATCATCGTGTCTCCTTGGTTCTTCTTTGGATCCATGCCCAGCGTCACCCTCGCAAACGGTTGCGATACAGTGGCTAACCAATCACCTCTGCCACACTGAACTGACAGAAGCCGCTGGCGCCTGACGGCCGCTCACCGTGCGCTGCAACCCCCCTACTCCCCAAGTGAGACCGCTTGGCTTGGCTTGACTTACCTTAGTCCTATTGATTCCCTGCCTAATAAAATGGGCGACCCTGGGGTTTTCCCCGCAAA
>JAFMIA010000017.1:0-2382 GCA_017854255.1 Pseudomonadales bacterium
TTGAGAGGTTCCAGATAAACCCAGCATTCTCAGGATTCGCGAGGTTCCAGATAAACCCAGCATTCTCAGGACTTGAGAGGTTCCAGATAAACCCAGCATTCTCAGGATTCGCGAGGTTCCAGATAAAGCCCGCATTCTCAGGGCTTGAGAGGTTCCAGATGAAACCCGCCTGACTAAAGCTTGAACCCGTGTCAGAGACGCCTCCGTGATGCGCCTTCAATCCAATTAAGTAACTACTCAACAATTGCGCGTCAATCCCGAACTGTCCATCAAATGCAAGCTGCTCCAAGCCCTGAAAGGATCGATTTAGCAAATATCCTTGGGACACCAAGTCGGACGCTTCCCAATTCAAATTATTCGCGGCCAAGCTCTCGAGCGTGACGTATTGGCCCTCGCGCTTCAGCGCGGCCTCATCGAACACAGACACGGTATTAAATGCCCGCAGAACCGCTTCGGTTTCGCTGGCAGCCTGATGAAAAACCGCGGTTGTTGAGGACAAGACCAATTGATCCGAATCCTCTAAGGCCAGGTCCTTCTCAATCTGAGCTCGACTATTAAAAGGACCCTTGAAATGCCTTCGCCCAGCAATATCCGACTTCAAATCCAAGCCCTGATTGGCGCATCCGGTTTCTTTCGACGCGACTGCGGCAACCGCATCGATCAAACCAGCACCTTGCTGCAGCACGCTAAAAGTGTGCTGGCCATTCTTGGTCGCCAATCTTGCAGAGGCCATTAACCGACACTTCACATCATTCGGTGACAAAGACGGATCATCTTGCAACATTAAAGCCGCAACGCCGCTCGCGGCCGCGGCGGCTTGAGACGTCCCGGACATCAAATAATAATGATAGCCATCATGGAATTCTGGGTGTTCAAACGTCACGGTTGACGCCTCTGGAATCAAGCCCATCATGTGCCCGCCTGGTGCCGTCATTTCCGGCTTTGCAAAACCCTCGAGCGTCGGACCAACGGACGAAAAGGTGGCGACATAGTCATCGCTCTGATCATCCATCGTGTAGTGATCGGTTACAGCACCAACGGTAATCACATAGGGCACATTGCCAGGCGCCCCGATCGTCATTGCATCTGGTCCGGAATTACCCGCCGAGACGACAACCGTGATCCCGGCATCCCACGCCGCCATGACGGCTTGATTAATAGGGTCCTGCCAATAATGCGAGACCGCATCGCCTTGAAAGGCCAGTGTCAAAACCTTGATATTAAAACGGTCGCGATGCTTAACCACATAGGCGATTGCGCTGACGACATCCAGGTAGGTACTTTTACTTTCATCGTTAAAGGCTTTAACCACAACGAGATCGACGTCCGGCGCGATACCATGGTAGCTACCGGTTCGGGTACCCGATTGATCATAGCTTGCCTCTGAAGATGCCAGAACACTCGTGATATGGGAGCCATGGCCGTTTTCATCGACCATGACAGCGCCTTCTTCATTCTTAATGGCATCATAAAATGACAACACTCTGGATTGACCTTCCGTATTGAGCGCCAGAGCGGGATGCGCCCAGGCACCGGTATCAATCACGGCAACCCCAACACCTCGACCCGTTAAACCCGCTCGGTGCAATTCGTCCGCTCGGATCAAGGTTGGGAAGAAAGAATCTCTGCGCTCACCTTGTATCGGCAAATTGCGCCGAGATAAGAATTCAATCGTTTGACCGTTTTTAAACGCGAGATTGAAGCCATACTGGCTTTCATCTCGGCTAGGGGCTTCGGCAAACCCAACCTCAACGGTCGCCGCGGTTCCCGGATGTAATGCGCCATCCAGACGCAACCTCGAGCCATCGACGCCAAGATCGATCGGCGCCAGCCCAGGTTGCTTGATGACGACACTCGTGAGCGCTGCGCCGTCCGGGACGGTCAAATCTAAGGTTGAAAATTCCAACGGCTTAAGGCCCTGATTGACCAACGACCACCGAACGATCTGCCCCTCAAACTCAAGCGTCGCGGCGCTCTTGGCTGAATAATTCAAACCAGTTAGGGCTATCTGTTGCGTTCGATGTGTGGGGCTCAACATCGCGTCAGTGCTTGCGACCTGGAGCCGGGGATCCAGTAAGAAAGCAGGATAATCCTGTCCCATTAAGTCATCGAGCCCACCCGATTTCGGCTGGGTGTCAGGTAGCGCCGGGTCAAACTCGCGCCAGAGAAAGCGTGCAAAGCGTGGGTCATACTCGCCCTGTTCCGCCGCGACTGGCACCGGGACCCATCGTCGTGAAGCTGATTGCCATTCCGACGCTTTTTCGGCAGTCCAAAGAACTCGTGAGAGCTCGATTTCAGGTGTCTTTGCGCCATCCCAAAGGTAACGCGACAATT
The DNA here is from genome assembly GCA_017854255.1 of Pseudomonadales bacterium. Taxonomy (GTDB): domain Bacteria; phylum Pseudomonadota; class Gammaproteobacteria; order Pseudomonadales; family Azotimanducaceae; genus UBA9926. Next base: position 2,335 of record JAFMIA010000017.1, read on the forward strand.
TCGCCTCAGAAGTCTTTGCGCCATCCCAAAGGTAACGTGACAATTTCG
>JAFMIA010000017.1:2392-47166 GCA_017854255.1 Pseudomonadales bacterium
GACAATTTCGCCTCAGAAGTCTTTGCGCCATCCCAAAGGTAACGTGACAATTTCGGCTCAGAGGTCTTTGCGCCATCCCAAAGATAACGACTGATCGTCTCAGACGGGTTACCACTCGTTTTAAATCGATCGATCTGATCAGATGCTGTGGGGACGGACTTCACCCCATTACCGGCGGGTCGATGAGGACTTAGTTGCGCAGCTTGCGTGGTATCACCGCGAGCGTTCAGCACCAGCCGTGCGCTGATTTTTTGGTTGATCTGCGGGCCTTGAGGCAATTGATTGGCGAGCACACTCGCGCTCATACCCATCGCAAGTAGCGACAGCCCAGCCTTTTGATAAAGTTTTAAGACATTCCTGATTAACGTTCGTTGCCGACTCATTGCACCGCTCCTTTAAAAGGGTTTCTTCGCCGAGCCCGTCATGAACAACGGGACTCGGAGCCTTTTAAAAAGCACAAGCCGTGCCAAACTAAAAAGTTTTTATAGGTTATTGAATTAATTCAGTTTTACTTTCTCAGGTGCGGCACAGCGAGCGCCGTTTGACGTTTTTTTGACGGTTTTTGATGTTCCTGGCAAAACTTGCCGACGCTCCGAGGCAATGGCCGACGATCGCATTCAGCAACACAGCGCAGGGGGTGCAGCGAGCCTAACCGGTCAACGGCAGGCGTAGTTCGGTAATTCGCCTATGGCGATGCGATTCCGTGCCGCAAGCACGCCGGTGATCAGACAATCAGGCAATCAGGCAATCAGGCAATCAGGCAATCAATCTTACACACCGTACTTCCGCTTTGCTTCGCGGCGCCGAGCATGCAGTACGGGTTCGGTATAGCCATTAGGCTGCTCTACCCCTTTAAAGATCAAATCCGAGGCGGCCTGAAAAGCAACCGAGTCAACAAAGTTTGGCGCCATCGGCCTGTACGCCGCGTCTGATGCATTTTGAGCATCAACAATCACCGCCATTTTTTCCAGGACGGCTGACACTTGCGCGGCAGTGCACAGCCCATGCCGCAACCAATTGGCAATGTGTTGCGATGAAATCCGTAAGGTTGCACGATCTTCCATCAAGCCAACATCGTGGACATCCGGTACTTTCGAGCAGCCGATCCCTTGATCAATCCAACGGACGACATAACCAAGAATGCCCTGAACATTATTTTCAAGTTCTTCGTTGATCTCATCGACAGACAAATTCTCTCCGTGCAGGAGTGGCAGGGTCATCAGTTCAGCGAGTGTGGCGCGCGCAGCACCGGTCAGTTCCTGTTGCTTACCTGGAACATTCACGTCGTGGTAGTGCATCGCGTGCAAGGTTGCAGCCGTTGGCGAGGGTACCCAGGCACAATTTGCACCCGCCGTAGGATGGTTAATTTTAGCCGTCATCATTTGCGCCATTTCATCCGGCATGGCCCACATGCCCTTCCCAATCTGAGCGCGACCCAAAAAGCCAGCCGCCAAACCCGTATCAACATTCCAATCTTCGTAGGCAAGAATCCAGGGTTGCTGCTTCATCAAGGTTTTTCGGACGACGGGCCCGGCTTCCATACTGGTATGAATTTCGTCCCCAGTACGATCTAAAAATCCTGTGTTAATGAAAATGACACGCTCTTTAGCTTCATAAATGCAGGCTTTTAGATTCAACGTCGTTCGGCGTTCCTCATCCATGATCCCAATCTTTAGGGTGTTTTTGGGCAACTTCAACTGCGTTTCGATCGCCGCAAACAAATCCACCGTGAATCGGACTTCATCCGGACCATGCATTTTTGGCTTGACGATATAAACAGAACCACATCGACTGTTTTGAACCCGGCTCTTGCCCAAGACGTCAAACAACGCGATCGTGCTGGTCATATAGCCATCGAGGATCCCTTCTGGAACCTCGTGCCCGGCTGCATCCAACACCGCATCCGTTGTCATTAAGTGACCCACGTTTCGAATCAGCAGCATACTGCGACCCGGCAGCGTAAAGGCCTCGCCCTGGGGGTCGCGATACGCTCGATCTGGGCTCAAGGATCGCGTTAGGGTCTGACCGCCCTTTTCAAAAGACTCTTCCAGATCGCCGCGCATCAAACCCAACCAATTTTGATAAACCAACGTTTTATCCGCTGCATCAACCGCTGCTACAGAATCTTCGCAGTCTTGGATCGTTGAAATCGCCGATTCCAGCACAACGTCTTTGACGCCGGCCTTATGGGTCCCGCCGACGCTATCCATGCGATCGACTTGAATTTCGAGGTGCAGGTTGTGATTCGCTAGTAAGATTGCGGAAGGCTGACTCGCATCACCTTGGAAGCCGCGGAATTGCGCAGGCTTTGCCAGCTGAGCCACCATACCCCCCTCGCAATCTGCAACCAGCTGACCTGCCTCAATGCGATAGCCCGACACACTACTGTGGCGCGTTCCCTCGAGCGGCGCATATCGATCTAAGACCTCAGAAGCATAGGCGATCACACGCTCACCCCGTTTTTCGTTATAGCTTCGGCCTTTCTCATAACCTGGGGATTCTTCGATCACATCCGTGCCGTAGAGCGCATCGAACAGGCTGCCCCACCGGGCGTTCGCCGCGTTTAAGGCAAATCGCGCATTCGTAATCGGAACCACCAATTGTGGACCGGCGATGGTCGCGATCTCAGGATCGACGTTTTGCGTTGTAATTTCGAAGTCTTCAACTTCGGGTAATAAATAACCAATACTTTTCAGAAATGCCTCAGTTTGCGCGACATCGATCGACTGGCCCGCGTGCGCCTGATGCCACGTATCAATCTTGCTCTGCAGATCATCTCTGACGGCGAGGAGTGCTTTATTTCTAGGGGAAAAAACGTCTAGCAAGCTCGCAAAACCCCGCCAAAAGTCCGCAGGCGCAATGGCAAGACCTGGCAATACGTCATTTTCAACGAATGCATGTAATTCTTTTGCAACGCTTAATCCCGCAACGTCTACTCGCTCACTCATGACTAATCCTATCCTTTAAGTCTTGGACGTTTAGTACGTCTAATACGCCTAATCCGTCTAATCCGTCTAATCCGTCTAACCGCCAAATTGTACTATGACGGCCAGCGCACTTAAACGATCATGCTGGTTCATAAAGCCACGACAGCGACCCAAGCGCATTTTCTGGCACTGAATAGGTTATATTGGGTACAAGCATTTTAGGACCCCCGCCATGACCCATCGACTCCGCCGTTGTCACATCAGCGTTCCCGGCAGCAACGAAAAAATGCTGCTTAAAAGCACGAAGCTTGATGTCGACGTCGTCATTATCGATCTAGAGGATGCCGTCGCGCCTTTAGAGAAAGAAAACGCCCGTAACCTCGTTGCGCAGCTGCTGAAAGAAGAGACTTGGCGCGCGCCGACAGTTTCAGTCCGAATAAACGCGCTATCCAGCGAGCACTGCTACCAAGATATTCTGCATCTCATGGATCATGATGGCGCGCCTAGCACAAGGCCGCAAACCTTGATCCTACCGAAAACGCAACGCAGCTCGGATCTGCTTTTTGTGGATCAATTATTGGTTCAAATCGAGGCGCGCCGTGGTCTTGACCGGGCCACCGGTCTTGAGGCGCTGGTTGAAGATGCAACCGGCATGCTCAATGTTGGCGACATCGCAGCCGCCTGCGAACGGCTTGAAACCTTGATCTTCGGCATGGGTGATTTTGCCGCGAGCCAGCGAATTGATACCCTCAATATTGGCGATCAGGGCGGGTACGCCGGCGATCTCTGGCATTACCCGCGGTATCAACTCATTATGGCGGCGCGTGCTCACGGTCTCGAACCGATTGATGGACCCTATGCGAATTTTAAGGACGGAATCGGGCATGCGGCCGACTGCACGGCAGCCAAGTGTCTTGGGATGACCGGCAAATGGGCGATCCATCCCGATCAAATTGCGCCCATCACAACGTGTTTTAGTCCTAGCTTGGAAGCCGTGGCACAAGCGCGGGCGCAACGCACAGCTTATGAGGCGGCGTTAGCCCAAGGTCTGGGCGCGGTAAGCGTTGATGGCGTCATGGTGGACCAGGCCTCGATCAAGCTCGCAGCCCCCTTATTGGCACAAGCCGCGCTTTTGGGCTTGTAATCGAAAATCCGCAATCTACGTAACACAATCAGATCTAGCGGAGTGCATCTGTGCCAGAAGGCCCCGAAATAAGACGCGCAGCGGACGCGCTGAGCGACGCCATTGCCGGCCTTTCGATTGATCACGTGCGACTGCCTTATCATCGTCTGAGGCCCTTCGGCCCGCGCTTCCGAGGGCAGCGCATCAAGGCCTTTCGAACCCACGGCAAGGCGCTTCTAACCGATTTTGACAATGGTTGGACGATCTACTCGCACAATCAGTTATACGGACTCTGGCAAGTGGCGCGCCCAAACGATCCACTCCTGCCAGGTCGGGCACTGCGACTCGAATTGGGCCATCAAGACCGTTGCATCCGACTCTACAGCGCAACGGATATTAGCCTTTGGCGGACCCAAAACGTCGCGCAACATCCTTTTCTCAGCCGCTTGGGCCCGGACATCCTAGACCCTATTCTTACGCCAGAAACCCTTGTTGCGCGACTGCAATCCACAAGATTTCAAAACCAAAGCCTTGGAAAACTCTATTTGGACCAGCGCTTCCTCGCCGGCGTTGGCAATTATTTACGGAGTGAAATTTTGTTCCGCGCGGGGGTTAATGGCCTGTGCAAACCCAACCAGCTGAACCTTAAGCGCCTTGTTCGACTGGCTCGGCAAACGCTTTCGATAAGCCAGCAAAGTTATGAAACTGGCGGCATCACGCTGAATACGCGGCGTGTGGACAGGCTTCAAAAGGCGGGCGCAGATTTTGAGCAATCCCGATTTTGGGTTTTCGACCGTGCGGGCTTGCCTTGTTATCAATGCGCGCAACCGATCCAGCGCACCACAATGGCCTCACGTCGCCTTTACACCTGCTTATCGTGTCAGACCTCGCTGTGAAATTTCGGCAGCCCTCAGATGACGAATTGTGGTTTCTGCCCCTGGGTGGATCCGGTGAAATCGGCATGAACCTCAATCTCTTCGGTCACGATGATTCCTGGCTGATGGTTGACTGCGGCATTACGTTTGAGCGTCAGGCAAACGGTGACAATCAGATCGAAATGCCGGACCCGGACGGGGCCCCGCAGGCGCTACAGAGCCTTGTCGGCATCATCGCAACTCATGCCCATGAAGATCACATCGGCGCCCTTCCGCACCTATACAAACGATTTCCAAAACCGATTTACACCACCGCCTTCACCGCAGGCGTGATTCGACAAAAATTTCAAGGCGCAGCACTCGCCCCCGAGGTTCAGGTCGTTGACAGTTACAGCACCCGCCAAATTGGCCCTTTTAAAGTCACTTGGCTGCCCATTACCCATTCAACGCCAGAAACCCATGCGCTGCTCATCGAAACTAAAGCCGGCAACATTCTGCACACCGCTGACTGGAAAATCGATCCTGCCCCCGTTATTGGTCCGGCTTTCGAAACAAACCGCTTTAGTGCCCACAATCTGCCGCCCCTGAGCGCCCTCGTTGTTGATTCCACCAATGCCCTCAAAACCGGTCATTCTAAATCAGAGCAGTTGATCAAGGCCGGTCTCAAAAAGGCCATAGGCGCAGCCACCGGCCGGGTCATTATTGGCTGCTTTGCCAGCAACATTGCGCGTCTACAGTCTATAGGACAAGCCTGCGTCGAAACCGATCGCCATTTGGCGTTGGCGGGTCGCTCGCTCGTTAAAATGTCCGGCATTGCTAAAAGCGTGGGCTATCTCAAAACCGACTTTCCTGAGATACCGCTATCGCACCTCGGTTACCTTCCGGGTGAAAACGCGTTGCTGATCGCCACCGGCAGTCAAGGCGAGCGCGGATCCGCGCTGTGGCGCCTGGCGAGAGATCAACATCCAGATCTCGCTTTAAACAGCACGGATTTGGTGATCCTCAGCGCCAAAACCATCCCGGGTAACGAGGCGGAAGTTGCGGCGCTGGTTAAAGGGTTTCAAGCACAAGGCGCCAAAGTCTTATCGGCCGAGACAGACGATGCACTAGACCTTCACGCCTCCGGCCATCCCAATCAGGACGAGCTCACAGCGTTATATAACATCGCGCAGCCAAATCTTGTGATTCCGGTTCATGGCGAACCCCAACATCTCAAGGAAAATGCAAAGATTGCAAAAGCGGCCGGTGCTGCGGCAACCCTGGTCGGCCGCAATGGCGATCTGTTTGTTTGCTCTACCCCCGTTCTGATTAAGCGGGATTGGGTCAAAACGGGCCGACTTGTCTACTCGCAACACGACGCATCCTTACTCAAACAGCGCTGACTTGATCCGAATTCCGACTGCGGCTAGACTCCGCCGCGAATCACGGTGAGGAAAAGACATGTTGAAGGTTTTGATCTTGCCTGGCGATGGCATCGGTCCAGAAATCATGGCTTCGGCCAAGACCTTACTCACTGCTCTGGCGGTGCCCATTCAGATGAGCGAGGCATTAGCTGGCGGCGCCGCCCTTGCGGAGGGGCTTGATTTGATCCCACCGGAGACCCTCGCGCGCATAACAGATGCCGATGCAACGCTCAAAGGCCCCATTACGACCCCGATCGGCAGAGGTTTCAGCTCTGTCAACGTGTCCTTGCGACAACATTTTGAGCTCTATGCCAATGTCCGACCGATCTTGTCACTACCGGGAACCAAAGCACGATACCAAGACCTTGACCTGATCGTCGTCCGGGAGAATCTAGAAGGCCTGTATTCTGGGCAGGGCCATAGTCTTTCAGAAGACGGGAACCGCGCCGAGCTTAAAAGCATTATCACCAAAGCCGGCTCAGCCAACATCATTCGACATGCCTTTGAAACCGCCCGCAACCTTTCTCGAAAGAAAGTAACCCTGGTCCACAAAGCCAATATTATGAAATCCACTTCCGGATTGTTTCTCAGCACGGGTCGCGAGATTTCACAAGCGTATCCAGACATTGCATTCGAGGAAATGATTGTAGACAACTGCGCCATGCAACTCGTGATGAACCCTGAACGCTTTGACATCATTGTGACGACCAATCTTTTTGGCGATATCCTGTCGGACCTTTGCGCCGGACTGATCGGCGGTTTGGGCCTTGCGCCAGGGGCCAACCTCGGCCATGACCATGCCATTTTTGAAGCGGTGCACGGCAGCGCCCCGGATATTGCCGGCCTTGGCATTGCCAATCCAACCGCACTATTACTCGCCACTGCGATGATGCTGGATCATTTAGGCTTGGGAGATGCAGCGACACGCCTGCGCGGCGCGATCAAGCAGACCCTTACCCAAGGCGAGTGCAAAACATCTGACTTAGGCGGCGACGCCTCGACCGAACAATATACCCAAGCCTTGGTCAGGGCTTTGTAGGGTCATTGTCGAGAGCCCCCTGACGAAAAAAGCCTCGAGGAACAGCCTCAGGCGCACCACCCGCGCGGCTCTAAGGCTTGGCGCATTCCGCATTATAATCGAACTAATCAGCCGCTTTCGGCGCCGCCGTCGCATCCAGCGCCCCCGGCAAGCCTAACTCGCGGAGTATGGCCTCGGTGTGTTCCCCAATGCTGGGCGCTGCACTCGCAGGCTCAAGCGTCGCATTCAGAAATCTTGCAGCGGGACGCGCCTCTCGCATCTTGCCGGCGACGGGGTGGTCCCGTTCTCGAAACACCTCATTGGCAATCAATTGCGGGTCGTTGTGCAAATCCTCTAGGCGCTTAACACTCGCCGCCGGGACTTGTTCGGCATCAAGCTTCGCAAGAAACGTGGCAACCGTCATTGATTTCGTCTTTAACAAGACCTCTGAAAGGCGATCGCTATAGGCCTGACGATTGCGCTGCCGGCTCGTTAAAGTTTGAAACATTGGGTCTGCTTGTAATTCATCCAAGTTGAGGGCGCGGCACAGGCCCGCAAATTCTGCATCCGACAGGGTCATAAACGCAGCCCAACCATCCGCCAACGAAACCAATTGTCCGGCGGCAGAAATTGGCGGGCGATGCTCAATATCGTCGCCCTGTAATGTGACATCCGCGCCCGCATCGGGCCACATAAAGGCAACCGCCGTATCCAACATCGACAATTGAATATGCTCACCCAATCCAGTTCGCTCACGTGCATACAAGGCCGCCGCAATGGCCTGCGCGCCAGTATGCGCCGTGAGCTTGTCCATAATCAGTTGGTTGACCTGTTCAGGGCCCTCACCGCGTTTGAGGCCTTGAACCGAAACCATCGCAGAGTAAGCCTGGATGATGGGGTCGTACGCGCGTTTGCCAGCCTCCGGCCCATCCGGTCCAAAACCACTGATCGAGAGGTAAATGAGCCTGGGATTCAAACGTTGCATCGCCTCGAATCCAAGTCCCAAGCGCTGAACAACACCGGGCCGAAAGTTTTGAATCAGCACATCAGCGCGTGCAACCAAGCCCTGCAAGACCGGCATGACGGCGGGATCCTTTAAATCCAGTGCAATGCTACGCTTGCCTCGGTTTAACACATGAAACGAACCCGAAAATCCATTTCGACGACTGCCGACATTGCGTTGTATATCACCCTCGAGCTTCTCAACCTTGATCACATCCGCGCCAAGGTCTGCCAGCACCGCACCGGTGAGGGGCCCAGAGACAACCGCTGATAAGTCAACAACCGTTACCCCAGTTAATGGTCCAGCCATTTTAATCTTCCTTTCCGTTATGACCTGTTTTCAAAGCTGCGGTGCAGCCCATTACAATCCATCAAACCCTGTACCTGATGGACTGGGCAAGTATAGTAACCAACCAATACCGAGAACCCCATCATGAATCAACAAGCGCTGTGGGCCTGGTCTGCCCTGGAGATCCGAGATGCCGTGCGATGCAAAGCCATTTCAGCAACGGCAGTCGTCACAGCGCACTTAGATCGGATCAATGCCATCAATCCCCAGATCAATGCGATCGTCACCTTGGTCCCGGAACTTGCCCTGGCTCAAGCGCACGCGATCGATGCGGCAATTGGCCGAGGTGAAACCCTAGGACCACTCGCGGGCGTGCCCGTTGCCCACAAAGATCTCACCTTAACCCAAGGCATTCGAACCACCTTCGGCTCGGCGCTTTTCGCCGATTTTGTCCCAACCCAGGATGCAGAAATTGTGGCTCGAATGAAAGCGGCTGGCGCCGTCACACTTGGCAAAACCAACACGCCTGAATGGGGTGCGGGCTCGCAAACCTTTAACGACATTTTTGGTGTTACCCGAAACCCTTATGATCGATCAAAAACCGCAGGCGGTAGTTCCGGTGGCGCAGCGGCAGCCCTCGCCGCGCGCTTAGTGCCACTTTGCGACGGGACGGACTTAGGCGGATCGCTGAGAAACCCCGCCAGCTTTTGCAATGTTGTGGGCTTTAGAACAACCCCTGGCCGGGTGCCGATCGTCCCCTCAGAAAATCCCGAGGATCCCCTGCTGATTGCCGGACCCATGGCGAGAACGGTCGATGATTGTGCCCTCCTGCTCAGCGTGATCAGTGGCGCGCATGAACACGCGCCGCTATCAAAGCTCACTGAGCAGTTCTTTGAACCGCCGATCAAAGCAGGCGCTGGTGCCTTAAAAATCGCATTCAGCGCTGACTTTTCAGGCCAAATCCCGATTGATCCGGAGGTCGTCGATTGCATCAATGACACCCGCGATTTTTTCAACCAACTCGGTTGCGAGGTCATCGATTATTGCCCTGACCTATCCGGGGCAAACGACACCTTTCATATTCTAAGAGCGAGCTCGTTTGCCCGTCGCCACGGCAAAGGCGTTCGACGCAACCCGCGCGATTATAAGCAGACCATCGTTTGGAATGTTGAGGCTGGCCTTGCCCTTACCAAAACGGACATCCAACGCGCCCTGCAACAACAAGCCGTGGTCATCGAGCGGTTTAGGGTGTTTTTTGAGCACTATGATTTTCTCGTGACGCCAGTCGTCCAAGTGCCACCATTCGACGCAGCGCTTGAATATGTTACCGAGATTAATGGCCAGCCAATGCAAACCTACATCCAGTGGATGCAATCGTGTTCTATCTTCTCTGTAACCGGCCTACCCGCTTTATCGTTACCCGCCGGATTCACCTCACTCGGTTTACCCGTTGGCCTGCAAATCATTGGCAAACCGCGTGCTGACCTCGCCGTCTTGCAATTGGCCAAAGCATTCGAGACGATCAATCCCATTTGGCAGCGCGCGCCCGTTTTTTAAAAACGGCCCACCCATTGCCCACAACCCGGAGCCAAGCCTTGTCCACCCATACCCTGCCCATAGAAAATTTTGTCACACACCTCGAATGTAGTCAGACGGGCAAGCACTATCGACGCAATACCCAGCTCAACCTGTCAGACGTTGGCAAGCCCCTCTTGGTCCGATATGACCTCAAAGCCATCAAAGCGGCTGTCTCCCCAGCCATTCTTAACCAGCGACCCCAAGATCTCTGGCGCTATCAAGAGTTATTACCACTCACCCAAGCACCCATCTCGCTGGGCGAATCCGTTACCCCATTACTTTCTTGCCAATACCTGGCTCGCGCCCTCGACCTTGGCGAGGTCCTGATCAAAGACGAGGGCCGATTACCGACCGGTAGTTTTAAAGCCCGCGGGATTGCAATGGCCGTTAATCTCGCTAAAAGCCTAGGGGTGCAGCGGATGGCCATTCCAACCAATGGTAATGCGGGTGCGGCGCTCGCAGCCTATTGTGCGGCGGCGCAGATCGAGGCCATTTGTTTTTGTCCTGATGACACGCCCCAAGTGAACCTGCAGGAGATGGCTTATTACGGCGCAAAAACATTCCGGGTGAAGGGCCTGATCAATGATTGTGGCAAGTTGGTCAAACAAGGCGCCGATCAGGGTCTTTGGTTTGATACCGCAACGCTTAAGGAGCCTTACCGAATCGAAGGTAAAAAAACGATGGGATTGGAACTCGCGGAGCAACTGAACTGGATCCTGCCCGATGCGATCTTCTATCCAACCGGCGGCGGCACCGGTCTCATTGGGATGTGGAAAGCCTTTGCTGAACTCGAAGCCCTAGGCTGGATTGATTCCCGCCGGCCAAAAATGATTGCCGTTCAAGCAGATACCTGTGCCCCCATCGTCAAAGCCTTTCATACCGGGGCCGACCATGCTGAACTCTGGCCAGAGGCGCAAACCATTGCCTCCGGTATTCGGGTTCCCATTGCCATTGGCGACTTTCTTATTCTCAAAGCCCTCCGTGAGAGCCAAGGCACCGCCATCGCCGTGACGGACGAGGAAATCCTTGAGAGCCAAAAAAATCTGGCCAAGCAGACCGGCATATTACTGTGTCCAGAAGGTGCTGCAACCGCGGCGGCCTTAATCAAGGCGCGTCAAAACGGGACAATTACAATCGATGCCAAGGTCGTTCTGTTCAATTGCGCATCGGGCCTCAAATACCCAATGCCGGGGCTGGTGCAGACCTTTGAGCCAGGCCAGGATATCGCAACCGTCCTCGATTGAGGCCCTTAAGATCGTGGCGCGGGTAACAAAATGATCTTGACCTATAATTAGAACGATACCCTTCTTCTAAACCAACTCCAACAGTCACCGTCAAAGCCGCTTTTAGTTGCAACCCAAGCGGCCCAGTGTAAGATAGCGTCCACCTTAGGGGTGGTCCTCGGACCTGAGATGCGCCTGGCGCGAACCCTAGAACCTGATCCGGATCATACCGGCGTAGGAAAAGGACGCATCAACGGTCTCCCTTCGTCGCCTCTGGATTGTCTTGCTGTTTAACTGGAGACTTAACATGCGTGGACTGCTTTACCTACTCGCCTTCCTGGGCGGACTACCGATTACTGCCCTGGCTGAGGAAATGCCTGAGATCACAGTAACCGCTGAGTTTAGACCGAGTAACGATATCGAAACCTTGACCAGTGTCACGGTCCTGAATGATAGCGAGCAAGCGGCGCGCGGCGCGTCCCACCTAGAAGACCTCCTTGGCCTCGTTCCCAATCTGAACTTCGCAAGCGGCGCGTCTCGGGCGCGTTTTTTTCAAATAAGAGGTATCGGCGAGCGCAGTCAATTTAGCGATCCAATCAATCCATCGGTTGGGATCATGATCGACGGTATGGATTTCAGTAATATGGGCACGATTGCCCATTTGACGGACCTTGATCAGATCGAGGTCTTACGAGGGCCCCAAGGCACCCGTTTTGGCGCCAACGGCCTGGCCGGATTAATCGCCATCAAATCCAGAGACCCCGAACCGATTGCATCGGCTCGAATCAAGGCCAGTCTCGCAAGCTTTTCGGGGCGCAATCTCACCGCCACGCTCAACCAGCCCCTGAGTGACGAAACGCTGGTCCGACTCAGCCTCAGCAAGGAAACCGCCAATGGCCTGTATCGAAACCAACATCTGAATAAAGACGATACCAACGGCATCAATGAAACCCATGCGCGATTAAAAATATTGAACACCGGCGCCAACTACGAGGCGCTTGTGACCTTGCTACATGCGAACGTCAATAATGGTTTCGATGCTTTCAGCCTGGATAACACCGTAAACACCCTGTCAGATGAACCCGGCTTCGATCGGCAAAAAACCAATGCGTTGGCGGCGCGACTAACCCTTAGCCTTGACAAAATTCGACTCGAAATGTTGGGCACGCTGAGCCAATCGGAACTGGGTTATGGCTATGACGAAGACTGGAGCTTTGTCGGCATCCACCCCTATGGCTACCAATCTACGGATCACTACCTGCGCGATAGATCGCATCAAGCATTGGAGATTAGGCTTCTGCCAAAAGCGGTGGGCGAGGCGTTTAATGAACGCGGCGACTGGGTCATCGGCCTGTATCGAACCCAACAGGGCACGGAACTGACCCGCCTGTATACCTTTGCACCGGGACCTTACACCAGTGACTACCAAAATGATGCGACCGCCCTCTATGCGGAACTCGATTTCAATCTGAGCGACAAACTCCGCTGGAATAGCGGCGCGCGGATTGAGCGTCGCAGCCGCACCTTTAGTGACTCGCTTGCCGCGGCGTTCAATCCAACGGAGACGCTTTGGGGCGGCCGAATCGGCCTGCAGTACCACCTCCGGTCGACGGCAAATCTCTACCTTCGGGTCAGCCGCGGGTTCAAAGCCGGCGGCTTTAACACCGATGGCACCCTTAACCCCGAACTCTTAGAGTACGACGCCGAATCGCTTATCGAAACTGAGCTTGGCTTCAAAACCACCTTCGCCGCAACCCGGCTAAAACTTGCCCTATTTCGAGCCGATCGCCGAGATCAACAGATTAAAAGCTCATTCGTTCGTCCCAGATCTGATGGTAGTACGGAATTTGTCGACTTCGTCGGCAATGCCGCAGAAGGCGTCAATCAGGGTATCGAAGTCGAGCTAGAGCACCAACTTTCGAATGCCTTTAGCGTCCGAGTTGCTGGCGGCCTACTCGATACGGTGTTTACCCAATTCATTAATGAGTTTGGTGAGGATCTGGGCGGTCGAGACCAAGCCCAAGCACCTCGATACACTGGGAGTGTTGCGCTCAACTATCAGGCGGCATCAACCTTTTTTAACCTCAGCATCGATGCGAAAGATGATTATTACTTCTCTGATCGACATGCGGTTAAAAGCCGAGCCTACACTACGGCCAACGCAGCCTTTGGTCTAAAAAAACAAGCCTGGGAACTCACATTTTGGGGGCGCAATCTAACGGATCAAACAATCTTGACCCGAGGTTTTGGGAGCTTCGGTAATGATCCTCGAAAAGACTACCTCACCGAACCCTATTATCAATTCGGCTCACCCAGGACCCTAGGGGTCACCCTCGCTTTTGAGCCGTAATGACTGAACCGAATGAAGACGCAACAGACTCGCTAAAAAGGCGCCAACCCATGAAGGCCAGCATCGATATCAGTTTGTATCCGTTGAACCAGGATTATCTTCCAGCCATTGATGCTTTCATCAAAGCGCTAAAGCAGTATCCAGACATCGACGTTGTTGAAAATGATTTGACCACTCAAATTTTCGGAGATTTTGACGTGCTGATGGCCTGCTTACAAACGGAAATTCGGGGCAGCTTCCTTGAATTTGGACAAGGCGTTTTCACCTTAAAAGTGCTAAAAGAGGATTTGAGACGGACCCAACATGACTGAGGTGCTCGAGCAATTTCTGAATGAACTCTTAGCCAGCTCAGCGCTCGAGATTATGGCCGTGAGCCTCGCTTTGGCTTATCTCATACTGGCAGTGAGAGAAAACATTTGGTGTTGGGCGGCGGCGGCAGCCTCGACCATGATCTACCTGTATCTCTTTTTCGATGTCACGTTATACGCTGAGAGCGCCTTGCAGGTGTACTACTTAGCAATGGCAGGATACGGCTACTATCAATGGCGACATGGACCAAGGCAAGCCTTTAAACCCATTCGGAAATGGTCGCTAAAACATCACAGCGCCGCACTCCTCGCGATCTTCATCACCACCGGATTAGTGGGCGGCCTGCTGACCGAAACCAACAGCCAAGCTCCGTTTCTTGACGCCTTCACGACCTGCAGCAGCTTGATTGCAACTTACATGGTGACTCAGAAAATATTGGAGAACTGGGGTTATTGGTTTGTTATCGACAGCGCATCGATTGTGCTCTACCTCGACCGAGGCTTGTACTTTACCGCACTCCTTTTTATGGTGTACTTGGTCATTATCATTTTCGGCTACCTTAGATGGTCTCGCGCGTTAGCGGACCAAACCCAATGACACCTCGTTAGGGGGCGCATTATGACAATAAAGCGACGAGGGACGACATCAGCACTCAAACGTCTGGCCTATGCTCAGCTGCTGGCCATTGGTCTATCGTTAACCCACGCAATTCATGCAGCGCCAGCCAGTTCGGCCATGTCTGGATTCGAACCCTTGATCGGCGGCCAATGGGCTCTAGGCAGCACTTATCAAACCTACACCTGGGGACCGGACCGACAGAGCGTCTTTGGTGAATCTTTTGTGATCCAAAATGGCGAGAAGGCCCTCGGCGCCAAGGGCCTTTGGTACTTTGACCCCGCGTCCAAGACCATAAAAGGGGTGTTTGTCGCAACCAACATGCCCTTTACGGTATTGCATTACCGATCACACTTCGAGGCAGGCACGCTCATCAGCCAGGTCACGAGCCTTAACAATCTCGGCACCGAAAATCACTACCAAGAAACAATAAGGGTTACGCAACCTGATGCCTATCTCTGGGAACTGACCGAGGCTGAACCGGCTGGCAACACGATGAAGGCTGAATTTCATCGAGCACCTTGATGTTGTTTGGCTCAGGCGATTACCACGGATTGCTCGCTTTGCGGTCTTAACTAAACGACCTGCGGTCGTCTTTTCCCCTAATCTACTGGCTAATCTGCACCGTCTTTTTTAGGCAAGTGCACCCTTTGATTGCTGGGTCATCGCTGGATCATCGCTGGGTACTCGACTTTTTTAAAATCGCCATTCACAAGCAAAAAAAGGGCGCCTAGGCGCCCTTTCTTAACCACAACCTGCGTGACCAATCCTTAGAAGGATTTGCCGATGGAGAAGACCAGTGCCTGGCTCTCACTATCTGCCTGGTCGCCCAAATCATCGGAGAAGATAAACGAAACGCCTAAATCGATATCCGAAACACTTGTGCCGTAACCCAGTTCAATATAATCACCATCAAAGTCTTTCCCGAAAGAGCCGTAGGTTCCGTAGAGGCCAACCTCGGTCTCAAACCCTACCTCCAAGAAGTCATAGTCTGCTGGTGTGCCAAAACCATCCCACTCGCCTGAGGAGTAGCCCAGGCTGAACATGCCGAAGCCCAATCCTAGATTGATTTCCTCGTAAGTATCATCAAAGTCACCGGTGTAGTAATAACCCGTAAAACCGATGCTCCCGGTTAAACCCGCCTCAGTCTCAAAACCATAGCCGCCATACAGATCCACTTCTAAGCCATCACCGACATCCGCAGTCCAAGCACCGGCATAGAAACCATTCGTTTCGATATCAACCCCTGCGCTACCGCTGGATTCCTTCTGCAGAATGCCTCGATAGTAATATTCACTCGCAAACCCGATATTATAAGAGACGTCTGCAGCGGCTGCGTGGTTGCCCGCAAAGGCGCTCAAGGCTATCAAACTGCTCAACGCGTTCCGTGTAAAATTTTTCATCAATTCTCTCCATTTTATTGATTAACTGTTTTATCTCACCCTCTTTAAGGTGAACGAATCAGATCGGCATGAGCGCCTCACGGTTCCACACGGGTTAATGCAATTGGCAGGCCAACTTTTAAATCAAAGCACTCGCGGGCGTTAATGGTGCAATTACGACGAAATCGGGCGCTTTTGCTCGGCCGGGCTGTCCGGCGGTGAACCAATTTGAGTCATCTGCCCCAGAATAGCGCACAAGCACGGCTCAACTCGCTTGCAACCTCAATGCCACTCGCGTTACCTTTTAAAGCGCAGGATGGATAACGCACGACCGGAGTCGTTTCTGCCTGGACGGGCGGCAATGGGCCACCAATATCCGGCAGACGCCAAGCTCAGAAGTCGCCTCGCCCGAACAAAGCGAGACTTCGGCCTTCGGATTTGCGGCGTCTCTTGGGCCGCCGCGCGATTCTTGCCCTCATCACCGGAGCCATGCCTTATGATCCCCAGCCACTTTCGATCTGAAAAACCCGCCATTGTGATGGCGGGTTCCGGGCAAACCATCACCTTCGGGGAACTAGAAGACATCTCGAATCAGTTCGCGCACTTACTGCGCAGCCAGGGCCTCAAACGCGGCGACACCATTGCATTGTGTCTCGAAAATCATCCCTACTTTCTGCCCATCTGCTGGGGCGCACTCCGAGCTGGCTTGTATTTTACCGCCATAAGCTATCGATTAGCGGCCGCCGAAGTGCTGTATATCGTTAACGATTGTCGGGCGCGGGTACTGATTACCTCAGCCCTTTTGACAGACACCTTTGAGCGCTTTTATCCCGATCTGGTTGAGCACCCCGCCTGTTTCATGCTCGATGGCGAACACCTGAATGCAGCGAACCTACTGGATGCGCTGGCGGCCCAACCTAAAACACCCATCGTTGATGAGTCCTACGGTCAAAGTTTACTCTACAGCAGCGGTACCACTGGGCGCCCCAAAGGGGTAAAGAAACCCCTCTTTCAAGAACCCTTTGGCGCCGAGACCAGCCTCTTCCGGGCCGCGCAAAGTCGGTATGACTTTACTGACGAGACCGTGTATCTATCACCGGCCCCGCTTTACCATGCAGCCCCCTTAGGCTTCACCATGAACGTCCTGCGCTATGGCGGTTGTGTGATCGTTATGCCGCAGTTTGATCCTGAAACCGCCCTACAACTGCTCCAAGATCATAACGTCACCCATGCCCAGTTCGTGCCCACTATGTTCGTCCGCATGCTCAAATTGCCGAGCGACACAAAAAGCCGATACACCTTTGCAAGCCTGCGCTGCGCGATTCATGCCGCCGCACCCTGCCCTGTTAGTATCAAGCATCAAATGATCGATTGGTGGGGTCCCATTATCTGCGAGTACTATGCGGGCACAGAAGGCAACGGCTCGACGTTTATCAGCGCTGAAGAATGGCTCAAGCACCCCGGCTCGGTGGGCCGAGCGGCGAATGATTGCCAAATCCATATCCTGGATGATTTCGGTCAAGAACTGCCAAGCGGAGCGCAAGGCGGCGTGTATTTTGAAGGCGGCGGCCAGTTCGAGTATCTCAACGATCCTGAAAAAACAGCGAACTCCCATCATGTCAACGGTTGGTCGACCTTGGGTGACATTGGTTATCTTGATGACGAAGGCTTCTTGTACCTCACCGATCGCAAGTCTTTTATGATCATTTCTGGCGGCGTTAACATCTACCCACAAGAAGCTGAAAATGTCCTGATTACACACCCCTTAGTCGCTGACGTCGCCGTTTTTGGGGTGCCAAATGACGAGTTTGGCGAGGAAGTCAAAGCCGTTGTCCAACCCATGAACATGGACGATGCAGGCCCGGAGCTTGCGGCAGAGCTCATTGCCTACGCCCGATCACAAATCGCCCATTTAAAATGCCCGAAGAGCGTCGACTTTCTTGAAGCCCTGCCGCGGCACCCAACTGGCAAACTCTATAAAAGACTCTTAAAAGACACGTATTGGCAGCAAACCTCATGACCCAAGCTTTCAGCGGCATTCAGATTCTAGATTTCACTCAGGTTTTTGCGGGCCCGTTTGCCGTGATGCAATTGGCATTACTTGGCGCAGACGTCATCAAAATAGAGCAACCCGGCACAGGCGACCAAACCCGTGGCCTGATGAACGCGGGGAACGATCAGAACCAATCGCCCTCATTTTTGACCATGAATGCCAATAAACGTAGCTTGACGCTCAATTTAAAATCGCCTGAAGCCGTTAACTTAATTAAACGGCTCATTGAAACGACGGATGTTGTGGTTGAAAACTTTAAAGCCGGAACCATGACCAAACTCGGTCTGGATTATGAAGCCTTGAAAGCCTTGAAGCCGGATCTAATTTATTGCTCTATTACCGGCTATGGCCAATCAGGCCCAAAAGCTGGCGAAGCGGCTTACGATGGTGCAATTCAAGCGGCCTCAGGGATGATGTCCCAGAACGGGCATATTGGTACGGGCCCCACTCGAACCGGCTTTATGCCGGTTGATATGGCAACCGCGCTCAGCACGGCTTTTGCCATTTCGGCATCGCTGCATCGCAAGGCCACAACCGGCCTCGGACAACACATTGATAGCGCAATGCTCGATACCGCAATTGTGATGCAAGCGTCGCAATTTAGTAACTATTTGAATCAGGGCCAACTATTGGGGCTTCAAGGCAATGCCTCACCAACCGGACAACCCACCGCCAATGTATTCCCCACCCAAGACGGGTTTATACAAATTACCGCACTCAAACAAAACCAGGTTGAGCAACTCTTTATGGCGCTGGACTGCTCGGAACGTCTTCAGGAGGCTGCCTTTCATGACCCGGCGCAACGAAAACAAAATCCGGAGGTGGTCAACGCCCTGCTTTGTGAAAAACTCCAAGGCAAAACGACCGCGACTTGGATGAACATTCTGCCTCAGAAAGGCATCCCCACGGCCGAAGTTAAGTCGATCCCTGAGGTCCTTGCGGACCCGCAGCTACTTGAGCGGGAGGTGATTGAACAGATAACGCCGACTGAGGCCAATGCCGACGCCATTCATATCATTAAAGCCGGGTATTCTACCGATCAGGATGGGCCTACCATTACGCGGCCACCACCCAAGCTTGGTGAGCATACTCACGAAATTTTACGAGCGCTGGATCTGACGTCAAAGCAGATCGAGACCCTGCGATCGCTAGGCGTTATTTGAGTCCTCAACCTAGCCGCTTTATCGGTTTATTGCGCTAATCATCGCCAAACAGATCCTTTAGTTTCTGATCGAGATCATCAGAGCCATCATCGGTACGATCTCCCTCTAAGTCAGTGACTGCTGGAGCTTCATCGAACAAAGCGGACAAGGCCGCACTCGCATCCGATTGGTCCCGGCTTTGCGCGACTCGCCGAACCGGTTGCCCGGGTCGAAAAAAATCACAAAAATTGGCATTGGTCTTCTCGAGCGGCGGATCCGCCCGATCTTCTTGGCACGTCGAGCGATGACTGACGTCAAAGGATCGACACATATAACAACACCGAATTGGCGCGAAACAGCCCTGGCACACAGCTTGCCTCGAGATCGGCCTTGGCTCCTCGCTCAAGTCTCTTTGGCATTGCCAGCACATTAACTTGGCCATCTCGCCGTCCTTAAGCGTCGGAGTAACTGATGCCCATTCCTGCCCGGACATCATTGTTCACGCCATATTGTGGAATCGGATAGCGCAGACCATTTTTGGATAGCGCCTCAAGCCCGGCAATAACCTTTGGCAGAAAGCTCGGCGGTATTGCCATCAGCAACTCATCCTCCATCACGCCGCCATAGCGCCTTTCGGCAAAACATGGGATCGAAAGACTGGGCTCACCTGTTTTCAAAGCGCGACCCCAGGAGTCCGCGCAAGCAGACTCGCCCACACAACCCCAATCCAATTTTTGATAGCCAGTCCATTGCAAGCCATTAATAAACAGAATCATTTGGGCGGGGGTTGCATAGATCAGACAAATATCGGGCGGATTCAGCCGGCCCGAGGCCAGTGGTGAGACCGCCATAGCTTCAAACTGCCCAAAGGCCACGACATCCATACTGGCTTGATGTTTCGCTGCCTCTGCTTGGTCCTTGAACCAAACGCCTGCCATTTTATCGCCGGATAACCATCGCGCATCGCGAGGATGCAACCCGATCACCGTCCCACATTGTGCGCCCACCAAGTCTTCCATCGTAATGCCAACGGTCCAACCATTACGGCTGGCTTGCCCAACAATTTGATCCGTCGTGTGGATCTCTTTGGGTCGTCTGATTTTAGGAATCGCTTCCATTTCGGCTCGGCTGGAAAAGAGCTTCATTCCGATAGGGGTGGTTCGGAGTCTGAGTAACCGGTTGAGGTCTTCAACGACGGTTGGGCCGTCAAAAGCCAAGTTGGTAGAGATGATTTGATCTGTCATGGCGCGCGATTCCTTAGGGTATAACAACACCTTACCGCGACTTCACCATGCCCTAAAGCCTTTAGGCCGCCATATTATGCTTTAGCTTTTTTAGCGCTTGAGATTCTAATTGCCGAACCCGTTCAATCGAGATACCAAAGCGTTCTGCAAACACTTTAAGTCCTAACTTTTCATCACTCAGCCAGCGGCCCTGCACAATTTGAAGCGAGCGCTCGTCCAATTGCTTTAAGGCCTGCCTAAGTTCACCGGCATCAGTCGTCTCGGACTCGGAGTCCGCCACAATGTCTAAAGGATCCTGGCTATCACTCCGTAAATACAGTTCTGGCGCCCCGTAGTCCTCATCATCGCGTTTTTCAAAGGGTTGATCCTGTCGACTCAGGCGCTGATCCATCTCGACGACATCAGCCTCGGATACATCGAGCAAGGTTGCAATGCGCTTTGCCTCTGGGCCATCAACCAAACCCGAACCCTGCTTATTTTTGCGCAGATTAAAGAACAACTTTCGCTGCGCCTTGGTCGTTGCAACCTTCACCAGCTTCCAGTTTTTTAAAATATAGTCGTGTATTTCGGCTTTGATCCAATGCACGGCAAAGGTCAACAGTCGCAACTTGCGTTCGGGGTCAAACTTCTTAACCGATTGCATGAGACCCACATTCCCTTGCTGAATAAGATCTTCAAGCGGCAATCCATACCCTGAATATTGTTTGGCGATGTACACGACATAGCGAAGATGTGCCAGAACCAGTGCCCGAGCGGCACTGACGTTGTCCCCATCTTTGTATTGCTCAAACAAGGTGACTTCTTCTTCACGGGACAATTTTGGAATACGGTGCACCGCGTCCAGATAGCTATATAAGGACTGCCCACTCAATACTGGGACCATTTGCGACTTCAGCGTCAATTCCATCAAACCTCTCCAGAGGGTGCTTTTTTACGTTACCCACCTTATCTAAGGCTAAGTTGGTGATATTCAAGCCCCAATCACCATTTTTTTTAAAATTAGGCACCGTACTTAAAATTGAGACCTGTTTTAAAAAAAAATATTATCGTTATCCTATGCGCAAGCAATTACGAGCACTTGATAACCGATGAAGAACCAGACCGTGACCATCTCGAGCATCGATTGGGTCCATTGGCAACCCGATCTACTGACGACGCTCGTTTTTATTCGGCAGCAACAGCAAGTACTTTTGATCCACAAAAAAACGGGTCTCGGTGCTGGCAAAATACTGGGTCCTGGCGGCAAGTTCGAGCCTTTTGAAACCCCGCTTGCCTGCGCCATCCGAGAAACCGAGGAAGAGCTAGAGATTACCCCCCATGATCTTCAACCAATGGCCGAATTGTTTTTTCACGATTTGGCTCACCCCAAAATTAAAGTTTACGTGTATGTCACAGATCATTTCACGGGCACGCCAACCGAGACGCGCGAAGCAGCCCCGCTTTGGTGTCCAATACAGGATCTACCGCTGGATCAAATGTGGGCGGATGATCAATTTTGGCTGCCCCAAATTCTTCAGAATGAGCCCATCCGCGGCTGGTTTTACTTCGATGGAGAGCGCCTGGTCGACCATCACATCGAATCGATTGCCGTTTCATTTTAGCCCAATCTTTGCGCTCGCCTTGATTAACCCTCGGCTCGAAACAGCTCTCCCAAAAACGTCTCAATTGACCGACTGGCACGTGCGTTCGCAGTTGTGGAATAAACCGTTCCAAAATCTGGGTTATTGGCACCTGGATTGGTGAAGGCATGGGTTGTGCCACCGTAGACATGCATCTGCCAGTCCACGCCTGCCGCGCTCATTTCTTGCTCGAACGCGAGCACTTGCTCAGGGGGGACCATAGGGTCATCGTGACCATGTAAGCACAGCACTTTCGCGGTAATCGACGCATTAGGTGCGTTGCCTGGGCTAAAAATACCGTGAACGCTAGCAACACCCTGAACCGGGGCGCCCATTCTCGCCAATTCAAGCACACACATTCCGCCAAAGCAGTAGCCCACGCCAGCTGTGCGCGTAGCATCGACCTCGCATCTGGCGCTCGCGGCTTGCAGTGCTGCGTTTATCCGTTGCCGCAACAAGCCTCGATCGGCGGCAAAGGGCGCCATGAGCGCGGTGTTTAAGGCCACATCACCATCGGCGCCAAAGACGCCTTTACCGTACATATCAATAGCAAATGCGGCATACCCTAGCGCCGCAATCTCGTGCGCTTTGTCGATTGCGTATTGTCGGCGACCTGTCCAATCATGGGCGACCAGGACCAGCGGTTTTGGCCTGTCATCCTCACCCTGAACCAAGCAACCTTCTAATAAAATGTCACCGTCGTAATATTCAACCAGCTCCGATTGCATTCCGTGATCCTCTTCTTTGAAATAGTGGTCGTTCAATGACCTTTTTAATCTCAGTTGTTACCGCAGCTCGGCCACGCCGCTCAGTTAAAACCTAAGGTTACCCTGACGTCTAGACCCGATAGCCCGTTGTTCTCGCGCGCGCAGCAATTGACGCGGCGTCAATCTTTTTTAGAAAGGCCGCCTGCAAGTTTAAACCCGCAACAGGTTCGAGCCCAAACTTGCCGCCCGCGTCCCAAGCGCCTTTTGAACTTGGATGGTTAGATGATAACCGTCGTCGGTGATGGGGCCTGCGGGCGCACTCGTCTCAAAATCGAGATGGGCCGCAAAGTCGAGCCCACTAACCGATCGTTTCAGGACCGCATCCATTAACCGCGCTCGGACACCACAGACCGCACGCAAAGGTTGGGGCAAGGATTGAAAGCGCGCCATCGGGGGGAGCCCCAGAAAAATAATCTTGGCCGTGCCTTTTTGTCTAATCAAAAGGATTAGATCGAAGATCCTAGCCTGCCACCGCATCAATGAGGTCAGCCCTGAAACATCGTTGACCCCCATGGAGATCAGAATCAAGTCAACCTTTAAATCATCAATCCCACGGCAGCTCGCCAGTACGTCGCTGGCGGTGGCGCCCACGTGTCCCACCACTTGCCAAGTGGCGTCATCACCACTAAGGGGTATCAACGATTCTGCGCAATACCCCGCAACGCCCTGGCCTGCTTTCTCGCCATACCCAGGCAGAATGCCTTGATCCCCAACGCCTAGTATTCGACGCCCAGCGCCATGCCCTGACGCATTATGCCCCCACCTACCTGAGCTGGTTGCGGCGCTCATCTCCAGGTATTGTCGCCGCTTCAGCTTCAGCTGAAGCCAACAAACCGGTAACAATGGCAAACAAAAAGCCCAAACAACTGCATGCATCAGCACAAGAAAACCCTTTTCTTATCATTCCCTTCAGGCGCGCCGCTTTAATCGCAGCGCGCTGTTTTAACACAATTATTGATCAACTGTTGACGCCATCACAAGCAACCGGCTAACCTCCTTTCACTTCATTTCGTCAGGTGTTTTAGCTTAAAACCCTAAAATGAAACGGGAAACCGGTGAGAATTAATTCAATTCCGGTGCTGCCCCCGCAACGGTAAGCGAGGTGCGCTGCTTTATACCACTGTGCTCAAGAGCATGGGAAGGTCGCAGTGCAAACGTGTTCGCACGACGCTCGTAAGCCCGGAGACCGGCCTGACAACAATGCGGCAATGAACTGCGGCGGGCGGGTCATGACCATTGACTACTCCTGCGCGCTATAACCAGACCCAATTGCTCGGCGGGAGCAGGAGATGTTTCAGTATGCCCTTCTTTTATCAAACGACCTTAATCCAAACGCGGGCCCAGCCCAGTTTTTTGTCATACATGCTTCTAACGTTCGTGCTCTTATCCGGCTCGGGGTCCCTTCGGGCGCAACCCAGCGATGAAACCTTAACAGTAACCGCCTCCCGATTGCCCATGGACAGTCTTCGATCCGGTAGTCAAATCACGATTATCACTAAAGCAGACATCAATCTTAGAAACCCTAGCTCACTGCCGGATTTACTCCGCGGCCAGCCGGGTCTGAGCGTCAGCCAACAAAGCGGCCTCGGCGGCCTGACCCAAGTTCGAATGCGCGGCCGAGAAGCCAATCACGTCCTCGTGCTCGTTGACGGCGTCGAGGCCAACGATATCGGCCAGGGTAGCGAGTTTAATTTCAGCCAATTTCCGGTGCAACAAATCGAGCGCATTGAAATTGTGCACGGTGCAGAAAGTGCCATTTGGGGCAGCGATGCCATCGCAGGCGTCATTCACATTATGACCCGGTCGCCCGAAAGTCAGCCCAGCACAACATTTTTGATGAGCGCCGGCAGTAATCAAACCCAGAACCTCGCGATCGATAGCGCAACGGGACTGGGGGAGACTCAGTTGGCACTCGGCATCAGCCATTTCAAGACGCAGGGCTATAACGTCTCCCGTCAGGGCGGTGAACGCGATGGCTCCCATCAGCGGGCTGCCTACTTGCGCACGTCTTCCCCGGTATCCGAACATTGGCGTCTTGGTAGCGTGTTTCGACTACAGCAAAGCCAGAACGACTTCGATGATGTGGACTACGCGCTGACCGGCCTGCCGACGGATGCGGATTTTACAACAGCCCATCAAAACTGGATTGCCGGCGTGCGCATGGTATCGGATCATGAGGATTTCCAACAATCCCTATCCTTTAACTTCAGCCGGGATAGAAATGACAACCGAACGACACCCAACGCGGATACCCAAACCGATAGTGCAAAACACCAGGTCAACTATCAGATTAGTAAAACCATCAATACCGGTACCTGGATCGGTCTGATGGAATACGAGTCATTGCACTTTGAGCAACGTGGCCCGAGCAGTTTTTTCGGAGACCCTAATCAGGACCATTCGCTGACCCAACTCGCGCTCGGCGGAGAGTACCGGCTCGACCAAGACAATTGGACCGGATCCTTGAGCGCAAGGCTCGAGCAGAATTCAGACTTTGACGCAGGTCACAGCTTGCGCGGCAATGCCGCTTATTTCCTAACCGAGGCGACCAAAATCTTCGGCGCAATCGGGCGGTCCACCAAAAACCCAACCTTTACCGAGCGCTTCGGCTATTACACTAACTTCAGAGGTAATGATGCACTGAGGCCTGAACACAGTTTGGCGTTGGACTTCGGGGTCTCCCACCGTTTTTCAGCCCTCCCCATCACGATGGTGCTACAAGGCTACGCGGCCCACCTTGAAAACGAAATCAACGGCTTCGTCTTTGATCCGGTTGATTTCGTGTACACCGCCAACAATGATCCGCGCCGCAGTAAACAACGCGGCTATGACGCCAAAATTAATTGGCAGCCCTCCGAGGCGCTGACCCTTGAGGCTTTTTATGGAAGGCTCAATGCAACCGATGGCAACAGCCTCGACGAACTCAGGCGACCTCGAACCACCGGCTTCTTCGCCATCGCCTATCGCGCAGAAAGCTGGCACTACCAACTTTCCGCCGCCTACACAGGCAAAAGCGATGATATTTTTTACCCTCCCATCGCGCCCTATCAAGAACGGGTTCAAATGGATTCCTTTACGTTGGTTTCTTTCACATCAAACGTTTTATTGAGCAAAAAATTCGAGGCTTTCGTCGCAATTGAAAACCTTCTGGACACGCAGTTTGAAGAGGTTTTTGGTTACCAAAGGTCCGGCAGAACCGCTCGGTTTGGACTCAAGCTGCGCATTCAGTAACAACCTCGCCATCGCGAGGGTGCGCAGCAGAATGACCGACTTTGCCGCGCTAAACGGCGCGCTTGACGTCAAACATCGCCCTCTGGCAAAGTCCTCGCGGCAGCAGGTCCGTAAAAAGAATCGGGATACCTTGGGGCAGCTCGCCAACCGCTAACGATTTAATCCGCCCTTGATCGAATTCAAAACGAGGAAGAAGCACTATGACCCACGAATGCTTTAATGTGACGATCAATAACAACGTCGCCCATATCCAATTAAGTCGCCCAGAAAAACGCAACAGCATGATTCCACAATTCTGGGTTGAACTGCCGGCTATTATTCAAGAGATCGACGCAGAAGCTAAAGCGCGGGTCATCGTTATATCCTCGACCGGCCCCCACTTTACGTCCGGTTTAGATGTGTCGAGCTTTGCTGGCGTGGGTCAAGTTCCTAATGAAGATCAAAAGCAGCGCAAGCTCACCGCCGGCGCTGCTTTTTATGACAACGTTTTGGTGATGCAAAGCGCGTTTAATGCCATCGAGGCCTGCCGAATTCCGGTGCTCGCGGCCATTCAAGGCGGCTGCATTGGCGGTGGCGTGGACCTCGTGACCGCTTGTGACATTCGGTACGCAACAAGCGATGCCTTTCTAACGATTTTTGAAACCAACATTGGCATGACAGCAGACGTTGGCACCTTTCCACGGCTGGTAAAACTCATCCCCGAAGGGTTTGTTCGAGAAATGGCTTATACCGGCCGGCGCGTTCCTGCCCAAGAGGCCGCGGCAATGGGGCTTATCAACCGTGTTTTTGAGGATCAAGCGCAAATGCTGGAGGCGGTTATGGCAATCGCTGCGGAAATTGCAAGTAAAGCCCCGCTCGCAGTCTATGGCTGCAAAAAAATGATCACCTACGCGCGAGATCATAATACCGCCGACGGTTTGGACTATATCGCGATCTGGAACGCCTCACATTTCAAACTCGAGGAAATTCAAGAAGCGATGACCGCCAATGCTGAAAAGCGTCCTGGTCAGTTCGTCGACCTGCCAAAGATGCGCAAAGCCTAGCCTTTGACGCGGCCAGACACCCAATAAAATCCAAAACCAACGGCGATTACGAGGAGCCCCGCAAGGGCCTCCTCCGGCCTTTGAATCAAAATATAGATCAAAGTCCACAGCGTTAATCCCAGAAAGATCAGCGGCGTGATCGGGTAGCCCCAGGTCTGATAGGTATCCTTTTTAAGCAATCCTTTGGCGCGCAATCTGAAAACACCGCCGACCGTAAAGAGCGTGTTCAGGCTGAGCACAAAGCCACTAAACACCAGGACCGACTCAAAACTAGACGTCAAGACAAACGCAACTGACAATGCCACTACCGTGAGAATCGCAATCTGCGGCAAGCCATCATCATTGGTTTTTGCCAATCGGTTAAACATGGAAAAATCCTGCCCAATCACTTGCAGCACTCTGGGGCCCGCCATCAGCATCGCGCTCACGGTTGAAATCAGCAATAGCGATAACATGAGCCCCATTAACTGGCCACCCAGGCTCCCAAAGGCATATTCTGCGGCAATCACACCGACCTCAACTTTCCCTTGCAAGGCTTCGATGGGTGCAACCGCCAAGAACACATAATTCAACAACACATAAAAGGCCATCACCATCAAGGTGCCAATCATCAGGATCGATGGAAGACGTTTTGCAGGCTGATCAATTTCGTCTATCAAATAGGTTGCCGCATTCCAGCCCGTGTAGGCGTAGTTTACGTAGATGAGTGCCACCGCAAACGCGCCAGATGACAAGCTTCCGAGATCACTGGCCACCGGTAGTTTTGGCAAACTCATTTCATGATCAGAAAAGGTCAGTGCCGCAACGCTGAAGATCAGGATGAGGATCACCTTGAGCAAGGTGAAGATCAACTGGGTTTTACCACTGACCGTTCGCGAATAGCAGTGCATCAAGCCCAGCAAAACCACCAAGAGCGATGCTGCAAGCGTCTGATTAATGTCCGGTAGCACGGCGCCCAGATAGGCCCCAAAGGTCATCGCCGCCAGTGCGATCGGCGCGGCGAACCCAACGGTTATTGAAACCCAGCCGGAGACAAAACCGAAAGACGGGTGATATAGACGTCCAAGAAAATTGTATTCGCCACCTGAGCGCGGCAATTGGGCGCCAAGCTCTGCATAGGTCAAGGCCCCGCAGAGCGCCGCAATGCCGCCAATAATCCACAGCGACAGGATCATACTGACGGATTGAATGTCCAGTAATTGGAATCCTAAACTGGTAAAGACGCCCGTGCCCACCATATTGGCGACCACGATCGCAATCGCCGTTTTTTGATCAAACTTTTGGGTTAATTCAGTCGCAGCCAAAAGATCGCTCGCCTAACCTGAGAACAGGACCCATAAATAGCCTCCGTATCCGCACAAAAGTCCAACCCCAGCCAGCCGTCCGATCTTCGCGCCAAGCATCGCAAAAAGCCAAAGCACAACCGCCGCGCTCAGCATGACCCAAATATCAAACCTTAAAAAAGCGGGGTCGATGGGGATATCCGCAAACATCAAGGTGATGCCCAGTACTGCGAGGATATTAAACAGGTTGCTGCCTACCACGTTGCCTAACGCAACATCACTGTTTCGATAATAGGCCGCGACCAATGTCGCGCTCAATTCAGGCAGCGATGTTCCCAGCGCCACGAGGCTCGCACCAATCACGCTTTCCGACACGCCGAGATTCAAAGCAAGACTCGTTCCTGCCGTCACCACAAAGTTAGCCCCCACCGGTAAAGCGACCATACCAAGCCCAATCAAGCCCGCAATCCGCCAGTAGGAGCCTTTATGCGCCGAACTTGCATCCTGATTTTGGGTTAGCTCATCGAGCGCCGCAAACGGCACACTGCCCTTGACACTCAAGAACAAAAAGAGCGCGAGAATGAGCAGCATAACCACACCCGCGAGGAGACTTAAAACACCCAGAAAGCACAACAGAATAAAGCCGACGGTAACCGCAAGCATCCAGTGGACTTGGATCTTCAACCCATCTTGGCGAGTCACAATGGGATGTAATAACACTGGCAAACCAAGCACCAAAAACACATTGGCAATATTGCTGCCAATGACATTGCCGAGCGCAATCTGCGGATGCCCAGAGAGTGTCGACATAATCGAGATAACGAGTTCAGGCGCTGAGGTGCCCATTGCAACGACGGTTACCCCAACGATCAGAGGGGAGATGCCACGCTTGGTACCAAAATCCAAGGCCCCTCGAACGAGAAAATCCCCGCCAAACATGAGCAGAATAAAGCCGAAGATCAGCTCTAAATAAATTATAAATTCAAACACTCGTGACAAACTCGCAGCGGCTAATTATCGGAAGGTCATGCAAAGGGGCGATCGCCTTTTCGGCGACCTCAAGGTTTCGGTATCGAGCTGAACCGTCGTATAAACGATCGCTATCGCCCGCCGTTAGACGCCCACCTCTGAAGTAAGTCTACGATTGCGGTGTTGGAACACCAGAACCAAAACAAGGCCCTAGGACAGTTGAACCGTTGGAATAAGTTGGCTGGGCACTGCCCTGCGGCCTACCCGTTTCAGAGAGAAAATCGCCAAGGCCAGTACAACGACCAGGCCGCTAATCCAAGCCGCTGAAAACTGCGGATGAGCTGAAAAACTTCCAACTTGGTAAACCATGGTCGCGGTAATGTACCCCACCAAGGTGGTCCAACCAAAGACCAATCCCGCCCATTTCAGCCCAGACTCTTTATGCATCGCGGCGATCACCGCAACACAAGGCGCGTACAACAAGATAAAGACAAGATAACTGAAGGCAGCAAGATCACTACCAAAATAAGCCGCCATATTCGCAAGGGCTGCACCTTGCGAGCTGTCGTTGGCCGCATCATCATTTAGACTCAAGCCAAGTGGGTCCAACAGCGCCCCACCCAGCGCGCTCGCATTATCATAAACGCTCATGGCGGCGGCCTCGCTAGCCTGCAACAGGGTCATCGGATCACCCTCAACTTGACCGCTGTATAACGCGTTCAAGGTGCCGACAACGGCTTCTTTGGCGAACAGTCCTGTAAAGAGCCCAACCGTCGCCGGCCAATTATCATCCGTCAATCCCATCGGATAAAACGCCGGGGTAATCGACTTCCCAATCACCGATAAGACGGATGTCTCGGTATCTTCGTTGCCGAAGCTACCGTCCGTTCCAATTGAGTTTAAAAAACTCAACGCAACGACCACCAGAACAATCGTTCTACCCGCACGCAGCACGAAACTCCGAAGCCGAAACCAAGTTGTCAGCAACAAGTTTTTGATGACCGGCACATGGTAAACCGGCATCTCAGCATAGGACGCAGACATTTGGCCTTGAAAAATCTGCTTCCTAAAAATCCAGCCGGTAAAAATAGCCATTAGGATCCCCGTTAAATACAACAAGAACACAATATTTTGGCCTTGGCCTTTGAAGAAGGCCGCAGCAAACAGGGCGTAGACGGTCAAACGTGCACCACAGGACATAAAAGGCGCCATGGCAATCGTCATAAGCCGATCATCTTCTTTCGTTAACGCCCGAGTGGCCATCACCGCAGGCACATTACAACCAAATCCCACGATCAGCGGAACAAAGGCGCTGCCCGGCAAGCCAATACCAATCATCAACCGGTCTATGACAAACGCGGCCCTGGCCATGTAGCCAGAGTCTTCCATCACCGAAAGACATAAAAATAAAAACCCGATCACGGGGATAAACGTTGCAACCAATTGAATGCCGCCGCCCAAGCCTTGGCTTAACAGAACAATCATCCAAGCCGGAAGACCAAGAAGCGACAGGAGCTGCTCGCTGCCCGTAACAAAAATCGCGCCAAATAAGATATCGAAAAAATCAATAAACACGGCCCCTAAATTAATCGCAACCGTGAACATTAAATACATCGCTGCGAGGAAGATTGGAATGCCCAACCACCGATTCAGAACAATTCGATCAATGGCTTCGCTGGGCGGGTGCCGGACGCTGGAAACCCGAGTGACTGTCGCACCGATTGCCACCGCCTTGTGATAACGACGCTCCGCGGCAGCAAGGGTTTCGGTCGAGGAGGCGCCCGTTGCGCTCAATCGTTTTGATTGGATGGCCGCCGGATCATTATTCTGGGACGACCCCATCACCGCCAAAAGATCCTGAACGCCGACATTACGCGACGCAATCATCGGCACAACGGGCACCTTGAGTGCATCCGATAGGGCGACGGGGTCTAACGACAAGCCTGCGCGTTCTGCGACATCCAGCATGTTTAAGGCGATCACAACCGGTAGGCCAGAATCGAGTAGTTGCTGGGTCAGAATTAAATGGCGCTGCAAGTTACTCGCATCAACAATATTGATCACAAGATCGCAATCGCCAGCTGCGATATAGTCTCGGGCAACGGCTTCATCCATACCGCCTGCAGACTGGTCTAACGAGTAGATCCCCGGCAAATCGATAATCTCGAAACGCTCACCTGCATGGGTTAACGACCCGGTCTTACGCTCAACGGTTACCCCCGGCCAATTACCAACCCGCTGATTCGCCCCCGTCAGGCGATTGAATAGGGTGCTCTTACCGCAATTAGGATTGCCGAGTAAACCAATGGTTTTTAGGGTCACGATTGCCCGCCTCTTCCCCTAAGACACCATATCAACATCAATAAAAGCGGCGTCTCGCTTTCGGATACTTAAAAGGGACGGCCCAACACGGACCTGCAAGGGGTCACCGAGGGGGGCTTGACGCAATACTTTGATTTCAACACCTGGGAATATCCCCAAGGCATACAACTTAGACTGAAGTTCAATTGAAACTGATTCCGCCGACGCAATCCGTCCGATTGCGCCCATCGCCATATTGACCATCTTCATAATCTGCATCCAAGCGTGCTTAAGGCACGCGTTAATCTAAATGCGAATTATTATCATTTACATCCGAAAAGTAAATGCTTTCCTGGTCTCTACGCCATTTAGAGCTCCGCGCAAATATGCCCGCCATCCACCACCACAACAGAGCCCGTCATATAACGCGAGGCATCGGAGGCCAATAACAGCAGTGGTCCATCAAGATCCGCGAACTCACCGTAGCGCCGCATGGGGATGCCTTTCACAAATTGTTCCGAGCGCTCGCTCTCCAGCAGCACTCGGGAAACGTCGGTTAGGATGTAGCCCGGCGCCAAAGCATTTACTCTAACGCCGTATCGCGCACCCTCCAAAGCCATGATTTCGGTCGCCTTTACCAAAGCCGCTTTCGATACGGCATAGGGAAACTGCCCTTTGATCGTTCGAAAAGCGGTAATCGAGGCGATATTCACAATACTGCCGGTTGTGCCGTTAT
Organism: Pseudomonadales bacterium; assembly: GCA_017854255.1. Classification (GTDB taxonomy): domain Bacteria; phylum Pseudomonadota; class Gammaproteobacteria; order Pseudomonadales; family Azotimanducaceae; genus UBA9926. The sequence continues at coordinate 34,875 of JAFMIA010000017.1, forward strand.
CAGCGACCCATTGGGTAAAAAATTTTGATAATCGCCAGGCCGCCTTGAGATTAGTATCAAAGACGTAGTCCCAATCCTCATCGTCAATCATCGTGTAGGTTTTAGCACCGGCCTCAACCCCTGCGTTATTGATCAAGATATCAATACCGCCAAACGCTTTAACCGATTCAGACAAAAAGTTTTGGGCCGAGGCAGGATCCCGAACATCGAGTGGCAAACCCAAGACCTCATGGCCTGCGGCGGTTAACGCATCCACCCGAGCTTGAATTTTATCTAGCCGCCGGGCACCTAAAACAACCCGAGCACCGTTTTCAGCCAAAAGGCCTGCGAAATGATGCCCGAAGCCTGACGAGGCCCCGGTGACTAACGCGGTTTTCCCCGCTAATGAAAATTGTTCCATCTTCTGCTCTCTCTATTGGGCGAATCTCGCTATTAGACGAGGGTCGGATTCGCACTGTAACCCTTGCGCCTATTGTAAGGACTCTCGGTCATCAAATGAATCATTCCTGCTATTGGTTGAGCCATCATCGCAGGCTCATAGCCTTGTTTTGAAGCAACCCATTTTCAGCAGGCAATGCTATCGAACAGGTCGTTCTTTCAAAGGTCTTCTTTCAAAGCGATTCTTTTAAAGCCGCTTTGACCGGTCGTGATCGAAAATCACGCTCCGACAAAAGCGTTGTTCAGATACCCGCTTTAACTCAGATCGCAACCAGGCTTGCGGCCTTGCCTGGCGTTCAAAAGTCTAGCGAACCACCCGCGAGCGCGCGCTTAAAGCCCGAGTAATTGGGCTGATCGATTGCAATTTGGTTCACGACCGTTGCCCGCAAATGCTGTTGAATCGTTTCATCTGATAAAGGCACCTTACCCGTGCGCAAATCCTCAGACAGCCTGGCTCGAAGATCACCTAAAGGTGCCGTTGCATCGTAGTACTGCCTTAACCGCTGCGTTTCCATGGCCTGGTGTTGTCCGCCCAGCGCCAATTCGCGCAGGACCATGTCCAATGAATTACCCGCAACTCGCGCGAGGAACTGCGAGCGACCCTGTAGATTTTGCATTGCGTCGTCTCGCAAATAATCACGAACACTCTGAATCAATTCCGGTTGACTGGGCATGTCGAGCGCAAGCGCCGAGGCTGGCGCAAGCAGGTCAACAGGACCCGGGATTAGGAGATTGACGCAATCGACTTGGCATTCTGAAGTCCTTCGCCCGATCGCGGGTCGCTCAACCGATTGATCTGGGCCAGAGCGATAGTGCTCGGCCATACCGAGGCATCCGATCGCCCACCAAAACGAGCCAAACACTTCCCAATATTTAACATGGTCGGGATCAACTTTGATCCCACTTTCAGCTTCGTAGCCGGCAAACAGGTCCTCATAGGTTCCAAACCCGCCAACCGGCAATTGGCTACCAAACCGCCAAGAATTCGTGCAGATCCAACCCAGATCTCGCATCGGGTCCCCGATGTGAGCAACCTCCCAATCCAGCACCGCCGAAATACCATCGGGCATCAACATAAAGTTACCCGCCCTGAAATCGTTATGAACCAGGGTCAGCCGATCTGTTTTTGGTAGGTTTTCCTGAAGCCACCGGCCGGTATAGTCAATCATCGGTTGTGACACATTGAAATCGTGATATCGCGCCAGCATCTGATCCAAGAACTGCTTTGGCGGCAACTCAGCTAACCGGGATCGCAAACCACTTTGATCCAAGTCAATACCATGAATTCGGGCCAAAATTTCGCCACAGGCCTTCGCAAGCGTCGGCCGTATCGAGGCGAATTGCGGATCTCGTGTGATCCGAGCACCAAGCGCTTCGCCTTCGATCCACTCCATAATGAAGCCATCACCAAGGTCGTCTTCACGGGTTAAGACGTGGTACACCTCAGGCTCCGGCACACCAACCGCCTTGGCCGATTGCATCAGCAATGCTTCAACATCCAGGCCAGGATGAGATGGCAAGGCTTCAACATACTCCCCGCCCGGCGTTCGCCGCATCGCAAGCGGCGTTGCCATCCCATTTAGTACAACCTTTAACCGATAGGTTTCTTGGCTGGCCCCACCCGACAAGCGCTCCACTTCGAGCAACTCGGTGCAGCCTGTAATGTTTTTCACAACGACGCTTGCGAGTTGCGTTTCAAAAGTCGGCATAACCCCTTCCCAACAATTCGATCCAGTCTTTCAACATCTCCCTACAGCGCCGACTAATCGAGCCGAACGCCCTTCGGCGCTTGCTGCTTCATGTAACCAAACATATAGCCGGCAATCCGTCGAATTTGAATTTCCTCTGCGCCTTCAGTGATGCGGTATCGGCGATGATGCCGATAAATATGCTCAAATGGTTTGTGCCGGGAATATCCCAGCCCGCCGTGAACCTGCATTGCTTGATCAGCGGCCTCGCAGCACAAACGGTTGGCCTGATAGTTACACATCGACACCTTATCGGAGACCGTGAAATTGCCATAGGTGTCCATCATCCAAGCGGTTTTATGAATCAACGCCCGCAACATCTCGCATCGGGTTTGCAGTTCTGCCAAAGGAAATTGAATCGCCTGATTGGTCGATAGGGGTTTTCCAAAGGGTTTACGTTCCATCGCATACCGGACTGACTCGTCAATACAAAATTGGGCGGCGCCCAAACTCGAGGCCGCTTGTCGGATTCGATTTTCATTGAAGAAATGTTGCACGACCCCAAGACCCCGACCTTCCCCACCGAATATTGCCGAGTCATCGACATAAACATTGTCCAGCGAAATACGGCCGTGATCCGTTGGCATGTTGAACGTCCAGAGCATTTCCTCGACCTTAAAGCCTTGGGCATTGGTTGGCGTCAGGAACGCCGTAATACCGTCGCCATCGCCAGGCTTACCACTCGTTCGAGCAAGGATCATGTCGTACTGCGCCTTGTGGATTCCAGTGTTCCACGTTTTAGCGCCGTTAATGCGCCAGCCGTCACCATCCCGTACCGCAGAGGTCTCCATATGGGTGGCGTCAGAGCCATGATCGGGCTCGGTAATGCCAAAAGCAAAGCCTCGCTTACCTTCAAGCAATAAGGGAATCCACTCGGCCTTCTGAGATTCGGTGCCGTAAGCCAGCATCAGGAGTAACCCAACATTGTTGGCAACGATTGAATGTTCGTTCTGCAGATCGTTGTGCAAACCCAAGCCTTTGGCGGCAAAGTGCTCGCGAATCACCGCCATCCCAAGGTTTGAGCCATCTTGCCCGCCATAGGCTTCTGGAATGGGGTACCGGTAGTGGCCCGCTGCATCCGCCCGTCGCCTTGCTTCGCCAAGCAAGGCTTCCCATTCTTCGCTCGGCAGGCCGCCGCGATCCCAATCGGTTCGGGCATCTTCACGTCGATGGTCGAAAAACCGGATATTGTCGTTCTCGTTTTCAAGAGGCTTAATTTCAGCCTCGATGAAGTCATCTAAGACGGATAAATAATCTTGAAGATCCTTTGGGATATCGAAATCCATAACCTACTCCTGCTTGCTGATTAAATTCGTTGTTCTGCTGGTTATATTGGCCTTGCGCCGTGCAAACTATAAATCGTTAAACGCGCCCCACACCCAATATTTTTGATTGTTTAAGCTTTTGCCAACCCGCCTCGCTATCCAGAGGCCGCCCCTTGTGCGCGCCGCGGCATGGCTTTATCAAACACCCTAACACACCCATTGACCGAGAAAACATCAGACAACGCGAAAGATCAAAGGCGCCAGATCGCCGCCTGTCAGAACATAATCACCCGCTTTCAGCGGCTGCACCGATCCCACCGAACCGGTCATCAGCACCTGGCCCGGCAGCAAGGTATGCCCGAGGGCTAGCGCCTGGTTCACCATCCAATGCAGGGCCTTCCATTGCCCGCCCAGAACGTCTAATGCTGCGCCGCGGTGCCGCGTGTCACCAGCAGACTCTAGGGTCAAAGTTAGGCTGTCCGGATCCATGATCGGACTGACTGCCCCCTTTAAGAATTGTGCTGCCGCCGCATTGTGCATAATCAAATCTGGCAGGCTGGGTGGGAACTGACTAAAATTTAAATCAACCAACTCGACCATCAAACAAATGCCATCAAAGCAAGATTGAAGCGCCGAGACGGATTCTATTGGCGCCGTGATCCGGCGTGACAGCACAAACCCGAGCTCTGTTTCGATCATGCCTTTCGTGAAATCAGCCGATTGAATAACGCGCTCAGGCCGAGCGCTCGAGGCAAAGAGCAATCCGAGCGCGGGCTCGGTCGCGCCAAAGGTCTCCTGGACCCGTTGGTTCGTTAAAGCGCCCTTAAAACCGATAACGGCATCATCAGGCCGCTGCTGCAAACCCAATCCTTGCACGATGTAGGCATCCTTTAGAGTCGCGCCCCAGTCTTGTGGACAACTGGGCTTGGGCTGAGCTTGCTGCCTCGCGTTTTCGATGGCCTGCGCCCATTGTTGTTGCTGCTGATCGTTCATATAGGCTCCTGATCATGCCTGTGAAGCGGCGGTCCTGTCCCTTAATCTAACCGGCCTGTCTTGCCACCGGTTTTACCAAGCAGGTCGTTTAATCGCCAAAATCGTGTTGGCGCCTATGCCCGGCAGAGCGCGGTCAATCTGGGTAGGTGCGCCATCCCAGAGAAAACCTCTGCTTGGTACATCATCGAGGGTGCACTCAAAACACCCAGATCCGATAGCGCAAGGGATCGCTCGGCGAGTTCTGCTTTGGCAGCGGCTTGATCAAAACGACCTAACTCGCCTGCAAGCACCGGCATGACCTCTACCAGCGCCGCCTGAACACAACCCGTGTCCAGCACCTCATTCGATGACACCAAGCCCAGAATAAACGGGCTGACGGTCGTAGCCGACACCCTATGCTCAGCGAGCCGCAATAATCCCCAATGCGCAAGGGTTGCGCCGGCATCTGTGAACGTCCAGCCCTGATTCAAGCTCAAGCGCTGTAAGTTGCGCAGCCGTTCCTGATCCTTGTAACGACGCCGCGCAAGGCCTCGACGCGCTTTGTAGGCTTCAAAAGAAGGCGTTCCCTTAGGGACCTCAGCGGCGGTATTGATGGGTTCCCGCAAAAAGGGCCAAACCTGGACAGCTTGATCTTGGTCTCTGGCCCATTCCGCAACAGCCTTAATCCCGACAACCGACTCTGGATCGCTAAGGTCAACCAACACATGCACACTCAAGGCGTCAAATCCATAATCCATCATCTATTACAGCGCCTGCCACGGATAGCGAACAAACGGCATGGGGCCCTGGCTGCCGTTAAGCCGCCAGAGGACGGTATCTAGGTGTTCTCGCCCGAAGAAAATTTCATCGTCAACGATAAAAGAGGGCACGCCAAAGACCCCTTGGGTCAACAACTGATCTTGCAAGAGATCATGGCTTGCTCGGCCAGCACCCTGGGCATAATCGATAAAGCCCGCGCTTTGAATACCCGCGTTCAACAGGGCTGCATTGAGAATATCAAGGTCTTCAATATCGCAGTCGCGTTGCCAAAATCGGTCAAACACATCCGTCATAAAGTCTTTTAGCTGGGCGCGCGTATCCGCATGATTTTGCGCCCAAATCAGCGCAATCCCGGCCTTCGAGGAGTCCCATATTTTTAGGGGGCCGCGGAGCATGCGCCCTTGATTTTCGGCATAACAGCGCGCCTCACGATAAGCCGCTTTCACCACGGACCATTGCTTAGGCGTTCGATTACTGTCGACGACTTGGCCGTCATCGCGTTTTTCTGCACGGCCCAAAAAGCTGCCTATATTTAAGGTCAGCGGCAACCAATTAACCAAAAACCCGGAGCGAACTTCTAATTGCCAGATCAACTCGTGCGCGACGAACGCGTAGGGGCTTTTAAAATCGATACAGACTGACAGCACAGACACCTCATATTGTTCATTCGTCAAAGGACGATCCCTCTGAACTCCTGTACTATTGCCCAATGGATCCTATATCTCAAGGCGTTGTTGGCGCTCTGTGGGCGGCGAGCCTTGCGCCAAAGCACAAGTTAAAGCCAACCCTAATCGCTGGCGCCCTCGCCGGCATGGCGGCAGATTTAGATGTCTTTATCTCATCGAGCACTGATCCGCTCTTATTTTTAGAATATCATCGCCAATTTACCCATTCGCTTATTTTTGTGCCGATCGGCGCACTGATCGTTGCTCTCTGTTTGTGGCCCTTTTTAAAACGAAGTCTGCAGCCGAAAGAACTCTTGACGGCCTGTTTTTTGGGCTATCTAAGCCATGGCCTGCTCGACGCGTGTACCACCTACGGCACCCAACTGTTATGGCCTTTTACCGATGATCGTGTGGCTTGGAATGTGATTTCAATTGTCGATCCGCTCTTCACCCTCCCCTTACTCATCGCGGTCGCGCTTGGGGTCCGTGCAAAGCGCGTCAATGCTTGGCCGAGAATCGGTTTAATTTGGCTATTTGCTTACCTCGGCGCCGGGGAAATTCAGCGTCAAAGGGCCGAGACTGTCGGCCAGGAAGTTGCCAAGGCCCGCGGTCACGCCCCGAGCAGACTCGACGCTAAACCGGGGTTCGCACAGCTTCTGCTGTGGAAGATCGTTTATGAATACGAGGGGCAATTTTTCGTCGACGGCGTCCGCGCTGGCATTCAAACCAAAGTCTACCCAGGAACCCACATCCCAAAACTGGATAGCCAGTGGGCCGAGGCAAACCTGCCGCCCAATAGCCAAACCCGCCAAGACTTTGAACGCTTCCGCTGGTTTTCCAACGACTATCTGGCCCTGAGCACAAGCCAGCCTAACACCATCATCGATGTTCGCTATTCAATGAACATTAACGAAATCAAGCCGCTTTGGAGTATCCAATTTGATCCCAGCAAGCCTTGGACACACGTTGACTATTTGACGCATCGTGACTTAGATCCCTCAACCACCGCGCAGTTTCAGCGCATGCTGATGGGACAGTAAAGACCTTTTCTTAGCCAACGACGCTGACTACACTTACCGATCCCACCTTTTTAGAGGCCCACGTTATGCACTATGAAACCATTACCGTCAGCAATCGCGAAGGGGTTCTGATGATCACGTTGAATCGAGAAGCGCGCCTGAATGCGTGGACTTATCAAATGGGCCGAGAACTGCACCATGCCATCAGCTCGGGCAATGACCAAGACGAGGTTATCGCGATGGTTATGACCGGCGCGGGGCGCGGATTCTGTGCTGGGGCAGATATCATTGATCTATTTCAGGCTCAGGCAGACGGCGACTCGAGCACCTCAGGCAGCAACGACCAACCCGGTAATTGGGTTGACTTAGTGCGCGCATCAAAACCAATGATCGCCGCGGTCAATGGCGCCGCGGTCGGCGTTGGGCTAACCCAAATACTACCCTTTGACTACATTATTGCAGCGCCAGAAGCAAAGTTCAGCGCGCGCTTTATTAAGATGGGATTGGTGCCAGAATTGGCCAGTTCCTTTTACATCGCCGCGCGAACCGGTTTCGGCCAAGCCAACCGACTTATGCTGACCGGCGAAACCATTTCGGCAGAGCGCGCTTTAACCATTGGCCTCGTCGACGAAATGGTTGAGGACGCAAGCCTATTATTGACCCGCGCCGAAGAACTTGCTCAGGCTATGGGCAACAATCCGCAGCAAGCCTTGCGCATGGTTAAAACGCTGATCACCCAAAATGTTGCAGCCGCTGATGTCACCGAGGTCCAGGCCAGGGAGCTTCGCGCGCTTCAAATTTGTTACGACAGTCCAGAACATAAAGAAGCCATCAATGCCTTCATCCAAAAAAGATCACCCGACTTCAAACGCGCTCGAAGGCAAGGCGGCGCATCATGATTCAAAAGCTGCATCATGCGGCCTATCGCTGCCGCGATAGTGAAGAAACCCGACAGTTCTATGAGGATTTTTTAGGGCTGCCCCTGACCCACGCCTTTGAAATCACAACGACCGCGACGGGCAATCAAGCCGAGGTGCTTCACACCTTTTATGCCCTTGACGATGGCAGCTCATTGGCTTTTTTTGAAGCGCCCAAACAACCCTTCGAGTTCAAAAGTCAGCATGATTTTGACCTGCACATTGCGCTCGAAGTCTCAAGGGATGTGCTGCTCGAAAGATTTGAAATGGGCCGCCGAATGGGCGTTGAAACCCGAGGTATTACCGATCACGGGTTCATCGAGTCAATCTATTTCAGAGACCCGAACGGTTATGTTGTTGAGCTGACCGCTAAAACGACACAGGCCTCGGTCAACGAATCCTCAGCCCGTGACGCCCTCAACGCGTGGCAAGCCTCAAAACCGGATTCAATTTAAAACTGAGCACCCTGTCGCCCAGAGGCTGCTCTGGCGCCGGCACCGAATTTGACGTTCTTTTTTTAGGCGTAGAGCGGCGTCCCTGAGATTGCTCAGATCGATTCTGAAATCGGTAGCATAAAAGCCATGACGGGGATTCTCTGCCGCGATCGGCTCGAAAGCGTAATCGCTCAGACTGAGGGGAATGCGGCAACCAGGGACAGGCTGGTTAAGATGTGGTTTGAGTTCATTGCAATGTCCTTTTTTTATTTTTTTTATAAAAGAACAGCGTGACCTCAAACATTAACTTATCAAAAATATGACTCAGGCAAACGGTTTTGTTGGGTCGCAGATCATCCCTTGCCAGAGACGCATCAAGCATTAACCGATCCTATAGTCAGACGCAGAAGGCAACCCTCAGGGAATCTGAAACACCCCTCAACAACGCGCCCAGATAATGGCCTCAAGCCGCCACTTTTAACCGCAAGATGATCGTTAAATCGAGCGACTGCGCGCGCGGTCTATACGGCCGCATTCTTGAATCATTCGTCCTCAGCGGTTTGGCTGCTGGCTTTTTATCCGCCAAAGACGGGGTATACTAAGGCCTTTAGTCGCCCTAATGGGGTGACGACTCGCTTTTATTCATCACGTGCCAATAGGCCTTTAATGACAATTTGGACTTTCAAATCAAATACCGGACTGCGCTGGCATAGCGCCGCCTTGCTTTACGCACTCGGCGCCTACTGTGCTGGCTGGTGGCTACTTCTCACGACAAGCTGGTGGGGCCTCATCCCAAGCGCACTCCTGCTGGGTCACGGCATGATCATTGCGGCATACCTTATCCATGAATGCGCACACAACACCGTGTTCAAAAAGAACCATCACAATGCGCAGCTCGGAAAAGCGTTGGGCTGGATCTGCGGATCCTGCTACGGCAAGTTTGAAGATATTCGATACAAACATTTCCGCCACCATGTCGATAACGACGATGTGGTTTGGTTCGATTACGAGGCCTTCTTTAAAAAGCATCCCTTGGTGTATCGGGCAACCATTTTTCTAGAATGGTTTTATATCCCTGCGCACGACATCTTGATGCATTCCATCATGGTGCTCACCGCTTTTGTGATTCCAAAGCGGCGGGATCAAATGCGGCGGAATACCCTTGTCATTCTTATCCGGGGGGGATTGCTCATTGCCATCGGCTGGATTGCTCCGAGCGCGCTTTTGGGCTATTGCCTTGCTTATATGACGATGATTATTGTGCTTCGATTTGTTGACGGCCTAGAGCACGACTATCCCTACCATCTCAATCTATTTACGGATGACGTGTCCGAGCATAAGGGCGATTTAGTTTGGGAGCAGGAACACACGTTTAGCCCCATTCTGTCTTGGCGCTATCCATGGGTAAACTGGCTCATTTTAAATTTCGGCTACCACAATGCCCATCATGCCAAGCCCACCGCGCCCTGGTATGAATTACCCAGCTTGCACAAGCAGCGCTTTGGTGATGACCCAAACACGGTCATTCGCCTATGGCCGCAGCTTAAGATGTACCACCGTTATCGAACCTATCGGATTTTTCACGATGCACCCGGCATTGAATCCGTGTCAGGTAAAGCCTTCTTAAAAGCGGCTCAAGAAGCGCGCTTAACCGGCGGGAACGCGGCCTCATTCTTAACGTCGTTTTAAGCCAGATGCCCCAGAGACTCGAAATTTATCAATCGCTATGGGCAATGGAACAGCGCCAACCGGGGATCCCGGAGGCGCCCGCCCCTGTGCATTTTGAACGGATCAAGGCAGCCGGCTACCAGGGCGTCTGCATCGACCCGAATGTCGAAGAAATCAACGACGCCTTGGCGCTCGCACCCCTCTTCAAAGACCACCAGCTTAGCTGCATGGTCAACGCCTTCCCCAATACAGTTGATGAATTAACCCCTCTGCTGGATATGGCATCCGAATTACAGGCCAAGCAAGTCAATATTATCGGGGGCGTGATGCCGCTGACGGTCTTGGATACCATCCCCGTCGTTGAGCATTGGATCCGTGTCGCGGCGGCTTACGATTTTCAGGTTTTATTTGAAACCCATCGCAATGCAACGTTGAACGACTTATTTGCGACCCTCGAAATTCTGCAAGCCGTCCCTGAGCTGCGTCTTTGCGCTGACCTATCTCACTTTGTCGTTGACCGGGAAATTAGCCTGCCGCTCAACCCAATTCAAGAAACCTATTTTGAACACATTTTACAACGCTCCGATTCGTTTCAAGGCAGGATTTCGAATAACGAGCAAATTCAGATTTCGGTCCAATTTCCCCAACATCAGGCCTGGGTGACGCAATTTAAGTCCTGGTGGCAAGCGGGTATCAGCGCGTGGTCAGCCCGGCAGACCGAGGACGCAACCCTGCGTTTTCTCGTCGAACTCGGCCCACCCCCTTATGCCATAACCGACCAGCATCAGCAGGAACTTATCGATCGTTGGGAAGAAGCCCTCATCATTCGCGCGTGGGTTGAGGCAATATGGGCCGACCTGGCCCCTGTCACCAACTGACCCTCGCCCATGCCACAGGTCAAGCGACGCGCCGCAGCAAGGCTAACCTATTTCTAAAACGGCTCACTCAGAGCAAACGCCTGCAGCCTTGTGCTTTGCCGGCGGCTTTCAGGTCTTTTCTAACACCCTTGACCTGAAGACTGTCTCCTCGATTTTGAAATTTAACGCCTGCCCACCAAGCCAATTCTGCCCCCGAATACCCCACCGAAGGGGGATTTTTTTTTGAGCCAATGTGCCATCGCGCGGTATGCTGAGACTCCTACAGACCCTGGACATCAACAATGGACTGGCAAGGCCATAACCTGCACTTTAGCGATCACGTCATTCACTACTATGGCAATGGTAATGTGGGCAAACCCGCTTTGGTTTTTTGCCACGGCTTCAGCGACAACGGCCTGTGTTGGCACAGAGTTGCACTGAGGTTCACGGATCAATTCGATATCTACCTTTTGGATGCGCGCAACCACGGCCAGTCCAGTCGGGGCATTGCGTCAGCGGAGGATATGACCCAAGACTTAGCAGACGTCATCACAGCTCTAGAGCTCGAGCCGGTTATCGCCGTGGGTCACTCAATGGGCGCGGGCACAGTTGCCGCGCTCGCCGCGGATTACCCGCATCTCGTTGCCAAGATGATTCTAGAAGACCCCGCATGGTCTGATGAGGACGATACCCAAAAGACAAAAAGCATGCGCAAAAGGGCTGCAGGCTTTGCAAAATATCTAGAGATGATCGCGCGCTTGAGCGACGACCAACTGCTCGCCATGGGCCGCGCGCAGCATCCCAGTTGGTCTTTAGAAGATTTCCCGAGCTGGGTGCAATCCAAACGCGAAGTCGATGGATTTGCCCTTAAGGGCCTGATCCGAAGCCCCTGGCAAACGCTCATCCAAAACATAACCTGTCCGGCCCTACTGCTATACGCCGATGAAACCAGCGACGGCATTGTTCAACAAAACGTTGTGGATCAAATCCTGTCTCTCAACCCGTGTTTCCAATGCAAGCAAATAACCGGTGCCGGGCATAATCTTCGTCGTGAGCAATTCGAGGCCTACATTACAGCGATTGAGGCATTTTTAAATTAGCCGGCGGACGTCAACAAGACGCTTGAGCCGATACCCGTCACTTGATCCAAAGAGAGCCCATGACAAGCAGACTTGGTGTCGTGGAAGCGCTGTGGCAGACTGCCCAGTCCGTTAGAATGCCGAGCCTGCTATGTTAAGCACCAAGCCTATTACGCCACGATTTGGTTCCGAGATAGCATCAGACTTTCAATTGGCAGACTGCTCAGAACTTGAAATTTCAGAGCTCCTAACGCTGAGCGCAAATCGAGGCGTCTTGGTCTTTCGAGACCAAACGCTCACGCCTTCAGAACAGGCAGCGCTCGCACACCGGCTTGGGGAGCCGCTGACCTTTCCGCTAAATTCAAACGGCATTCCTGAAGAGCTGATTACCATTGCCTCAGGACCCAAGACCCGTGAGGCTGCAGGCGAGGGTTGGCATTCGGACGTTTC